>NZ_JBSFMT010000136.1:0-12143 GCF_053599695.1 Streptomyces sp. NPDC000878 | reverse complement strand
GAGGCGTCCCCGACTTTCCACGAGACCCTCCTGCGCCAGGCCGCCCTGAACGACTGCCACACCCCGGTGTCCACGACCGCCACGGTCACCCCGGCGCCGGCCGAGAACTGCCACGCGCGCGGCAGCTGCAGGCTCTGCTGCTCCCACGGCACGGAGGTGGCCCGCTCGGCGGAGCCCCCGGTGCAGGCGTCGTCGGCATCGAGCCGGGACGGCATCACGGGCAGCCGCACCGGCGAACCGTCCGCGGCGGAGGCAGCCGGAGCAGCGAGCAGAACCAGAGGCAGAAGCACGGCGAACGTCCGGGCCGGACGAAGACGGGGGCGACGCATGAACCGAATCCTATGGCGCAGAAGCCCCCCACCCACAGAGGCCCCACGACAACCCCCGCGTACATCAACCCAGTTGGGACCCACGCACCGCACTCTCACAACGCAGAAGCCCCACCCCGCAGACACTGCACGACAACCCGCGCGCACCTCAACCCAGTTGAGGCCCACGCACGGCACCCTCGCGGCGCAGAAGCCCCCCACCCGCAGACACCCCACGACAACCCACGCGCACCTCACCCCAGTTGGGACCCACGCACCGCACCCTCACGACGCAGAAGCCCCCCACCCGCAGACACCCCACCACAACCCGCGCGTACCTCACCCCAGTTGGGACCCCTCACCCCACCCGAGGCACATCCCCCGGCACCAGCAACCGCAGATCGTCCAGCCCCGGCGCAGCCATCGCGCTGACCCGCCCCGCCTGCCGCGTCATCATGCCCTCCAACACCTGCCGTGCCAGCCGCGCGTTGCCGAACGAGCGGTCCCTCGGCAGCGCGTCGAAGTACTCCCGCAGCAACGCCCCGGTCCCCGGCCCGCACTCGTAGCCCGCGCTGTCCGCATGCATCCGTACGATCGTGACCAGCTCGTCGGACGAGTAGTCCGCGAACTCGACGCGCCGCGAAAAGCGGGACGACAGGCCGGGGTTGGAGGCCATGAAGCCCTGCATCTCGCGGGTGTAGCCCGCGACGATCACCACGACCTGCTCCCGGTGGTCCTCCATCAGCTTGAGCAGCGTGTCGACGGCCTCCTGCCCGAAGTCGGACCCGGAGCCCGACCCCGCGGGCGTCAGCGTGTACGCCTCGTCGATGAACAGCACGCCCCCCAGGGCCCGTTCGAAGACCTCGCGGGTGAGCTGCGCGGTGTGTCCCACGTACCGTCCGACGAGGTCCGCCCGGGACACCTCCACCAGCTGCCCGCGCGGCAGCACCCCGAGGGAGACCAGGAGTTCGCCGTAGAGCCGGGCGACCGTCGTCTTGCCGGTGCCGGGCGGGCCGCTGAAGACGAGGTGGTGGCTGATCCGGGGCGCGGGCAGGCCTGCCGCCTCGCGCTGGCGGGCGGTGGAGAGGAGGTTGACGAGGTCGGTGACATCGCGTTTGACGGCCGCCAGGCCCACCATGTCGCCGAGCCGGGACAGCGCGTCGCTGCGCGAGGGGACAGCCCCGTCCTCGCCCGCCGCCGCAGCCGCTGCGGCCTCCGCGCCCACGTCCTCCGGCAGCAGCAGCGACAGGTCCCGCTCGCCCACCTCCGCCAGCGTGGCCAGCCGTACGGCCTGCCGGTCGACCATCTCCTCGAAGACCTGCCGGGCCGCGCGGCCGTTGCCGAACGTGGCGTCCTTCGGCATGCGTTCGAAGTGCGTGGCGAGCGCGGCGCCCGTGCCCTCGCCCAGTTCGTACTGGTGGCGGACGCACATGCTCTCCATGATCGCGACCAGCTCCGGCACCGAGTAGTTCTCGAACTCGACGGTCCGTGAGAACCGGGACGCCAGACCCGGGTTGGAGCCCAGGAACGACTGCATCTCGCCCGAGTACCCGGCCGCTACGACGACCACGTCCTCGCGGTGGTCCTCCATCAGCTTGAGCAGGGTGTCGACCGCCTCCCGCCCGAAGTCGGCCCCCGAACTCCCGCTGTCCGCCGTCAGGGTGTACGCCTCGTCGATGAACAGCACGCCGCCCAGCGCCCGGTTGAACGCCTCGGTCGCCTTGATCGCCGTACCGCCGATGACCTGGGCGACGAGGTCGGCCCGTGAGACCTCGACCAGGTGCCCGGAGCGCAGCGCGCCCAGTTGGGCCAGGATGGTGCCGTAGAGCCGGGCCACCGTCGTCTTACCGGTACCGGGCGGGCCCGCGAAGACCAGATGGCGGCTCATCGGCGGGGCGGACATGCCGAGTTGGGCGCGGCGCTGCGCCAGCTGGGTCAGGTTGACGAGCGTACGGACCTGCTGCTTGACGTTGGACAGGCCGATCAGCGCCTCCAGTTCGGCGAGCGGACCGGTGTCGCCCGCCGCGCCGCCGCCGGCCGGTGCGGTACCGGCGGGGTCGGTGCCCTCGCTGTCGCCGTAACCCCAGGCGTCCCGCTGGCCGTTGCCGTTGCTGCTGAGCCCCTCGACGGCGAGCCGGTCGCCCTGCTGGGTCTGGATCAGACCGCCACCCTTGTTGTCGCGCACCACACAGTTGACGACCGACACCGGCGCGGTGCTCTCGACCCGCAGGCCGTCCTTCGAACTCCCGCCGATCTCACAGGCGTTGAGAGAGGCACGGCCACCCTCCCGCACCAACACACCGTTCTCACCGGCGGAGTTCACCTTGACCCGGGTCGCCGTGAGTTCGCCCTCCGCGTCGACGAGGACACCGTCGCCGCCCGGCTCACGGAAGTCGCAGTCGCGGGCGGTGGCGCTGCCGCCCGCAGCCACCATCAGGCCCACGCCCGTCGCGGCGAGGACGTTGGTGCCGCCGAGGTACAGGTTCCCGTCGCTCTCGACGTGGACGCCCGCGCCGCCGGCCCGGTCGATCTCGCTGTCCTCCAGCCGGCCCCGCCCGTCCTTGACGGCCTCCACACCATGGCCGCCCGAACCGCTGACCCTGGCCCGGCGCAGCATGGGATTGGCGCCGGTGCGCACACAGATACCGGCCCCGGCGGCGTCGACTACGTCCAGCCGGTCCAGCTCGGCGGTGGACTCCTCCTCAAGGAGCACACCCGTCGCCGCACAGTCCCGCACGGTCAGCGAGGTCAGCGTGGGGGAGGCGGACCCGGCCACGCGCAGTGCGGGGGCCTGGGAGGTGTCCAGCCAGCAGTCCTCGTAGGTGCCGCGCGCCCGGTCGGTGATCAGCAGGCCGTTGCCCTCGGTACGGGCGGTGCGGCAGCGGCGCAGCAGCGGGTCGCTGCCGTGCGAGACGACGATGCCCGGGCCGCTGGTCGCGGTGACCCGGAGTTCCTCCAGGACCGTGCGCGAGGAGCTGGTCAGATGGACGCCGATGGAGGTGTCGTGCACGACCGTGCGCACCACCTGGGTCGTGCAGTGCTCCTCCAGCGCGATGGACGGCTTGTCGGTGGAGGATATGTCGCACTCCTCTATGGACCCCTGCGCGTCCCCGTTGGCGAGTACGCCGTTGCCCCGGGCGTCCCGGATGGTGCAGCCGCGCACCGTGACCCGGCCGCGCTCGCCGATGACCACCCCGGAGGTGCCCAGGTGCTCGATCGTGCAGGAGTCCACCGAACTCTCCACGGTCGAGGTGACCACCACCCCGGCCCCGGCCGGACTGCTCACCCGGCAGTCGCGCATCGCCAGCGAGCCGGTACCCCGGGCCAGTACGGCCGCCCAGGCGGCGCCGGTGACATCGCAGCCGTCCATCGCGACCTGCCCCCGGGCGGCGTCCACGGCGGGCAGTTCCTCGTCACGGCCGCGCAGCACCAGGTCGGTGAGCATCACCGCGTCGGCCTTGAGCGTGAGCACGCTGCCACGGCGCGGGCGTATCTCCACCGTGCCCCGCGACTGCTCGGCCACGATGGTGACCCGGGTGACGACGACGAGGTTCTCCTCGTAGATCCCGGGACGCACACTGATCACGGCGCCGGTGCGCGCCCTCGCCAGTGCCTCTCCGATCGTCCGAAAGCCCTCGGTGCCCTCCGGGCAGACCGTCAGTACCTGGCGTGACACGCGCCCTCCATCTTTCACGGCATTCCCTGCCCTGCACGGGCAGCACCATCATGCCGGGACGGGCTGGCATGGTCACGCCGCAGCCCCGGAAAGCAGCCGAAGCCGACGGAAGCCGGAGAGCAGGGGGGAACGGCGGAGGGAAGAACGGGGGGAGAAAGCAGAAAACCCCACATGAAGTGGGGTTTCAGCGGCAAAACAACGAGTGTCCGAGGGGGGACTTGAACCCCCACGCCCGATAAAGGGCACTAGCACCTCAAGCTAGCGCGTCTGCCATTCCGCCACCCGGACAAGGTGTCTGTCGCGCGGGGTTCCCCCCGTGGCGACGAGGAAAACATTACCAGGCTTTCGGGGGTGGCCGATCACCCCCTGTCGCCGCGTGAACGGTGTGTGACGGACCCCGGCCGGTCTTGGGGCGCACCGGGTGGGAGGGAGAGGATGGGGGAGGACCACCAGCAGGAACAGTGGGAGGTAGACCGTGAGCGGGACGGACACGACCAAGGGCGTCACCGGCGAGGACGAGGTCGTGGACCTCTGTCGCGAACTCATCCAGATCGACACCAGCAACTTCGGCGACCACTCGGGACCCGGCGAACGCAAGGCCGCCGAGTACGTCGCCGAGAAGCTCGCCGAGGTGGGGCTGGAGCCGCAGATCTTCGAGTCGCACAAGGGACGCGCCTCCACCGTGGCGCGCATCGAGGGCGAGGACCGGTCCCGGCCGGCCCTGCTCATCCACGGCCACACCGACGTCGTACCGGCCAACGCGGCGGACTGGACCCACCACCCGTTCTCCGGGGAGATCGCGGACGGCTGTGTGTGGGGCCGTGGGGCCGTCGACATGAAGGACATGGACGCGATGACCCTCGCGGTCGTCCGCGACCGGCTGCGCACCGGCCGCAAGCCCCCGCGCGACATCGTCCTCGCCTTCCTCGCGGACGAGGAGGCGGGCGGTACGTGGGGTGCGCGGCACCTCGTCGACAAGCACCCGGACCTCTTCGAGGGCGTCACCGAGGCGATCGGCGAGGTCGGCGGGTTCTCCTTCACCGTCAACGAGAACCTGCGGCTGTATCTCGTCGAGACGGCCCAGAAGGGCATGCACTGGATGAAGCTGACCGTCGACGGCACCGCCGGACACGGTTCGATGATCCACAAGGACAACGCGATCACCGAACTGTCCGAGGCCGTCGGCCGCCTCGGCCGGCACAAGTTCCCGGTCCGCGTCACCAAGACGCTCCGGCACTTCCTCGACGAACTCGGCGACGCGCTCGGCACCGAACTGGACCCCGAGAACATGGACGCGACGCTCGCCAAGCTCGGGGGTATCGCCAAGCTGATCGGCGCCTCGCTGCAGAACACCGCCAACCCGACCCAGCTGGGCGCCGGTTACAAGGTCAACGTCATCCCGGGCCAGGCCACCGCGCACGTCGACGCCCGCTATCTGCCGGGCTACGAGGAGGAGTTCCTCGCCGACCTGGACCGCATCCTCGGCCCGAACGTGAGGCGCGAGGACGTGCACGCCGACAAGGCTCTGGAGACCTCCTTCGACGGGGCGCTCGTGGACGCCATGCAGACCGCGCTGGTCGCCGAGGACCCGATCGCCCGGGCCGTGCCCTACATGCTCTCGGCCGGCACCGACGCCAAGTCCTTCGCGGACCTCGGCATCCGCTGCTTCGGCTTCGCACCGCTGAAGCTGCCGCCGGAGCTGGACTTCGCGGGCATGTTCCACGGTGTTGACGAACGGGTGCCGGTCGACGCGCTGAAGTTCGGGGTGCGGGTACTCGACCGCTTCATCGGGGCGTCCTGAATTCCGTGCCGTATCCGTGCCATTGGGGCCTTCGAACTCTCTTGAGTCTCCCTTCAGTGCGCCCGGAATTACCCGATTGAACGACACTCCAATAATCGTCCGCATGTGCGTAACTGACTGAGAAGAGTGAAGGCGCTCATACGGTCGTAGCCCTAATGCCTCCTCCTCGTTACTGGTGATGCGGTCCGCTACTCGGGATCGCATTGCCAACAAGGAGGAATAATGATCAAGAAGGTCGTCGCCGCTGCGGCTGCCACTGGTGGTCTGGTTCTCGCGGGTGCGGGCCTGGCCGTCGCCGACGCGGGTGCCCAGGGTGCTGCCGTGCACTCCCCGGGTGTCCTGTCCGGCAACGTTGTTCAGGTTCCCGTTCACGTCCCGGTGAACGTCTGCGGCAACACGATCTCCGTGATCGGGCTGCTGAACCCCGCCTTCGGCAACACCTGCGTCAACAACTGATGCTGCGCCTCGCATTGTGAGGTTCTGACTCCCCGCGAGTCTGAGCCTGTCGGCCCCGGAACGCTTCGTGCGTCCCGGGGCCGACAGGTCGTTCCGGAAGGTTCACGACAGATCATGTGAAGGCAGGGATGCAGGAATGCGAGAGGTCACGCGCAAGCGCCTGATGACCGTGGCGGCCGCGACAGGCGTGGTGGCAGCCGCCGGCGGCGCCCAGGCGCATGCCGACTCGGGTGCGAACGGCGCCACCTCCAACTCACCCGGTGTGCTGTCCGGCAACACGGTGAGCGCACCGGTGAGCGTGCCGGTCAACGCCTGCGGCAACACCGTGAGCGTCGTCGGTCTGCTCAACCCGGCGATGGGCAACAAGTGTGCCAACGGCGGTGGCGGCAAGGGCGGCGGCGGGAACGGCTCCCCGGGCGGACACGGCAACCACGGCGGTCATGGCAACCAGGGCCACCACGGTGGTCACGGCAGCCAGGGAGGCCACGGCTCGTCCGGCGGGTACGGCGAGGACGGAGGACACGGCTCACCCGGCGGTTACGGCGGTTACAGCGAGTACGACGGCTATGGCGGGTACGGCGGTCAGGGCGGGTACGGCGACTCGGGCGCCCCGGGTGGGTTCGGGTACCCGGGCAGTCCGGGCGGCTCCGGCGAATGGGCCGACTGGAGCGGCTGGGAGGGTTCGTACGCCGGCGGATACGCCACCGACTCTCCGGGCATCGGGTCGGGCAACCACGTGGAGGCGCCGGTCAGCGCACCGGTCAACTTCTGCGGCAACACCATCGACGTCGTCGGTCTGCTCAACCCCGCGATGGGCAACGACTGCTCGAACACCGGGGACGACTCGGGCGGCGGCCACCCCGCACCGCCTCCGGAGACCGGCCCCCCGGCCACACCCCCCGGTTACGGCGAAGAGGCCCCGCCCCCGGGCTACGGCGAGGAGACCCCGCCCCCGCCCGGTCCGAGCGGCCCCGAGCAGCCCGGCCAGCCGCCGCAGCAGCCGGAAAGCCCCCAGCTTCCGGGCGGCCCCGCACAGCCGGGGCCCCCTCAGCAGCCCGGGAACCCGCACCTGCCCACCACCCCGGCGCAGCCGGTCACCCCGCAGTACCCGGCCACTCCGCAGCACCCGGGCACCCCGGCGCAGCCGAACGGTCCCTCCCGGCCCGGGTCGCCGCTCACGCCGCCCAGCTCCCCGAACGGCGTGACACCTCCGGCCGGCTCGTCCTACGTCGACCAGAGCGGTGCGCGGACCGTTCCGCAGCCCCGGGCCGCCGCGCAGCTCGCGCACACCGGCGGTGACCTGCCGCTGGGTGTCGCCCTGCCGGTGGGCGCGGGCATGCTGCTCGCGGGCACCGTCCTCTACCGCAAGGCACGCCCTCAGGCGTAGCCCCGTACGGACAATCCATACGAACAGGAGGAATCCGCCGCGCGGTCACCCGGCGGCGTACTGAACGGAGCGGGCCCCGCAGACGCGGGGCCCGCTCCGTTTCGGCCGTGTCAGCTCACCATGTGGCGCGCACCTGGCGAATGATCCGCCGACGCAGCCGCACCCTGCGGCTGCCGTCGCGCATCAGGCTCAGTCGGTCCAACTCCCAGTGTCCGTACTCGGCATGGTCCGTCAGCAGGCGTGTGGCTTCCTTGCGGGAGACCCCGCGCGGTACGTACACGTCGACAAATTCGTATTCCGGCATCGCATCTATTGTGCGGGCAGAGGCCCGGTACGGATAGCGTCTGCACTATGTCTGATGCTGCGCAGCCCACCGCTGCCGAGGTACGCGCCGCCGCCGAGGCGGTCAAGACCGCGCTCGACCGCCACCTGGCGGCGGTCGAACGCCGGTCGGGGGAGGACGACCCCGATGTCTACGAGGCGTTCAACCAGCTGGCCGCGGCCGCCGAGGTGTACGACGAGCTGCTCTACGACCGTTATGACGAGGTCACCCCCTTCGAGATCCCCGGATCGGACGACGCACTGCCGCCGTACGCGGGGCCCGAGGAGCCGAACGCGCTGAGTGTGCTCATCCGCCGCGACTACGCGGTGGTGGAGCCGCAGCGGCTGCTGGCGCAGGCACAGCGGGTGGAGTCCGTGGACGACGACGGGACGGGCGCCGAGGCATCCGGCACGGTGCACGGGGCGCTGGGCATTCTGTTCGGAGAGTTCGAGCCGGACGAGATCGCCTCCCGGCACAAGGAGTTCGGCCTGGAGGAGGCCGACTCCACACTGTGGGTGACGGCCGCGGACGAGCAGGCCGACCCCGGCGAGTGGCTGGAGGCCCCCTTCGACCAGGTCGACGCGGAGCGGGTGGTCTGCCGCTTCGACGTCAGCGCGGTCTTCGACGACGAGGTGGACGACGTCATCGACGAGGACGACCTGCTGGAGGACGAACTCGGTCCGGACCTCGTGGCGGTGAGCCTTGACGAGGACGAGGACCTGGAACCACTGGACGCCGATCGCTAGCCGGCGGTCGGTCGTCCTACAGGTTCAGGGCGCGGCGGTCACGGGAGGCAGGGCTCCCCGTGACCGCCGTCGTCGTTCCTCCGCGGTCAGCTCAGCCGGCCGGCGGGACCTGGGCTCTGAGCAGGCCCGGCAGCCGTGTCGTACGGGCCTTCGCCGGGACCTCCGCGACCGCGCGGGGCAGCGCCTGGTCGACGCCGTGCACCACGGAGAGGTGCCGCTCCGCGCGGCTGAAGGCCGTGTAGACCCAGGGCCGGGTCAGCGACGACGCCGCGTCCCCGGGCAGCACCACGACGGCGGCCGGCCAGTGCAGCCCGACCGCCTGGTGCGCGGTGAGTGCCCACCCGTGCCGCACGCTCTGCTCGACCCGCTCCTTCGGTACGACGACGGGGGCGCCGCCGCACTCCAGGTGCAGCCCCTCCGCGTCGGCCTTGACGACCTGCCCGGGCACCGTCCGCCCCGGCGCGGGCGAGTACGCGATCCGGTCACCCGGATCGAAGCCGCCGAAGCGGCCCGGACCGGGGTTCAGCCGCTCCTTGAGGGCCGAGTTGAGCGCGCGCGTGCCGACCGCGCCGCCGTGCCCCGGAGTGATCACCTGGGTCTGCTCGGCCGGTACGCCCAGCGCCCTGGGCACCGAGTCCGCGACGAGCTGCACGGTCCGGTGCACCGCCTCGCCCGCGTCCCGCACGGGGACGATCACGACCTCCTTGCCGGGCGCCTCGACCTGGGTGAGTTCACCGACGGAGACACCCGAGACGAGTTCGCCGATCGGGCCGGGATCGGGCGTGCGCGAGACGACGTGCGGGCACGCGCGGGCGGCGAGCAGATCGGCGAAGACCCGCCCGGGACCGGCCGACCACAGCACCGCCGGATCACCGCTCAGCACCAGCCTGGCCCCGTCGGGCAGCGACTCCACGACCATCGCCGCGCTCTCCACGTCGAGCTGCGGCGCGTCCAGCACGACCAGCAGATCGAGCTGGAACGCCCCGTCGGCGTCCCGCCCGGGCCCCTCACCCCCGGCGAGCAGCCCGGCCACCGTGACGACGGAGGCCGGGTCGTCCTCGGACGCGAGAAGTGCCGCGAAGCGGCGGCGGCCCTCGGCCGTGTGCGTTGCCGCGCAGACCCGCAGGCCCAGGGAACGGGCCGCGGCGACGAGGGCGGCCGGTTCGGCGCGCGCCGCGTCACCGCCGGTGTGCAGCACGAGCCCCTGCCCGGCGACGGCACGGATCAAGTCGGCCGCCGAACCGGCCCCCGACGCCCCGGCCACCGACTCCCAGTCCTCGGACGCCTCCTTGGGCAGCGAGTTGACGATCCGGGCCAGCCCGTCGGCGAGACTCTCCTCGGCGAGCGCGTACCGCTCCAGCCCGACGAGGACGCGGACGGGCCGCTCCTCGTCCTCGTCACTCTCCTCGTCCGGGACGCGGCCTGCGGCTTCCTCGACCTCGACCGCGTCCTGGAACTCCAGGGCCTCGCCCTCCGCGACCGTGCTCTGTACGGCGGTCTCCGGGTCGGGCACGCTGCGCTGGGCGAGGGCGGCGGTGAGCGCGGCGGCGTCCAGGACCGTGTGTCCGGCCAAGGCGGCCTGCTCCAGCAGCCAGACGGTGACCGCCCGGCCCCGCCGCTCGTCGTCCGGACCGCACTCGGCGCCGAGCAGCGCCCGCGCGAACCCGTCGGCCTGCTCGGGCCGCACTCCGGAGACCCGGAGCAACTGCCAGGGGTCGGCGCGCAGTTGCCCGTCGGCTCCCTCGCCCAGCGCCGAGACGACCTGAGGCGCGAGCGTGTCCGGCGCACCCCCTTCGACCAGGACGCCCCGTACGGCCTCGACGGCTTCCGGCGCGGGGACGTCCACCGGGGTGGCGGCCTGAGGCCGCGGCACGGGAACGGGCGAGGCCGGGGGCCGCGCGGCAGGGGCAGGAGTGGTCTTGGTGGCCTCGGGGGAGCGGAAGGCGATGGCCGCCGCCGGCTTTTCCCCGCTCTCGACGGCCCGTACGGCCGCCATCAGATCGGCTGCCGTACCGCTGAGCTTGGTGCCGCTCGCGATCGGCCCCTGCTTCTCGGCCTTGCGCCGCTCGATCCGCTCCCGAAGCTCCCGCTGCGCGGCCAGCTCGGCCTCGGCCTCGGACGGCTGCGCGGCGGCCCCGTCGGCGCCCTTCTCGGTGTCCCCAGCCTGCTGGGTCTGGTCGGTCTGCTCGGCCTGGTCGGTCGACGAGTCGTCTGCCACGTCCTGGGCAGCCTCCTCGGCGGCGCCCGGGGTCCCCGGCTCGGCTTCCTCCGTGGTGTCGGGCTCCGTGGTCACAGCGTGCTCCAGTCGTGATCGGGATAGCGGTGCACGGGCGCTGACACATCGTCGAGCGCCCGGCAGATCTCGTCAGGAAGACTAAGGGTCTCCACTGACAATGCGGCCGTGAGCTGCTGCGCGTTGCGCGCGCCGACGATGGGGGCGGCCACGCCGGGCCGGTCGCGGATCCAGGCGAGCGCCACCTGCAACGGCGTCACCGCCAGTCCGTCCGCCGCGGTCTGCACCGCGTCCACGATGCGGCCGGCCGTGTCGTCGAGGTACGGCGCGACAAAGGGCGCCAGGTGTTCCGAGGCGCCCCGGGAGTCCACGGGGGTGGAGTTGCGGTACTTGGCGGTGAGGACACCGCGCCCGAGCGGCGAGGAGGGCAGCAGCCCGACCCCCAGGTCGAGTGCGGCGGGGAGCACCTCGCGTTCGATGCCGCGCTGGAGCAGTGAGTACTCCAGCTGGGTGCTGGACAGCCGCGTACGTATGCCCGGTGCCGCGAGCTGCCAGGTCGCCGCCTTGGCGAGCTGCCAGCCGCAGAAGTTGGAGACGCCGGCGTATCGGGCGCGTCCGCTGCTGACGGCGAGGTCGAGGGCCTGGAGGGTCTCCTCCAGGGGGGTGTCGGGGTCGTAGGCGTGGATGTGCCAGACGTCGACGTAGTCCGTGCCGAGGCGGGCGAGGGAGGCGTCGAGGGCGGCGAGGAGGTGGCCGCGGGAGCCGTCGACGCGGCGGTCGGGGTCGGGCACGCTGCCGGCCTTGGTCGAGATGACCAGGTCGCGGCGCGGTACGAGCCCTTCCATGAGCTGTCCGAGCAGGTACTCGGCCTCTCCGTCGCCGTACACGTCCGCGGTGTCGACGAGGGTTCCGCCCGCTTCCCAGAACGCTTTCAACAGGTCCGCGGCGTCGTGTTCGTCGGTGCCCCGACCCCAGGTCAGGGTGCCGAGTCCGATCCGGGACACACGCAGGCCGGTACGGCCGAGATGCCTCTGCTCCATGAACGCCGAGATTACTGGCCAGAACTGGCCGAGTGGGTTGCCTGTGGACAACGGTTTTCCTCGCCCCCGCCGCCCCTACCCGTCTCATCCTCGGGGACTGCCGCCCCCGAACCCCCGCTCCGGCCCTGAACGGGCCTTGTCCTCAAACGCCGGACGGGCTGAGATACCCAGCCC
>NZ_JBSFMT010000135.1:0-12584 GCF_053599695.1 Streptomyces sp. NPDC000878 | reverse complement strand
CGTCCGGCGTTTGAGGACGAGGCCGTTCAGGCCGAAAGGGGGGTCTGGGGGCGCAGCCCCCAGGGATGGGACGGGTAGGGGCGGCGGGGGCGAAAAAACTACCCAACCCCCTCCACCCGCACCCCCAACTCCGCCGCAAACACCCCCGCCAGATCAAGCAACTGCACAGGACTGATCACCGCCCCCGCCAACCGATCCACCCCCCGCGCAAACCCCAACTCCACAGCCCCCCGCAAATCCACATCCCTCAACGTCGCCGCACTGAAGTCCACCCCCTTCAGCACACAGTCCACAAACTCCACCCGCTCCAGCACCGCACCCCCGAAGTCCGGCTCCACCAGCACACACCCCTCGAAGACGACGTCCTTCAACTTCGCCTTGCGCAGGTTCAGATAGTCGATCTTCCCGCCCCGCACCACCACCCGCTCCAGCACAGCCCCATGCAACTGCACCCCACCCAGCCGCGCATCGACCAGCTCCACATCACGCAGGGTCGACTCGGCGAGGTTCGTGCCGACACCCCGTATGCCCGTGAGAACGGAGTCGAGCACCCGGGCATGGTGCAGCCGCGTCTCGTCCAACGCGCACCCCGTCAGCGCGCATTCCATGAACCGGGCACCCCCACCGTTCTGCCCCGCGAAGTCGGCATCCCGGAACTCCAGCCCGTCATAGTCCCCGTCCGCCTCCAACTCCCCACCCCCGAACGGCTCCAGCACCGGCAACCGCACCTCGGGCCGCCGAGCCCTCTTCACCCCGGAACCAGACCCGGAACCACCCGCTCCACCCACCACTCGCCCAGTCATGCCCCCATACTGCACCCCACCACCGACAATCCCCCTGACCTGCAAAAACACACCCCCACCACCCCCCATGTCACATTCCGGCCCCCTCAACCAGTCGTACCGACGGAAACAGAAAGGCACCCACCAGAAGGAGCCCCAAAACATGACCCGCCCCCGAACCCGCCACCGCCCTCACTCACACCACACCCCCCTCACCCCCCTCACCGTCATAGGCGGCGGCCTAGCCGGCCTCACCGCCGCCATCGCCGCCGCGGAGGCAGGCGCCAAGGTCACCGTGTACGAGGCCCACCACACCCTCGGCGGCCGGGGCCGCACCGCCGAGGGGCCGTACCGTACGAACGACGGCCCGCACGTCCTCTACAGCGGCGGCCCGCACTGGACCTGGCTCACGCGACGCGACCTGATCGGCCCCCTCGCCCCGCTCCCGCCCCTCGAAGCCGCCCGATTCCACTTCCGCCACCAGGGCTCCCTGCGCCGCACCCCACCCCTCGCGATGCTCAAGCTGCTCCGCCGCAGCGCCCAACAGGCGCCCGTGGACGTCGACTTCATGACCTGGGCCACCGAGCAGGCGGGCGAGAAGGGCGCCCTGGCCGCCGCGCACTACTCCGCCGTCACCCTCTTCCACCACGACCCCGGCCTCCTGTCCGCCGCCTTCGTCCAGGAACGGCTGCGCCGCGCCGCCGCCCTCCCGCCCGAGGCCCAGCACCCGCGCGGCGGCTGGGCCGCCGTGATCGACCGGATGGCCGCCCGCGCCTGGAACCTGGGCGTACGGATGGAGACCCTGTCCCGCGTCGACACACTCCCCACGGACACCCCCGTCATCGTCGCCACCTCCCTCGACGCCGCCCGCCGCCTCCTGAACGACGACACCCTCACCTGGACCGGCGCCCGTACGGTCCTCCTCGACCTCGCCGTACGGACCCGGCGCGGCGACCCCTACGTCGTCTCCGACCTGGACGCCCCCGGCCGACTGGAACGCTTCACCGCCCAGGACCACACCCTCGCCCCGCCCGGCGAACAGCTCCTCCAGGGCCAGTTCCCGATCGCCCCGGGCGCCTCCCGCGCCGAGGGCGTCGCCCGTGCCGAGGAACTGCTCGACCTGGCCTTCGACGGCTGGCGCGAGCGCGTCACCTGGCGCCGCGAGGCCACCTCGAACGGCCGTACCGGCGCGGTAGACCTGCCCGGCACGAGCTGGCGCGACCGGCCCGCGATCGAACGCGGCGACGGTGTCTACCTGGCCGGCGACCAGGTGGCCGCCCCCGGCGTCCTCGCGGAGGTCTCGTTCAACAGCGCGCTGACGGCCGTATCGCTGGCGCTGGGAACCCGGCGACTCCACGGCCGCCCCAAACCTCTCGGCCCCCTTGGCCCCCTCGGCCCCCACGACCCCCTTGGCCCTCTTGACCTGAAGCAAGCTTGAGGTTGAAGAGTGGGGACTCCTGAGACCCGACGAGAGCCACCCGCACCCTTGGGGGACCCCCATGCACGCCATCCGCCTGCACACCTACGGCCCCGCCGAAAACCTCACCTACGAACAGGTGGACGACCCGGCACCCGGCCCGGGCCAGGTCCGTATCGCCGTCGCCGCAGCCGGCGTACACCTCCTGGACACGGCCCTCCGTGAGGGCATGCGAGGCCCGGCACCGGAGCCGACCCCCCTGCCGACCATCCCCGGCCGCGAGGTCGCCGGCGTCGTCGACGCCCTGGGCCAGGGCACCCCGGAGCTGTGGCGCGGCAAGCGCGTCGTCGCCCACCTCGGCTTCAAGCCCGGCGGATACGCCGAACTCGCCGTCACCGACATGGAACGCCTGCACGAGATCCCGGCCGGCCTCGACTTCGCCCAGGCCGTCGCGATGATCGGCACCGGGCGTACGGCGATGGGCATCCTGCAGTTCACCGACCTCGGCCCCGACTCCGTGGCCGTCGTACCGGCCGCCGCCGGGGGCATCGGCACCCTTCTCGTGCAGTACGCCCGGCACACCGGCGCCACCGTGATCGGCCTCGCGGGCGGCCCCGCGAAGACGGCCCTCGTCGCGGCGAACGGCGCCGATCTCGCCGTCGACTACACGGATCCCGCCTGGCCGGAGAAGGTCCGCGCGTATCTCGGCGGACGGCCCGCCACCGTCGTCTTCGACGGCGTCGGCGGCGAGATCGCCCGCGAGGCCACGTCCCTGCTCTCCCCCACCGGACAGCATCTGGTCTTCGGCTGGTCGGGCGAGGGCCTCCACGACGGCACCCCCTTCCTCGTCGAGGGCGTCTCCGAACAGGTCCTCGGCCCGGCGATGCTCAGCAGAGCGGGCGGCCCCGACCCCCTCCGCACCCTCGAACTCCGCGCCCTCACCGAAGCCGCCACCGGCCGCCTGACCCCGTCCGTCCACCGCTTCCCCCTCGCAGAGGCGGCCACCGCCCACCGCACCCTCGAAACCCGCGGCACGACCGGCAAGGTGGTACTGGAGCCATAAGCCGTGAGCCACGGACGGGATGACGGGTTGAGGGGGCGGGCCCACCAGGACCCGCCCCCTCAACCGCCGACGGCCTACGACCTCACCGCGCGACCGCCCCCGTAGCCCTGCTCACCGCCACCCCGTCCTTGTGACCGGTCCGCCGGGCCGTCACCTTCACGGTGATCTTCTTGCCCTTCTGGGCCGCCTTCAGCACCAGCGAGGACTTCGTCGCCCCCGCGATCGCCTTACCGCCCGCGTACCACTGGTACGCGTACGACGTCGCCGCCGGACTCCAGGTCCCGGCCGACGTCCTGAGCGTCCTCCCGACCTTCGCCGTCCCGCTGATCACCGGCAGCTTCGTCGCCCTGGGCGCGTCCCCCTTGGCCACGGTCACCGCGGCCGAGGTCGCCGACCCGCTCTTCCAGCCGCTCTTGACCGCCGTGACGGTCACACTCAGCTTCTTGCCGAGCCGGCCGGCGGGAAGGACGTACGTGGACGCCGTCGCCCCCGCTATCGCCTTGCCGTCGGCCTTCCACTGGTAGGTGTACGAGGACGGGGTCGCCGACCAGCTCCCGGGCGCCGCCGTCACCTTGGCGCCGACCTTCGCCGTGCCGGTCACCTTGGGGGCGGCCGTGTCGGTCAGCTGGGGCTCGGTGACGGTGAAGGTGCCGCGCTGGAACTCCCGGCCCCGCGCGATCACGCTGACGCCCCACGTTCCGGTGGCGGTCTCGCCGGTCAGGTCGAGGGTCGCCGTCAGCGTCCGGTTGTCCGGGGACACGCCGGTCGTCCGCGCGGTCAGGGTCCTGCCGGACTGCGCCAGCCGGACCACGGAGTCCGCCGGAAGCGCGGCCCCGGACACGGTGAGCGTGACCTTGGTCCCGGCGGCTCCGGTCGCCGGGCTCACCCCGGTGACACCGAGTTCCTCGGTGCCGCACTGCGCGTACGAGCACACGAGCCGGGCGCTGTAGGAGGTGGCGGACGCCTTCTCCGGCAGGCCGAGCACGAACACGCTCGGAGTACTGGCCCAGGACGACCCGAGCGGGTCGCAGTCGTAGCCCTCCGGGATGTAGTGGACACAGCCGTTGGCCCAGGTGGACGCGTTGTACAGGGCGGGCACCGCCGTGTCCGCGGCGCCGGTGGTGTCCTTGATCTCGGTCTTGAAGTGGTCGAACCCGGCCGTCGGCAGCGCCGCGCACACCGCCGTGTGCGCCTCGTCCAGCGTGCCGGTGATCGGCCCGTACCCGTACGCCACCGAGGGCGCCTTCACGCACTCGGGCGCCGCACCCTCGGCGGTCGCGATGCGCAGCGCGTCCAGGCGGTAGGCGTCCGGGGCCTTCAGCGTGGCCGGGACCTGCACGAGGACCTGGTGACTGGTGGAACCGGTGACCGCACAGGCGTTGTTGCGGTACGAGCACTCCACGGTGCCGTCACCGCCGAAGACCACGATGTTGCCGCTGCCGAGAGCGTCCCGCACGTTCACGTGGAGCACGTCCGTGGCAGCGGCCGTGGTGATCCGCCGGCAGCTCAGGGTGCCCGGCCCCCCGTACGTACCGGCGAGGGACGCGCCGCCCACCTTGGCCGCCGCGCTCGTGGCGCAGCCCGCCGAACCGGCGCCCGCGGTCACGTCCCGGCGCGTCAGCGTGTACGTGGCGTCCTTGTCCCAGCCGTTGACGAGCACCGTGTGAGCGCTGCCCGGGGTGAGCCTGCAGACGGTCCAGCCATTGGTGGTGGCGTATCGCTCGCAGACCTGCTTGCCCGTGGAATCGACCACCGAGAAGCCCGCGCCCACCCCGCCGGTGGTGGCGATCAGCTGGAGGATCTCCGCGTCCGTGTGCCCGTTCGCCGGGATGGTCAGGCAGTGCGCGAACACACCGCCGCCGGTGGCGAAGGACGCCTTGGCGCCGTTCACCGCGAAGCTGCCGGCGGGCAGCTGGGCACAGCCCTGCGGAGTGTCCGTACGGACCAGGTGGATGCCGTACGCCCCCGTCGCCGTCCCGGAGTCCGAGTGGATCAGCAGACGGTAGGGCGCGGCGCCGGTGGGCGCACACGTGCCCGCGCTCAGCGTCGTCTCGGAGCACTGGGTGACACCCGCGCTGTCGACGACCTCGTAGTCCGCGTCGGGCCGCCCGCCGAGCGAGGCCAGCGCCCCGAACGGCACCCCCCGCGCACCCGGCAGCACCAGACAGTCGTACTGGCCCGGACCGCCGAACTCACCCTGGTAGAGCCCCCATCCGACCGTACGGCAGCCCTCGGTGCCGGTCCGGTCGAGGAAGACCGTGGCGTACTCCGAGTCGGTCACCGCGGTGGGATCGCCCACCACCAGCGTGTAGGTGCCGGCGCCGGGGAACGTGCACCAACCGCCCGCCTGGCAGACCTTCCTGCCCGCACCGTCGTAGACGTACGACCACAGGTCGTCGCCCTGCTCGCTGCCGATCGGGTTCACCAGATACCGGCCCGCCGCGGGCACACTCAGCGAGCGGCAGCGCACCCCGCCGGCCTCGGGCACCGTGCCGTACACACCGACCGCCGCCACCGGGCAGCCCTCGGCGTCGGACAGCCGACGGACCTGCAACTCGTAGTCGTACGGCAGCTGGTCGTCGTAGAAGAGGTACGACAGCACGCGGTACGGGCCGTCACCCGGGAGCACACACCCGTCCTCGTCGTCGCGCACGCAGATGTCCGTACCGCTCGCGTCGGTGATCCACTGCCGTACGTTCGAACCGCGGTAGACGGTGACGCGCTCGCCCGGCGTGCCCCGGAACGGCAGGCAGTCGACCTCGACCGCGCTGACCGCCGTACCGGTCGTCACCGGCTGGTCCCAGGACGTGCCGACGGACCCGTCACAGCCCTCGGTCCCGGCCAGCGCGACAACGGCCAGCTGATAGTCCGTGGTCTCGGAGGCCCCCGAGTTGTCGACCACCACGGTGTACGCCCCCGCCGCCGGGAAGTCGCACCAGCGCACGCCGTAGCTGGGCGCCGTGCACTCCACGGAACCGCCGTCGGCGTCACTGACGTTCGCGTAGGCCCCGTTCCTGGCATCCTCCAGGGACACCTGATGCCGCCCCGCCCGCACCGTCACCGTGTAGCAGGCCTGCGCCCCGCCCTCCAGCGTGCCCCGGGCGACCGCGTCCCCCGGATCGCCGAACGGCGCGAGCGCGAGCGGCGCGCACTCCGCCCCGACGGCCCTCGCGGGCGCCGCCCCCACCGTCGTCGTCAGCGTCAGCAGCGAGCCGAGCAACGCGACCAGGACGGTCACGACGAGCAGCGGCACGGCCGGCCGCCCACGTCTTTCGGACAGGCAGGAGCCAAACATCGAAATCCCCCCGGATCAGTGGTCGATGAGGCCGGTGAAGGCCAACGTGACGATGGTGGCACACAGGTCTGACACAGCACCCGCGAGTATCCGGGCAACGAAACGAGACCGGAGGGAGAAGCAACGGCAAGGCGGCCGACGGACAACCCGCAGCCGTGCCCCGGACCACCCACAACCAGCAGCCGCCTCCCCGAACGACTCAGCAGCCGTGTCCCGGACGACTCAGTGCCGCCCGGCCACCCGATCCGCCACCCGCGCCAGCCGCGACGACCGTTCCCCGCCCCCGGCCGACTCCCGCCGGTCCGCGGCCCGGTACGTGGCGTACATCCCCCGCACCTCCACCCACCGCAACGGCTCCGGCTCCCACTTCCGCACCCGGTGCCCGACCCACGGCAGCCCGGTCAGCTCGGTACGCCCCTCCTGGCCCGAGTCCAGCAGCACCTGATCCCGCAGCGTCCGCGCCGCGAGATTGGCGGTGGTGACACCGGAACCGACGTAACCGCCCGCCCACCCAAGCCCGGTCGACCGGTCGAGCGTCACCGAGGCACACCAGTCGCGCGGCACCCCCAGCACCCCCGACCAGGCATGCGCGACCCGCACATCACCCAGCACGGGAAAGAACCGCACGAGAATCTCCCGCAACGCCTCGGCCGTCGCCGCCTGCGTACGCCCGTCGTTGTCCGTCCGCGACCCGAACCGGTACGGCACCCCGCGCCCGCCCAGCGCGATCCGCCCGTCCTCCGTCCGCTGCGCGTACATGTACGCGTGCGCCATGTCGCCCAGCGTCTCCCGCCCCGCCCAGCCGATCTCGTCCCACTGCGCGTCCGTCAACGGCTCGGTCGCGATCATCGACGAGTTCTGGCAGACACGTATGTTTCGCCCCTTGAGCGAGGCCGTGAAGCCCTCCGTACAGCGCAGGACATAGGGCGCGCGAACCGTCCCGTACGGCGTGACCGCGTGCTTCGCGAGGATCTCCGTAACAGGCGTCCGTTCGCAGACGACAACACCCAACCGCTCAACAGCCGCCGCGAGCCCCTTGACCAGCTTCACCGGATGCACCCGCGCCCCGTGCGGCGTCCACGACGGTGTCGTTCATGGCCCGCTGCAGCCGTACCGCAGCCTCATGACCGTGCACGCGCGCGTACCGGTCCCTCCCCGCGACCCCGTTGTACAGCCAGCCCCCGTTGCGCCCGGAAGCCCCGTACCCACAGAACTCCTTCTCCAGAACGACGATCCGAAGAAAAGGCGCGGCCTTCTTCAGGTAGTAAGCCGTCCACAACCCGGTATAACCACCCCCGACGATCACGACGTCAGCCGTCGCATCCCCGTCGAGAGGCGCACGAGGAACAGGCAACCCGTCCTCCGCGAACCAGAAGGAAACCTACCCATTGATGCTCATAACGCCGGACGTTAACGCCTCAGCGCCCCCACTGTCTCCTTCGGATTCCACACCTCCCCACCCCGCCCACGCGTCAACGGCCAACAGGCGAACCCGACAAGAGCCGCGGTGAAGTGCCCGAGATCGGTGAAGGTACGAGAGAACACAAGCGGCACCCCATACACGCCAAGAACGCCAGCCACGTACACATACCGCCAAGGCCGAGCGATCCGATACGCGAGCACGGCGACAACCCCCGCCAGCGCGTAACTCACCCCGAAATCCATCACACCGGCCGCCGACGCGGGCGCCGACCCGTCCCGGATCGCCCGCCACACCGCACCCTGACTGATCAGCGTCGCCAGCACATGCGAGGCCACACACACCGTCAGCCACCGCACGGTCCCGAGCCACCGCTCGACCGACGCGTGGAACACCGAATACAGCACGACGTACGGAGTCCACCACCCGTCGATCCACATCGCACTGGAGATCAGCACCCGCACCGGATGGTCCGACAGCTCATCGATGTTCGTCGACCGCTGCCGCAGGAACTCCTCCTGGAACTCCGCCGACATGTGATGCACAGCCACCGTCGTGAAGAACAGCACGAGCAGCCACACATACGTGCCCGGAGCACTACGGACGTAAGCCCACACCCCGCGCGGGCGGACCGGAAATCGCATGCCCCAATTTACGCACGCACATACAGTCGCCCAGTGACCCGCACCCCTGTGGAAATCCCCGCCGAACTGGCCGCCACACAGCTCAAGTACAACGGGGAAGCGGGCCGCGCCTTCATCACGGCACTCCCCACCCGCACAGCCGACTTCCTGGACCGCTGGAACCTACGCGTGGACGGCCCCTCGATGCACGGCGTAACGGCCCTGGTCCTCCCGGTCATCACCACCGACAACACCCCGGCGGCCCTGAAACTCCAACTCCTGGACGACGAAAGCGAAGGCGAGCCGACAGCCCTCCACCACTGGAACGGCAACCACGCGGTACGCCTCCTGGACCACGACCCCACCACAGGCACGATGCTCCTGGAACGCCTGGACCACACCCGAATGCTGTCCACCGTCCCCGACGCCCACGAGGCCACCCTGGTCATCGCGAACCTCCTGACCCACCTCACATCGACCCCGGCCCCACCGGGCATCCGCCGCCTGGCCGACATCGCCGCCCAAATGCTGGCCCGAACACCAGAGGCCCTCCCCCAGATCCCGGACCCGATGACGCGCACCCTGATCGCGGACTGCGCGGCAGCCCTACGCGAAGTGGCTCCCGACCCCGGCAACCGCCTCCTCCACTGGGACCTCCACGACGAAAACGTCCTGGCCGCAGACCGCGCTCCTTGGCTGGCGATCGACCCCAAACCCCTGGCAGGCGACCCAGGCTTCGACCTCTGGCCGGCCCTCAACACCCGCTTCGACGCAGGCGACATCCTCTGGCGCTTCGACGCCCTGACGGACGCACTGTCCCTGGACAGGGAACGGGCCCGCGCGTGGACCCTGGCCCGGGTACTCCAGAACGCCCTGTGGAACATCGAGGACGGGGATCCGGTGGAGGAGACGGGGCTGGAGGTGGCTCGGCGGCTGCGGAATTCGTAGTAGCTGGAGCCCCCTGTCGGATTCGAACCGACGACCTACGCATTACAAGTGCGTTGCTCTGGCCAGCTGAGCTAAGGAGGCCTGACGCGCGCGTGCACAGGCCGTGCAGGCATGCGTGCCCGTGCAGTGTACCCAGGTCCCGGCCGCCCCCCAGTCGAAAATTTCCGCGAAGTTCACACTCCCCCACCTACTGACAGAAGACGAATCCCCAGGTACCGTCCAGAACCAGTCCGCGTATGTGGACTACACCACCTTCCTACAACGGATCGTCCGGCACGTTCCTGCCGGTAGAAGGGGGCCCATCACCATGGCCACTGTTTCGTTCAACAAGGCGACCCGCATCTACCCGGGTGGCGACAAGCCCGCCGTCGACCAGCTTGAGCTCGATGTCGCGGATGGCGAGTTCCTCGTCCTCGTCGGTCCCTCCGGTTGCGGAAAGTCCACCTCCCTGCGGATGCTCGCGGGTCTTGAGGATGTGAACGCCGGTTCGATCCACATCGGTGACCGCGACGTCACGCACCTGCCGCCCAAGGACCGGGACATCGCGATGGTGTTCCAGAACTACGCGCTGTACCCGCACATGACCGTCGCCGACAACATGGGCTTCGCGCTCAAGATCGCCGGCGTCAACAAGGCCGAGATCCGCCAGAAGGTCGAGGACGCGGCGAAGATCCTCGACCTCACCGACTACCTGGCCCGTAAGCCGAAGGCGCTCTCCGGTGGTCAGCGTCAGCGTGTCGCCATGGGTCGTGCCATCGTGCGTGAGCCCCAGGTCTTCCTCATGGACGAGCCGCTGTCGAACCTCGACGCCAAGCTCCGTGTTTCGACGCGTACGCAGATCGCTTCGCTGCAGCGCCGTCTCGGCATCACCACCGTGTACGTCACCCACGACCAGGTCGAGGCCATGACCATGGGCGACCGGGTGGCCGTACTGAAGGACGGTCTGCTCCAGCAGGTCGACTCGCCGCGCAACATGTACGACCGCCCCAAGAACCTCTTCGTGGCCGGCTTCATCGGCTCGCCGGCGATGAACCTGATCGAGGTTCCGATCACCGACGGCGGTGTGAAGTTCGGCAACTCGGTCGTCCCGGTCAACCGTGAGGCCCTCAAGGCCGCCGCCGACAAGGGTGACACCACCGTCACGGTCGGCGTCCGTCCGGAGCACTTCGACGTCGTCGAGCACAACGGTGCCGCCGCCAGCGCGCTGACCAAGGACACCGAGGACGCTCCGGCCGGTCTCGCCGTCACCGTGAACGTCGTCGAGGAGCTGGGCGCCGACGGTTACGTCTACGGCAGCGCCAAGGTCGGCGACGACCTGAAGGACCTGGTCGTCCGGGTCAGCGGCCGTGCCGTGCCGGACAAGGGCGCCACGCTGCACGTCGTCCCGCGTCCGGGCGAGATCCACGTGTTCTCGACCTCCACGGGCGAGCGCCTCACCGACTGAGACATCGGCTGACATGCCTGCTTGAACGGCGAAGGGCTCCGCGGCTTGCTGCGGGGCCCTTTCCCATACCCGTGAACCGTGCGTCCGATACCCCGGCACACCGGTCGTTTCGCATCACGTACGTCAACGCCCTACCCAGAAAACGGCACCAATCCATCCCCCGATCGGGTGACTGAATGTCGCCAAATCAGCACCGAGCGCTACCCTCACTCGCGTGAAGCACTCCACTAACCAACTGACGCGAAGTGGCCGTGGCCCCGCCCGCCGGATCGGCCGTAGCCTCGCCCTTGTCCTGCCCGTCGTCCTGGTGCTGTCCGGGACCCTCGCGGTCACCCGAGTCAACTGGTCGGGGAATCCCTCGGACTCGGTGCTCACGGCGTCCTCCGAGGACCTGGCCGCCCGAGCCGCCGCTGCCCCCGCCCCCCAGGACGTCCTGCGCGACCAGCTGCTCCTGGAACTCCAGGACAAGGACCCAGGCACCGCCCTCACCCACCTCCAGCAGGCGGTGAACGGCCACCCGTCCCTGGCGAAGCACTGCACCTCGATCGCCCGCGCCCTCGGCCGCGCCGCGGTCCGCGTGTACGGCCCGTCGCGAGCCCAGTCGTACTCCCGCCCGGTCTGCGACACGTCCTTCGCGACAGGGGTGGCAGCGGCCCACAGTTAGCAAGCAACGGTCACGCGCCCCTGGAAGGCGCCCCGCAGGGGCAGCCTTCCAGGGGCGCGGGGAACTGCGCGCCCAGCCCCCACCGGGCCCGCAGCCCTCGCGGAGCGCCCCGTACAGTTCACGGCATGACCGCTCCCCACGCCACCACGCGCCCCACTCAAGCCGTGGTCCTCGCCGGAGGCCAGGGCTCCAGGCTCCGCCCGTACACCGACGACCGCCCCAAGCCGATGGTCGAGATCCCCGGCACGGGGACGCCGATCATCGGCCATCAGCTCGTCTGGCTGGCCGAGGAGGGCGTGACGGATGTCGTCGTCAGCTGTGGTCACCTCGCGGAGGTCCTCCAGAAGTGGCTGGAGACCGCCGAGCTGCCGCTGAGCGTCACGACGGTCGTCGAGACCGAACCCCTCGGCCGTGGCGGCGGCCTCAAGTACGCCGCCGCGCACCTCCCCGCCCCGGACCAGCCCTGGTACGCCACGAACGGCGACATCTGGACCCGCTTCTCGCTGCGCGACATGGCCGACTTCCACGCCGAGCGGGACGCCGTCGCGACCCTCGCGCTGGCCCGTCCGCGGCTGCCGTGGGGTGCCGTCCAGACGGACGGCTTCGGTCACATCACGGACTTCATAGAGTCCCCTCCGTCGACCTTCGAGATCAACGCGGGCGTGTACGTCTTCTCCTCCGCGTTCGCCGCCCTGCTCCCGGAGCGCGGCGACCACGAACGCACCACGTTCCCCCATCTGGCCCGCGAACGCCGCCTGGCCGGCTTCCCGATCCCGCACGGCGCCTACTGGCGTGCCATCGACACCGCGAAGGACCTCACGGAGGCCGCGAAGGAGCTGGCGGCGCTGGGCCGTTGACCTGAAGGTTCTCCAAGTCCATGGGCTTCACGGGCACCGACCGCGACAACGGCCTCGTCGACCAGTTCGGC
>NZ_JBSFMT010000134.1:0-12847 GCF_053599695.1 Streptomyces sp. NPDC000878 | reverse complement strand
TCGGCGGCGAGGCCGGCCTTGATCTCGTCGTCCTCGATGATGCGGTGCTCGGCGGTGTCGACGAGGAACATCCTGCCGGGCTGCAGGCGGCCCTTTACACGCGTTACACGTGCCTACTCACGTCCGGTTCAGCTCGAACCAGACCACCTTCCCGGTGCTCAGCCGGGTCGCGCCCCAGCGCCGGGCCAGCCGGTTGACGAGATACAGGCCGCGCCCGCCCTCGTCCGTGAGCCGCGCCTGCCGCAGGCGCGGCAGCTGCGGCACGTCGTCGCCGACCTCGCAGCGCAGTACGTCGGTCCGCAGCAGCCGGAGGGTGATCGGCCGGGAGGCGTAGCGCACGGCGTTCGTCACGACCTCGCTGACGAGCAGCTCCACCGAGTCCGTCAGGTCCTCCAGGCCCCAGCGGGACAGCGCGCGCCGGGCGAGCCGGCGGGCCCGGCCGGGCGCCGCGTCCTCCGGGTCCAGGTACCAGTACGCGACGTCGCTAGGCGCGATGCCGTCGAAGCGGGCGGCGAGCAGCGCGATGTCGTCGTCCCGGTCGCCCGGGCCGAGCATGTCGAGGACCTCGTCGCAGAGCGCTTCGAGGGGCGGCGGATGGTCGGGGCCGGTCAGCTGGGCGGTCGCGGCGAGCTTCTCGCGGAGCTGCTCTATGCCGGTCCAGACGTCCCGCAGCCGGGACTCGACGAGCCCGTCGGTGTAGAGGAAGAGGGTGGCTCCGGCGGGCGCGTCCAGCTCCACGGCCTCGAAGTCGACACCGCCGACCCCGATGGGCGCGCCGGACGGCACCTTCAGCACCTCGGCCCGGCCGCCCAGGTGCAGCAGGACGGGCGGCGGATGGCCGGCGTTGGCGATGGTGATCCGGTGCGATACCGGGTCGTACACCGCGTACAGGCAGGTCGCCATACGGTCGGTGCCGAGGCGCTGGGCCTGTTCGTCGAGGTGGTGCAGGACCTCCTGCGGGGGCAGGTCGAGCCCGGCGAGGGTCTGCGCGGTGGTCCGGAGCTGGCCCATGATGGCCGCGCTGGTCATGGAGTGCCCCATGACGTCGCCGACGACGAGGGCGACCCGGCTGCCGGGCAGCGGGATCGCGTCGTACCAGTCGCCGCCGACACGGGCGGTCTCGGCGGCGGGCAGGTACCGGGACGCCAGCCGCACGCCCGTGGGGCGCGGCAGGGTCTCCGGGAGCATCGTGCGCTGCAACTCGTCGGCGATGTAGGCCTCACGGCCGTACAGCACCGCCTTGTCGATGCCGAGGGCGCTGTGCGTGGCGAGCTGGGCGGCGACGAGGAGGTCGTCCGTCTCGAACGGGATGCGCTCCGGGCGGCGCAGGAAGAGCGCGGCCCCGATGACCCGGCGCCGGCCGCGCAGCGGGGCGAGGATCGCGCGCTGGCCGTCCGGTACGTCCAGATCGCAGCCCTCGCCGAGCAGTTCGGGCAGGGCGGCGCGGGCGGCGGGCGCGTCCGCGAAGACGGGCCGGACGCCGCGCAGCACCTCGGCGAGCGCGCCGCCGGGACGCACCTCGCACAGTTCGGCGCTGACCGGGGACAGCTCGGCGGGCTGCTGGGGGACGGCGGAGGTGGCCAGGAAGCCGTTCTCGGTGTCCCGCTCCTGCGGCAGCCGGTCCGTACGGCGCAGCCGCAGCACCAGCGGTCCTGTGGGCCGCTCGTCGCCGACGGGCAGTGGGTCGCGCAGATAGACGAGGATCGTGTCGGAGAAGGTCGGCACGGTGGCCCGGCACAGCCCCATCACGATCTCGTCGAGGTCGATGCCCCGGGCGATCCGCCGGGTGGCCGCGCCGACGAACCGCAGCCGGTCGCCGTCCCGCCGCATCGGCAGGGGCGTACCGGCGGGGCTGCCCTGGCCGGAGCGCCGCTCCTTGCCCACGAGGGCGCCCGTGGTCGGGTCGATGTCGAGGGTCTCGGGAGGTGGGTCGGTGGCCGTGTGGTTCTCCGTGCCCGGGCGGGTCGTCTCGGCGCCCGGCTGGACCGGGATGCTGTCCGGCGCCGGACGCGGGCGGTGCGCGTCAGGGCCGGTGGAGGGCGGCTGGTCGGGCTGCGAGTGCTCGGGGCCGGGGGTGGCCGGCGGACCGGTGGGGTTGGGGCCGGTGGAGCCGGACGTACCGGTACCAGTACCCGAGCTGGATGCCATCGCGCCTGTTCCCGCCTCTGTTCCCGCGTCGTGCGCGGTCCTACCGGTTGTGCCGGCCGTACCGGCGCCGCCGACGGTCTCGGGGCTCTCGGAGCCTGTCACGGGGCCGACGGCGGCCTCCGGTCCACCGGGGCCCCCGCCCTGCCCTGTCGTCTGCTTCGGCAGAGGCAGAGCCGCCGCCTCCGGGGAACGCAGAAGCGCCCCGCGGGTGTCCGCGGGGATGTCCGGCCGGCCGGTGCCCGGCCGACTGCGCTCGTGCGAGGTGGGTTGCTCCGTCACGCGTGTCGAATCCATCCGTCCGGGGCTGCGCGCTGTACACGCAGTTGGTCCCGCCGACTTCCCGATACCCGGTATACGTGCCCCAGGAACGGAAAACCGGCGTGGTCAGAGGTTGTTCCTGTTACACCGGCGGGCCCTGGTCGGCCCGGACCGGTGTTGCCCTCGTACCCCTCGCTCACGTCCTGCCGCCCCTCGGTGACGTATGGTCAAGCCCAGCGCATGTTCCGGGAGTTACGGTTGTGCGCCCTTGCGGAGGACGATCCTACGGTTGCGCACCGGGGGCGCATCAAGGGTCTCATGACGACATGTGCGCGGGCGTACGGTCCCAGTCCTCCGGCAGTGACGGTACAGCCCAGGACGGATCCGGTCGCCAGTGCTGCCAGCCATCCGCGAACGGCGCCCCCCAGGCACGGATCACCTCGACCGCCGAACGGCCCGCTTCCCTTACCCGCTCGGCGAGTTGGGGGTCCATCAGGCCGGCCTGCTGGGCCTGCGCGAACTCGTCCTCGTCACGCCACTCCCAAGTCCGGTCGGGATTCACGGTGATGTCGAGGAAGTGATCCTCGGAATCGACCCCGCCGGCCCAACGGACCAGCGGTTCCTCCAGGTTCACGTACCAGTTCTTGAACTGCCAGCCCGGCTCCCAGAAGAGCCACACCGACCACGGCTCACCGGGCCGCGCGAGCTTCAGCACACCGGTGCCGAACCAGCGGTCGCGCTGCACGGTCCGGGGCTTGGTGTACCGCGACTCCAGCGGCTCCACATGCACGGGGGTCCCGTCGGCGAGCACGGGCTTGACGCACTCGGTACCCGGGGCCATCCACACGGCCAGCACTTCGGAATCATCCCGTACGACGGTGACGGGACGCGCGATGTGGAAGCGGTCGCCGGAGTTCTCACGGTACCGCCACAGAATCTGACTGCCGGGGGACCAGTACGCCGCCGATCCGCCCGCTTCCACTCGTCTCACCGCTCCGTCGTCTGTCATGAAGAGATATTAGGTGCCCCGGGCATACGACGCTGCGGCGCGCGTCACGGTTCTCGCCAGTGGCCGAATGACGTTACGGGCGCGTCATCCGCAGGACATCAAGCGCCGTGTCGAGCTGCTCGACGCTGAGATCACCACGCTCCACATACCCCGATTCCAGGACGACTTGGCGAATCGTCTTCTGCTCGGCGAGCGCCTTCTTGGCCACCTTGGCCGCTTCCTCGTACCCGATGTACTTGTTGAGCGGCGTGACCACGGAGGGCGAGGACTCGGCGTACTCCCGGGCCCGCTCCCGATGGGCGACGATCCCGTCGACGGTGCGATCGGCGAGCAGCCGCGAGGCGTTGGCGAGCAGCCGAACGGACTCCAGCACATTCTTCCCAATGACCGGCAGCATGACATTCAGCTCGAAGTTCCCGGCGGCACCGGCGGTGGTGACGGTGACGTCGTTGCCGATGACCTGCGCGGCGACCATGAGCACGGCCTCGGGGATCACGGGATTGACCTTGCCGGGCATGATGGACGACCCAGGCTGAAGATCGGGGAGGGAGATCTCGGCGAGCCCGGTGCGCGGCCCGGAGGCCATCCACCGAAGATCGTTGGCGATCTTCGTCAGCCCGACGGCAATGGTCTTGAGCTGCCCGGAGGTCTCGACGATCCCGTCCCGCGCCCCCTGGGCCTCGAAGTGATCGCGGGCCTCGGTGAGAGGCAGTGAGGTGGCGCGGGCCACCTCCTCGATGACGGCGGCGGAGAACCCGGGAGGCGTGTTGATCCCGGTGCCGACGGCGGTGCCGCCGAGGGGCAGCTCGGCGAGCCGGGGCAGGGAGGCCCGCAGCCGCTCGACGCCGTACCGCACCTGAGCGGCGTACCCCCCGAACTCCTGTCCGAGCGTCACGGGCGTGGCGTCCATGAGATGTGTACGCCCCGACTTCACGACGTCGGCGAACTCCTCGGACTTGCGGCTGAGGGAGTCGGCGAGGTGGTCGAGGGCGGGGATCAGATCGCGGGTGACGGCGGCGGTGGCGGCGATGTGGATGGAGGACGGAAACACGTCGTTGGAGGACTGCGACGCGTTGACATGATCATTGGGGTGTACGTCTTTACCGAGCCGCTCACTCGCAAGGGTGGCGATGACCTCGTTGGCGTTCATGTTGGACGAGGTGCCAGACCCGGTCTGGAACACGTCGACGGGAAAGTGCGCGTCCCAGTCCCCGGCGGCGACCTCCTCGGCGGCCTCCTGGATCGCCCCGGCGATGTCCTTGTCGACCACACCGAGCTCGGCGTTGACCTTCGCGGCGGCGCCCTTGATCCGGGCGAGCGCCTCGATGTGGGCCCGCTCGATGCGCTGCCCGGAGACGGGGAAGTTCTCGACGGCACGCTGGGTCTGGGCCCGCCACTTGGCGTGGGCGGGGACGCGGACCTCGCCCATGGAGTCGTGCTCGGTGCGGTACCGCTGGTTGTCGGCGCCGTGGTCTGTCGTTGTCATCGTCGTACCTCCGGGAGGGACAGCGTGGGGCTGGGGGGACGTATTCCCCGAGGGGGATCACTTGGCCCGCGGCTTCTTGGGCCCTGGGGCCCCGATTCCACCAGGCGTTCCTTCACACTCACCTGCCCTTGCGGCTCCTCGAACCCAGGTCGGTGTACGCCAGGCGCTTCTTCCCACCCACCCGCCCCCGCCGCTGCTTCAGCCCAGGCCTGGGCACGTCCATCCTGCCCGGAGTTCGAGGGGCGAGGCGGATGCAGCCCAGGCCGTGTTTCCCACCCACCCACCCGTTTGCCGCATGTGTCCAGTGCGGGGTCAGGTATCTCAGCCCGTCCGGCGTTCGAGAACGGGGCCCTTCCACCCTGGGCCTCTTCCCGCCCCGCCGTTACTCCAGCACAGGCCCTGGGCCCCGTGGACTCCAGCCCGTCCGGCGTCTGAGGACGAGGCCGTTCAGGCCGATGCAGGTTCAGAGGTGCGGCCCAGGGTGGGGTTCAGGGGCGCCAGCCCCGGCAGGATTGGAGGGGTGCGGCTCCGGGTGGCCCAGGCGCGTGGCCCGGGTTGGGTTCGGGGACTCAGGCCCTGGGGGCGTCAGAGGTGCAGCCCTGGCAGGGTTCAGGGACGCAGGCCCCGGGGGAGTCCGGTACGCGGCCCCGGCAGGGCTCAGGAGCGCAGCCCCGGCAGGGCTCAGGAGCGCAGCCCCGGCAGGGCTCAGGAGCGCAGCCCCGGCAGGGCTCCTGAGCGCAGCCCCGGGTGGGAATCAATGGCGAGGCCCAGGCGAGGTTCAGGGGCGTAGTCCAGGGCGGGAGTCAGGGGGACGGCCAAGCCGGATTCCGGGGTGCAGCCCCGAATGGGGTGCAGCCCCGAGCGGGGTGCAGGGGACGCAGTCCCCGCCGGGGGTTCAGGGGGCTGCGCCCCCTGGCGGGGTCGAAGGGGCGGAGCCCCTGGGGATGGGACGGGTAGGGGCGGCGGGGGCGAAACAGCCCTACGCGCACCCCCGCCGCGCCCGAACCACTACACCGCGCCCGAACCACTACACCAGCCGCAGCCCCCGCACCGCGCCCCGAACCCACTACACCAACCCCGGCCCCCGCACCGGAATCGAAGTGAACGTAGGCGCCGGCGCCGGGTCCTTGAAGAAGTCGTTGCCCTTGTCGTCGACCACGATGAACGCCGGGAAGTCCTCGACCTCGATCTTCCACACCGCCTCCATGCCGAGCTCCTCGTACTCGACGACCTCGACCTTCTTGATGCAGTCCTGGGCGAGACGAGCGGCCGGCCCCCCGATCGAGCCGAGGTAGAAGCCACCGTGGGCGTCACACGCGTTGGTGACCTGCGCCGACCGGTTCCCCTTCGCCAGCATCACCTTGGACCCGCCCGCCGCCTGGAACTGCTCCACGTACGAGTCCATACGCCCGGCGGTGGTCGGCCCGAACGACCCGGACGCGTACCCCTCGGGCGTCTTCGCGGGCCCCGCGTAGTACACCGGGTGGTCCTTCAGGTACTGCGGCATCTCCTCACCCGCGTCCAGCCGCTCCTTGATCTTGGCGTGCGCGATGTCACGGGCGACGACCAGCGGCCCCGACAGCGACAGCCGCGTCTTCACCGGGTACTTGGTCAGCTCGGCGAGGATGTCGTCCATGGGCTGGTTGAGGTCGATGCGGACGACGTGGGCGGACTCGTCGAGGTGCTCGTCCGTCGTCTCCGGCAGGAACCGTGCCGGGTCCGTCTCCAACTGCTCCAGGAACACGCCCTCGGGTGTGATCTTCGCCAGCGCCTGACGGTCGGCCGAGCAGGAGACCGCGATCGCGACGGGGCACGAGGCGCCGTGCCGGGGCAGCCGCACCACCCGTACGTCATGGCAGAAGTACTTGCCGCCGAACTGCGCGCCGATACCGATCCTCTGCGTCAGCTCGAAGACCTTCTCCTCCAGCTCCTTGTCCCGGAAGCCGTGCCCGAGCGGCGACCCCTCGGCCGGGATCTCGTCGAGGTAGTGCGCGGAGGCGTACTTGGCGGTCTTGAGCGCGTACTCGGCGCTCGTGCCCCCGACAACGATCGCCAGGTGGTACGGCGGACAGGCCGCCGTACCCAGCGATCGGATCTTCTCCTCCAGGAACTTCATCATCGAGCCCTCGTTGAGGACCGCCTTCGTCTCCTGGTAGAGGAACGACTTGTTGGCCGAGCCGCCGCCCTTGGCCATGAACAGGAACTTGTACGCGCCCCCGTCGGTGGCGTACAGCTCGATCTGGGCGGGCAGGTTGGACCCGGTGTTCTTCTCCTCCCACATGGTGAGCGGAGCCATCTGCGAGTAGCGCAGATTGAGGTTCAGGTAGGCGTCGTAGATGCCACGGCTGAGCGCCGACTCGTCGCCGCCCTCGGTGAGGACGTTCTGCCCGCGTTTGCCCATGACGATCGCCGTACCGGTGTCCTGGCACATCGGCAGGACACCCGCCGCCGCGATGTTCGCGTTCTTCAGCAGGTCCAGCGCGACGAACTTGTCGTTGTTCGACGCCTCGGGGTCGTCGATGATGCGGCGCAGCTGAGCCAGGTGCGCGGGGCGCAGATAGTGCTGGATGTCGTGGATGGCCTCGGTGGCGAGCTTGCGCAGTGCCTCCGGCTCGACCTTGAGGAACGTGCGCCCGTCGGCCTCGAAGGTGGAGACACCCTCGGAGGTCACCAGCCGGTACGGGGTGGTGTCCTCTCCCATGGGGAGCAGATCGGTGTACGCGAACTCAGGCATCTCGCCCATTCCTCACTCGACGAAGACAGCGGCCTGCCTTCATTGGCGGGCGCCCACCAGCGTATGACTTGCCGGGAACGGCGAGCTTGTTAGGTAAGACTCAGTTGAGAGGGGCCCGGCTCGGACGAGGCGGCCCGCACAGTTCGTACGTCCCGCCCGTCCACACCCCTAGTCGCGATCTATCGCGTTTGGGTACGCTGCTTTCGTGGACCTTCAGAAGCACACCGAACCGCGAGTCACCGAAGCGCGCGCCCCCGAAGCCGGGGCCTCGGAACTCCGCGCCTCGGACGCCGACCGTGACCGCGTCGCGGACCTCCTGCGCGAGGCCCTGGCCGAGGGCCGCCTCACACCCGACGAGCACGCCGAGCGCGTCGAGGGCGTGCTGAGCGCCAAGACGGTCGGCGAACTGGAGGTCTTCGTGCGGGACCTGCCCGCCGGCCACCAGTCCTACCGCCCCCACGCGACTCGCGGGTACACCCCCGCGCCCAACCGCCCCACCCCGGGCGCGATCCCGATGGACCCCGACGAGAACGTGGTGGCGGTCTTCAGCAGCGCCGTCCGCAAGGGCCGCTGGCGCGCGGGCCGCCGTATGCACGCGTACGCGGTCTTCGGCAGTGTCGAGATCGACCTCAGCGAGGCGATATTCGAGTACCAGCAGGTCGTGATCAAGGTGATCTCGGTCTTCGGCAACGTCGAGATCCGCGTCCCGGAGAACGTCTCGTTGCGCGGCAGCGGCGGCGGTGTGCTGGGCAACTTCGAGGTGAGCACACTGGATTCGGGCGAACCCGACGCACCCGTGGTCTATGTGGACGGACTGGCCATACTCGGAAATGTCGAGGCGAAGCCCAAGCGGGGCAAGATGATCGAGGACATCCTCGACCGCGTCTCCCGCAAGGTCGACCGGAATTTGCGCAAGCACCTGGATCGTTGACGGTTGTGAATTCGGTCGCACCCGAAGAGATTCGGTCAGGTCGCGACGCCTCGACAATGCCCTGGAACCTCAGCGGTTGGGAACTCAGTGCATAGGCGCGCGCACAGCGGGTAGGGCTTGCTGCATCGTCTCTTGGAGGGTGCCGTGGGCTTCACGCGGAACCCGGTACGCCCGGCACGCGCGCGCCTTGCGATCGCACGCCCCGGACGCTCCGGACCCGTCGCCCCGGTCCACGTGGGCCCCACGGCTCCCTCCAGCTCGCGAAGCCGTCGTCAGGAGTAGACCGTGCTGCAACCGCCGCATTCGTCCTTGCAGGTCGCTGCCGTTCCGCCCCAGCGGATGCCAGTGCGAGAGAGGGACCAGGACGCCCCGTGGCACACCGAGGCGGTGTGCCGGCGCGACGAGGCGGGTCTCTTCTTCGCCCCCTCCAAGGAACCGACCGCGGCCAGGCTCTCCCGGGAGGAGGCGGCCAAGCGGGTCTGCGGAGGCTGTCCCGTCATGGTCGAGTGCCGCGAACACGCCCTGCTGCAACCCGAGCCGTACGGAGTCTGGGGCGGCCTCACCGCCGCGGAACGCCGAGTGGTCCTGGCCAGGCGCCGCCGCCGCGAAATGGAACTCAAGAAGACCGCCCGCGGCACGATAGCCGCGGCCGGCTGACCAGAGCTGGGCATAGGAAAGGGGCGCCTCTCCGCACAGAGGGCGCCCCTTCTCCCGCATGATCCTTTTCCGGTACGAGGATCAGGCGCGAGCGCGTCGACAGGCGCTAGCCGGGCTGCTTTTAGGGGCGCGGGGCTGTATCTGATTTGCGGCTACCGCCGCGCGGGCGCGACCAGCCCCCACGGCCCGCAGCGACCCACGACCCAAAGTTCCTCAACCAACCGACGGAACTACTTGGCCCGGTCGAAGTCAATCGCGCTGTAAGCCCTCAGCTTGCTGAGCCTGTGCTCGGACGAAATCTGCCGAACCGTCCCCGACTTCGACCGCATCACGATCGACTCCGTCGTAGCCGTCTCCGACCGATAACGAACCCCGCGCAGCAACTCCCCGTCGGTGATCCCGGTCGCGACGAAGAAGACGTTCTCCCCGGACACCAGGTCGTCGGTCAGCAGAACCCGATCGAGATCGTGCCCCGCGTCCACCGCCCGCTGCCGCTCATCCTCGTCCTTGGGCCACAACTTGCCCTGGATGGTGCCCCCGAGGCACTTCACGGCACAGGCCGAGATGATGCCCTCGGGCGTGCCACCGATACCGAGCAGCAGATCGACGCCCGTGCCCTCACGCAGCGCGAGGATCGACCCGGCGACATCACCGTCGGAGATCAGCTTCATCCGCGCGCCGGTCTCCCGGATCTCCTTGATGATGCCCTCGTGGCGCGGCCGGTCGAGGATGACGACCGTGACGTCCTCCGGCGTGACCCGCTTGGCCTTGGCGACCCGGCGGATGTTCACGGAGACGGGCGCGTTGATGTCGACGAAGTCGGCGGCGTCCGGGCCGGTGACCAGCTTGTCCATGTAGAAGACGGCGGACGGGTCGAACATCGAGCCGCGGTCGGCCGCCGCGAGGACCGCGATGGCGTTCGTCATGCCCTTGGCGGTGAGGGTCGTACCGTCGATCGGGTCGACGGCGATGTCGCACTCGGGCCCGGTTCCGTCGCCGACGCGCTCCCCGTTGAAGAGCATGGGCGCCTCGTCCTTCTCGCCCTCACCGATGACGACGACGCCGTTCATCGAGACGGTCGAGACGAGGGTCCGCATGGCGCGCACGGCGGCACCATCGGCGCCGTTCTTGTCACCGCGGCCGACCCAGCGGCCCGCGGCCATCGCGGCGGCCTCGGTCACCCGGACGAGTTCCAGGGCCAGGTTGCGGTCAGGAGCTTCGGAGGGGACTTCGAGTTCGGACGGCAGATGATGATGCTCGGTCATCGAGACGCACCTTTCTGATACGACGACGGCCGGATGAGGGTGTTGGCCCCGACTCTATCGTTAGGCAGACAAAATGAGCAGGGGGCCCCACGGATGAGCGGGCAGGTGCACCTGCGACGATAGGCGGCGTGGCAGGTTCGAACGGCAAGGCCGGTAAGCAGAAGACGGTCCGGGACATGATTCTTTCCCTGGGCCTCATCAGTCTCGCGGCGGGAGTGATCTACCTCTTCATCCCGCACGACGACTCCGCTCCCGACCTCAAACGGGTCGACTACCGCGTCGAGTTGCTGACCGCTCGCCGCGCCGCGAGCTACCCGGTGGCCGCGCCCCAGGGCCTGTCGGCCGACTGGAAGGCGACCTCGGTGCGCTTCTCGGGCGAGAACTTCGACGCGTGGCACCTCGGCTTCCATGACTCCGAAGGTGAATACGTGGCGGTGGAGCAGTCCGCTCAGAAGCCGTCCGTCTTCATCGACGAGAAGACCCAGAGCGCACAGGAGACGAAGGTCACCCAGCGCATAGGGGACGTGACCTGGACGCGGTACGAGGGCGACAAGTACGACGCGCTGGTGCTGCGCGAGAAGGGCTCCACGACGGTGGTGACGGGCACGGCGCCGTTCGACCGCCTGACGAAGATGGCCCAGGCCCTGAAGACGACGTAGGCGCACGTACGCAGGCGAGACGGGGCGGGCGCGCCGGAGGGGTCACTCGCCCCCGGAGCCGGACCGGCCTTCCTGGCCCTCACCGTCGGACTCTTCCTCCGCGTCGGCCCCTTCATCGGCCAAGGCCGCGTCGAGCCGCTTGCGCGCGCCCTCCAGCCACTGCCGGCACACCTTGGCCAGCTCCTCGCCGCGCTCCCAGAGGGCGAGGGACTCCTCCAGCGTCGTACCGCCCGTCTCCAGTCGCCGTACGACGTCGATCAGCTCGTCCCGCGCCTGCTCGTAGCCGAGCGCCTCACTCACGTTGCTGCTGGTCATGCGCCCACCCTAAACATCGACAACATCGGCTCGGACAGTGAACTCACCCTCGGCGACCCGAGCCCGCAGCACCTCACCGGCCGCGACGTCACCCGGGTCCCGGACCACGTGCCCGTCGGCCTGCTGCAGCACCGCGTACCCGCGCCGCAGGGTCGCGGCGGGGGAGAGGCCCACCACGCGCGCGTGGGTGTGGGACAGCTCGGAGTCGGCGCGGTCGAGGAGATGGCGGAGAGTACGCCGCGAACGTTCGACGAGGGAGGAGACCTGATCGGCCCGCTCGTCGATCATCCGGTGCGGATCCTCTATGACGGGCCGCGCGAGGGCGTGCGCGAGCCCGCGTTCCTCCCGGTCGACGAAGGCGTGCACGGACCGCCGGGCCCGGTCGAGCAGCAGCCGCACCCGCTCGTACTCCTCGCCCACATCCGGTACGACCTTCTTGGCGGCGTCGGTAGGGGTGGAGGCCCGTAGGTCCGCGACATAGTCGAGCAGCGGATGGTCGGGCTCGTGGCCGATGGCGGAGACGACGGGCGTACGACAGGCGGCGACCGCCCGGACGAGCTGCTCGTCGGAGAAGGGCAGCAGATCCTCGACGCTCCCCCCGCCCCGCGCGACAACAATCACATCGACCTCGTCAAGGTCGTCCAGCTCCTTCACGGCCTGGACGACCTGCGGTACGGCGTGCACGCCCTGTACGGGGACGTTGCGCACCTCGAACCGGACGGCGGGCCAGCGGCGCCGGGCGTTCTCCAGGACATCCCGCTCGGCGGCGGAGGCCCGCCCGCACACGAGCCCTATGAGCTGGGGCAGAAAGGGCAGCGCCTTCTTCCGCTCGGCGGCGAACAGCCCCTCGTTGCCCAGGGCCTTCTTCAACTGCTCCAGCCGGGCGAGCAGTTCCCCGACCCCCACGGGCCGTATCTCGGTGGCCCGCAGCGACAGCTGCCCCCGAGGCGCGTACCACTCGGGCTTGGCGAGCACGATGACGCGGGCGCCTTCACTGACCACATCGGCGACGGAGTCGAAGACCTGCCGATAGCAGGTGACGGCGACGGAGATGTCGTACGAGGGATCACGCAACGTCAGAAACACGACACCGGCGCCGGGCCGGCGCGACAGCTGGGTGATCTGCCCCTCGACCCACACGGCCCCGAGCCGGTCGATCCACCCCCCGATGAGCCGCGACACCTCCCCGACAGGCAGCGGAGCGTCAGCGGACGTATTGAGTCCCATACGCCGAGACTATCGGCGCCCACTGACATCTCTCGCCCCCGCCGCCCCTACCCGTCCCATCCCTGGGGGCTGCGCCCCCAGACCCCCCTTGTCGCGCTAGAACGCGCTCGTCCTCAAACGCCGGACGGGCTGGAATGCCCGGGCCGGTGCTGAAGTGC
>NZ_JBSFMT010000133.1:0-12985 GCF_053599695.1 Streptomyces sp. NPDC000878 | reverse complement strand
GCGGGGTGTCTTCGCGCGGCCCCCCCCCCCCCCGGGGGGGGGGGGGGGGCCCCCCCCCCCCAGGGATGGGACGGGTAAGGGCGGCGGGGGCGAAACCCTACCCAACCCCCCGCCCCGCCACCCGCAACGCATCCACCGCCGCCCGAATCGACGGCCGCCGATCAGCATCCGCCCGCCACACCACGTACACATGCCGCCGTACCCGCTGCCGCAACGGCACAGTGACAACCCCGTCAGGCACGGGATGGCGCCCGAGCACCGGAGCGATACACACACCAAGCCCCGCCGCGACCAACGCCAACTGCGTATGCGTCTCCGCCGCACGATGCCCGACACACGGCTCGACCCCCTTCGACCGCAGCGTGAACATCAGCCACTCATGGCAGAACTCCCCCTCACCCCAGGTGATCCACTCGTCCTCGGCGAACTCCCCAAGGTCCACCTCGCTCCGACCGGCGAGCGGATGACCGACCGGCATCGCCACGTCCGCCGGATCGTCCAGGATCGCCGCCTTCACCAGCCCCTCGGGCAACGGCATCGGCTTGTTGTACCAGTCGAGCACGACCGCAAGGTCGAGATCCCCGCGTACCACCCCGGCGACCCCCGCCTCCGGTTCCAGCTCGCACGACCGCAACCGCAGCCCGGGGTGCTCCGCGCGCAGAGCCGCGAGCACCGCCGGGAACAGCCCGCGCGCGGCGGTAGGGAACGCCGACAACCGCAACTCACCCACCACCTGCCCGCGTTGTGCCTCCAGGTCGGACTGGGCCAGCTCGACCTGGGACAGGATGCGCGCGGCATGGTCGGCGAGCAGCCGTCCAGCGTCGGTGAGCCGCACACCCCGCCCGTTCTTGGCGAGGAGCTGCTGCCCCACCTCCCGCTCCAGCTTGGACATCTGCTGCGAGACGGCCGACGTCGTCACATGCAGCCCCTCGGCCGCCCCGCTGACCGAGCCGTGCCGGGCGAGGGCGTCGAGGGTGCGCAGGCGCTCCAGATTCAACATGTAAGCGATTCTACGAGATGAGCCGAACAAACAATCGCTTGTGCTACGAGGTCAGTTCGGGGACCGTAGAAGCATGAGCCGCCCCGCCACCGCAAACCCCACGACACCAGCACCCCCATCCACACCCGCACCCGCACCTTCGCCAGCCCCCCACCACCGCGCGCTCGACTGGCGCATCCGCTTCGGCGTGCTCTCCCTGATCTGGGGCTTCAGCTTCCTGCTGATCAAGGTCGGCACACAGGGATTCGCGCCGTTCCAGGTCACCTTCGGGCGACTGCTGTTCGGTACGGCGGTCCTGGCGGCGGCGCTGACCGTGAAGCGGGAGCGGCTCCCCCGGGGCACACGCACGTGGGGACACCTGGCGGTGGCCGCGTTCCTCCTGAACGCACTGCCGTTCTCCCTGTTCGCGTACGCGGAGCTGACTATCCCGTCCACCCTCGCCGGCATCTGCAACGCGACCTCTCCGCTGTGGGGCATGGCCCTGTCCCTGGTCGCACTCTCCGAGGACCGTCCGACACGGGTGCGGGTGGCGGGTCTCGGCCTGGGCTTCATAGGCGTACTGACCGTTCTCGGCGCGTGGCAGGGCTTCCACGGCCTGGACGCGAAGGGCACGGCGCTGGCTCTGCTGGCCTCGCTCAGCTACCCGATCGGCTGGATCTACGTCCGCCGCACACTGGCGGGTTCGAGCCACTCCCATCTGTCGCTCAGCGGCGCCCAGTTGCTGCTGGCCACGCTCCAACTGGCCCTGGTGACCCCGCTGTTCACCTCCATACCCGACGGCCTCCCCCTCGGGCCGCTGCTCGCGATCGTCGCCCTCGGCGCACTGGGCACGGGCTTCGCGATGCTGCTGCAGTACGGCCTGGTCGCCGAGACGGGTCCGACGACCGCCCAGATGGTCACGTACCTCATCCCGGTCATCGCCACGGTCGCGGGCGTCACCCTGCTCGGCGAGACCCTGACCTGGTCGACACCGGTGGGAGCGGTGGTGGTACTGGCCGGGGCGGCCCTCACCCAGGCCGGCACGGGCCGCCGGGCGCGACCTGGACGCTGACCGGCTCCTGAGCGGCTCGCCGGCAGCCCCTGGGGTCTGCGTCGGACCGTGTCGAGGACGTCGGGCGCCCTCCACATCAGCCGCCCCACGGCAGGCATCCTCTCCCCGGAGGAGGCCCCCAGCGGTGCAACCCTGGCTACCGACTCCTCCGCTCTCAACTCCGCCTGGCCGGGGCCCCCGCCGCGCACCGGCCGATCCCGGCGCCGTCTCCGCCGTGCAGCCAGACGCACCACGCCCCGCCCCGCCCACTCGCACCCCACCAGAGCACCCCGCCCCTCCCCCACCGCAGCCCTCCCGCACCGCGAACGACAGGAGAGGCCCTAGACGTAGGACCGCCCACCCCCCACCGACCCCACCGCCGAGGCAATCGCATCCGCCAAAACCCCCGTCTCCGCCCCCGTGAGCGTCGCGACAGTCACCCGGATCCCGGACGGCGCGTTCATCCGGAAGCGGGCGCCGGGGGCGACGGCCCAGCCGGCGTGCAGCAGCCGGGCGACCGCGCCGGTCTCGTCCGGGACCGGGATCCACACGTTCAGTCCGCTGCGCCCATGGGCCGCGACCCCGCGCCGCGCGAGCGCGTCGATCAGCGCGTCCCGGCGCCGCCCGTACGCCAAGGCCACCGCGCGCGCGTCCAGCGCGTCGTCGGCCCACAGCCGCACGACGGCCCGTTGGAGCAGCCGACTGACCCATCCCGGCCCGAGCCGCTGGCGCCCCAGGACCCGGTCGACGGTGACGGGGTCCCCGGTGAGGACGGCGAGGCGCAGATCAGGGCCGTACGCCTTGGCGACCGAGCGGACGAACGCCCAGTGCCGGGTGACCCCGGCCAGCGGGTGGAGGGGCTGGTCGACAATCCGGTAGCCGTGGTCGTCCTCGACGAGCAGGGTCTCCGGGTGCTCGCGGAGCACGGAACGCAGGGCACGCGCGCGCGTGGCGCTCACCACGGCCCCGGTCGGGTTCTGCGCCCGGTCCGTGACGATCAGCGCCCGGGCCCCGGCCGCCAGCGCCCGCCGTACGTCCTCGGCGAGCGGCCCCTCGTCGTCGACACCCACCGGGACCATCCGCAGCCCGAGCGCCGGTACGAGGTCCAGCAGCCCACCCCACCCGGGGTCCTCGACGGCGACGGTGTCACCGGGCTTGAGGTGTACGGCTAGGACGCGCTCGATGCTGTCCAGCGCACCGGAGGTGACGGCGAGGGGCCCGTCCGGCACACCGTCGGCGTCGAGGTCCGCGCGGGCGATCCAGGCCAGCTCCGGTTCCACGGTGGCGTCCCCGTAGAGCACCGGCACCCGGTCGCCCTGCTCGCCGGCCGCCGCGAACGCCGCCGCCAGTGAGGGCAGCAGCGCCGGATCGGGGTTGCCGTGCGCCACGTCCCGTACACCGGACGGCACCTCCACCCGGATGTACTCGCGCCCGGTGGTGGCCGGCTTGGAGCGCACCCTGCTGCCGCGCCGCCCATGGGTCTCGATGACCCCGCGTTCACGCAGCGTGCGATAGGCGGCGGCGACGGTATTGGGATTCACCCCGAGCCGTTCCGCCAACTCCCGCATGGGCGGCAGCAGTTGACCGGGTTCCAACTCCCCGGCACCCACCGCGCGTTCGACGCTCGCGGAAATCTCTGCTGCGCCCCGGCCTACGATCGGATATTCTCCTAGCACAACAGAGATTATGCACTAGTGCAATAAAGATCGCAAGGAGACCGCGATGTCGGGGACCACCGCACAGGACACGGCACAGAATCCAGTACAGAACTCAACACAGGGCACACCCCAGAGCGCAGCCGACGACACCTACGCCCCGACCGACCGCACGGTCCCCACCCGCTCCGCGAACCGGGCCTCGTACGACAAGGAGTCGGTGCACGCGATCCTCGACGAGGGGTATGTGTGCCACCTCGGCTTCGTCCGGGACGGCGCGCCGGTCGTGCTGCCGACGCTGTACGGACGGCTCGGCGAGCGCCTCTACGTGCACGGGTCGACGGGCTCGCGCCCGCTGCGGATGACGGGCAAGGCCGATCCCGGCCTGCCGGTCTGTCTGACGGTCACGCACGTGGACGCGCTGATCCTGGCCCGGTCCGCCTTCCACCACTCGATCAACTACCGCTCGGTGGTCGTCCACGGCCTCGCCCACCAGGTGACGGACCCGGACGAGAAGCGCCTGGCCCTGGACGTCCTGGTCGACAACGTCGTGGCCGGTCGCTCGGCCGATTCCCGGCCCGCCAACGCCAAGGAACTGGCCGCCACCGCTGTGATCCGCATCGACCTCGGCGAGGTCTCCGCGAAGGTGCGCACGGGCGGGGTGAACGACGAGCCCGAGGACCTCGCCCTCCCCCACTGGGCCGGCGTGGTCCCGCTGCGCAAGGGGTACGAAACCCCGCTCGCGGACGCCGAGTTGGCGCCCGGCACCCAACTCCCCGACTATCTCAAGGCTCTCTGATCCCGATGCTGATCCATCCCTGGGACGCGCCGCGCGAGGACGCGGAGTGGCAACAGTGGCTGTCCGTCCACGACTTCGGCCAGCTCGCGGTCAACGGCCTGCCGGGCGAGGCGCCTTACGCCCAGCCGCTGCACTTCGCCTACGACCCCGAGCGCGCCGAGGCGGTGACCCATCTGGCCCGCCCCAACCCGCTCTGGCCCGCGCTGGAGGCGAACCCGGTCGTCCTGCTCAGCGTGGTCGACGACTACACGTTCATCCCCGGGCCGTGGCAGGCCGCACCGGACGGCCCGTCCGAGCACGGCACCCCGACGAGCTTCTACGCGGCCGTCCAACTCCGCTGCACCGCCCATGTCGTGGACGACCCGACGGAGAAGGCCACCCTGCTCAACAGCCAGATGGGCCACTTCCAGCCGGAGGGCGGCTCGGCACGGGTGGCGGCGGGCGAGGAGCCGTACGGGAGGATGCTCTCCGGTATCCGTGGCATCAGGCTCGAAGTGACGGACGTACGGGCGAAGTTCAAGTTCGCCGAGAAGAAGCCGGCGGAGGTCCAGGACCGTATCGCGGCCGGACTGGCGGCGCGCGGCGGACCACGGGACGCGGCTGCGCTGGCGGTTCAGCGGCGCAGGCGGGGACTCTAGCGGACCTCAACTCCCGTCGTCGCTGGGCTCGTCGACGCCCGGTGCATCGCTGTGCCGCTGCGGCTGCCCCTGCTCGTCGGCCTTCACGTACCCGGTGAACTCCGGGGCGTTGAGGCTCCCCAGCAGCCCCAGCAGTTCCGCGTCCCGGCTGCCGGGCTCGGCGTGGAAGACGACGAGGAGGAGGCCGTCCGAGGTGCCGATGTCGAGCTTGTCGCAGTACAGGTCGAGGTCGCCGACCTGGGGGTGGGACAGCTTGCTGACGCGTGAGCGCATGGGGACGACGTCGTGGCGCCCCCAGAGCACCCGGAAGCGTTCGCTGCGTATGGACAGCTCCCCGACCAGTTCGACCAGGCGCGGATCGTCGACGTCGGCGCCTGCTCTCGCGCGCACGCTCGCGACGATCCCGGCGGTCAGATCCTCCCAGTCGCGGTGCAGTTCGCGCGCGGCGGGGTCGAGGAACACGGTCCGCAGCAGGTTCACGCCGGGGACGTAGTTCGAGGACAGCGCACGGCCCAGCGCGTTCGCCGCGAGCACGTCGGTGTACCGGTCCTGCACATAGGCGGGGTTGGTGGGCCAGCCGTCGATGAGCTGCCGGATGCTCGCCGGCACCTGGGCCGGCTTCGCCGCCCGTCTGCTGCGCGGTCCGGGCCGCCGCCCGGTTCCCGTCAGGCCGACCAGGTGGCGGGTCGCGTCGGCGTCCAGGCTCAGCACCCGGGCCAGCGCTTCGAGCACCTGGACGGACGGATTGCGGTCCCGTCCCTGTTCAAGCCGCAGGTAGTAGTCGGAGCTGATGCCGGCGAGCGTCGCGACCTCCTCCCGGCGCAGCCCGGGCACCCGCCGCAGACCGCCGCCCCTGAGCCCGACGTCCTCGGGCCGGACCAGCTCCCGGCGGGCCCGCAGAAACTCACCGAGCACGTTGTTGGAGTCCATACCCACCACCGTAGTTCGGGCGGCTCGGGATGTGGGTGTCCCTGTCGCCCCCAGGAACAGCGGGGTACTGCCACCCACGTACGGATCGCGGCAGAGTCGACCTGGACAACGACGACTGACAACGGCTGACGACGACTCACGGCGCCTCACGACGTCCGACGACGATTTCAGCGGTACGCGACGAAAGGCATCACCATGGGCGACACCGTCTCCGGCGGAACCCTCACTCCGGCCGAGGGTCTGACCCTGACCCGTATGGGGTACGGCGCCATGCAGCTGGCGGGGCCCCACGTGTTCGGGCCGCCCAAGGACCCCGAGGAGGCCGTGGCGGTGCTGCGCGAGGCCGTCGACCGGGGCATCACCCACATCGACACCAGCGACTTCTACGGACCCACGGTCGTCAACGAACTCATCAGGAAGGCCCTGTCCCCCTACCCCGCCGATCTCCGCATCGTCACCAAGGTGGGCGCCCGCCGCGGCAGCGACGCCAGCTGGCTGCCCGCGCTGGACCCCGAGAGCCTCAGGTCGGCCGTCCACGACAACCTCCGGAACCTCGGCGTGGACGTGCTCGACGTGGTGAACCTGCGGGTGGGCGCGGACGACATGGCCGGTGAGCAGCCGCTCAGCGAGCAGTTCGGGGTCCTGGCCGAGCTGCGGAAGGAGGGCCTGATCCGGCATCTCGGGGTCAGTGCGGTCAGCGCCGACCAGCTGACCGAGGCGCAGGCCATCGCCCCGGTCGTCACCGTGCAGAACCTCTACAACCTGGCCAACCGCGAGGACGACGCGCTGGTCGAGCGGTGCGCGGCGGAGAACATCGCCTTCGCCCCGTTCTTCCCGCTCGGCGGTTTCACCCCGCTGCAGTCGCGGACCCTCACCGATGTCGCCGCCCGCCTCGGCGCCTCGCCGCAGCAGGTCGCCCTGGCCTGGCTGCTCCAGCGCTCGCCGAGCGTCGTCCTCATCCCGGGCACCTCCTCACGCGCCCACCTGCGCGAGAACATCGCCGCGGCGGACCTGACGCTGCCGGCGGACGCCATCGCGGAACTGGACACGATCGGCGACGCGAAGGGCCTCGCACAGGACGCCTGAGTCAGCCGAACGCCCCGCCGGGCTCCGCACTCTCACGCACACCGGCGCCGGCCCCGCGCGTCTCCGCCACCGCGAGCCCCGCCACCGCGCCCAGCATCAGCAGGGTGCCCACGACGGTCGCCGCCGTCAGCCGCTCGCCGAGCAGGGTGACGGCGAGGACCGCCGCGCTCACCGGTTCCAGCAGCATGATCACGGAAACGGTCGCCGAACGGACGACGGCCGCCCCCGCGAAGTACAACCCGTACGCGAGGGCGGTCGGCACGGCAGCGACGTACACCAGCAGCCCGACAAGCCGCAGACCGTCACTGCTGTCACCGATGTGCGGCAGGAGCCCCTCGGCGAGCGCGAACGGCAGCAGGCAGAGCGTGGTGACGCCGAAGGCCCTGACGGACGTACCGAACGCGTCCGTCGCGCCGTCCCGCCCCCACCACCGGGTGAGAAGGGTCATCAGGGCGTACCCGGCCGCCGACAGCCCGGCCCAGGCGACACCCGAGGGCCGTACCTCGGCGCCGCCGCTGCCCAGCACCAGCACCGCGAGCCCGGTGAGCGCCCCGGCCACGGCGACGGTCCCGCCCCCGCCCAGCCGCTCGCCCATGGTCAGCCGGGCGCCCAGCGCGATGAGGACGGGCCCGGCGCCCAGCGTGACGACGGTGGCGACCGCGAGGCCGGTGGCCTGGACGGACACGAAGTAGGCGGTCTGGAACACGGCGAGCGAGAGCCCGATGGCCCCGGCGCGCAGAGCCTTGCGGCGCCACGGCCCGGGCCTGACGGCCGTACCCGTACGACGGCACAGGGACCGGACGAGGAGCAGCAGCCCGAAGCCGCCCGCGCAGCGCCAGAAGGAGAGGGCGACGGGGCCCATGTCGCTCACCCGGTAGACGAGGGAGGCGGCGGCGCCCGCGGTGCCCCAGGCGGCACCGGCGACGATCAGGAAGAGCAGGCCTCGCCCGATGGGCAGGCCGGAAACAGCATTCGACACGAGAGTCTCTCCGCAGCCGCGCGGAGACCGGCCGAAAGGGCGGCGACCGCGCGGAAGTTGACGAAAGGACCCGGGCCCTCAGGGCGCGACGGGGTTCCTCGGACTTCGTCTGCGGGCAGCGCCGTTCGGTCCGACGTCGATACGTCGGACATGTTCTCCGGAGAGCCCGCCTCAGGCGGCCGGAGGCGGAAGGACGAGTGCGCGCGCGTGCATGATCGCGACCCTATGCGGCGGTACGACGGACTGCCACATCCTTTTCGGGCCCGCGGGCGACCGGCTCGGCCGACCCCTTTGCGGGCGCCGACGACTGCGCGATGAACGCGCCCACGAGCACCACCGCGCCCCCGACGATCTGCGGCGCCGACAGATGCTCGCCCAGCAGCACCCAGGCCAGCACGGTCGCGACGACCGCCTCCAGGCACGCCACGACACCGGCGACCTGCGGCGAGAGCCGCCGTACCGAGAGCACGCCCGTGACGTACGCGACGACCGTGGCGACGAGCACGATCCAGCCCAGCAGCAGCCAGGCCGCGACCGGCGTGCCGTCCATGTCCGCGGTGCCCGCGAGCACGGACCAGTCCATGCCCCACGGACGCGCCACGGCGGTCAGCACGAGGGCGCCGACCAGGAGGCCGTACGCGATGACGCCGAGCGGGTCCGGCGCCTCGTCGCCCGCGTCGCTGCCCTGGTCGGACAGGACGAAGTAGCCGACCTGACAGCAGGCTGCGGCGAGCGCGAGCAGCAGCCCCATGGCGTCGAAGCTCAGCCCGGACCACACCTCGACGACACAGGCGAGCCCGCCGACCGCGAGGACGACACCGAGGGCGGCGGCACGGGTCACGGGCCGCCGCTGCACGAACCGCACCCAGCCGAGCACGAGCGCGGGTGCGAGGTACTCGACGAGCAGGGCGACCCCTACGGGGATGCGGGAGATCGAGGCGAAGTAGAAGGCCTGGACACCGGCCACGGCGAGCAGTCCGAACCCGACGAGCAGCGCGGGCCGACTGCGCACCAGCGCGCGGTGCCGCACGGCCAGGGGCAGCATCACGAGAGCGGCGCCGGTCACGCGCAGCCACACGACGTGCAGGGGATCGAGTCCCGCCTCGATCAACGGCTTGGCCGCGACCCCGGACCCGCCGAACACGACCGCCGACACCAGCGCGAGCCCGAGCCCGACACCCCTGCCCCGACCGACCTCACCGCTCCCTGACGTACGCACCGGCACATGATGACAGGCGACGACATGACCGTCACCCCCGATGACACCTGTCTCACGAGCTGGACGGGCTAACGACCGGCCCGCGACTGACCCACGGCGTCCGTCGAGCGGTCCCACACCTCAGGAGCCACCGTCGACACCCTGGACGTACTCCTCCCACCCCGCCGCCATGGGTTCGGCCTGTCGCAGCCGCGCCAGCAGCTCCCCCGCGTCGACTCCGCCCCGCCCGAGCACCTCGACGGCCCGGGACTCCGGATCCCGGACGATCGCCGCGAGCAGATCGACGCCACGCGCGCGTGCGTCACCGCGCCGCCCGGCCCGCTCGCACGCCTCCTCCAACGCCCCCGCCGCGACCGGCGACCAGCCGACGGCCGTACCCGCCGCCGCACTCGCCGTACCCACCGCCCCGGGGAGCACAGGCAGAGCCCCGGAGTCCTCGACCGAACCCTGCCAGCGCAGCCCGTACCCGATGCTGCGCTGCACGAGATAGCCGAGCAGCCGCGCGATCTGCGGACTGTCACCCTCGAAGCCCTCGAACACCGCGCGGACCTCGGGGTCGGACTCCAGGAGGGTGTGCAGCAGATGGGCCGTGTCGATCTGCCGGTCCCCGTCCCGCAGCGCCCGTCTGCGCGCACCGGCCACCACCGCTGCCAGCTCTGCGGTGAGCCTGGCATCGCTGTCCACGCGGTTCGCACCGTGCTCAGTGGTCGACTGCCGGGGAATACGGGGTTGCACATCCCCTACCCCATCAGTCCCTGCCGATCCGGTCATCCCCGTGACGCACCATTTCCGCGTCCCACAGAAGGTGGGCATCGGTGGCGGAATCTCCTCCTTACGGAGGACATCACGCCGCTCCGGCCCGAAGCCGACGCAAGGGGCGCACATGCCCTTGCCACGCGCCCCGGGCGCAACCGGGGCACCCCCTCGCACGTCCCACTCCAACATGGAGAGCAGGTGCTGGCTGGTGGCACTGCCGGCCACGGACGGCAGACAGTACGTCTACCGGGTCTACGCCCCGGAGGACGCACTGCTGGCCGACCTGTTCTGGGAAGCATGGCACTGTCACGACGAAGGCCCCTTCCCGCGCGCGTGGGACCTGTTCGACGCGGCGGTGATACGACGGGTCAGCTGAGCCCGCCCTCCCCCGGACGCGAACCTGACGCCTCGTCAGTATTGAATGTTCCAGCCCTTACGGCTACGTTCCGCGACACCGCAGCCCGAGACACAGAGGTGGTCGCATGGCCGAAATAAGCGCGGAGGCACGCATCCAGGCACCGGCGGAGAAGGTCTGGGCGCAGCTGACGGACTGGCCGGCGTACGGAGAGTGGAACGCGACCCACACGAGCTTCCCGAAGGGCGGCCCCTCCGCACTGGAGGTCGGCGGCACCTTCGAGGAGAACATGAAGCTGATGGGCTTTCCGGCCGAGGTCGAGTGGACCATCGAGGAGCTGGAGCCCGCCCGCACCCTGTCCATCCGAGGCAAGGGCCCGATGGCCGTGACCGTCGCCACGCGCTACACCCTCACACCCGACGGCGACGCCACGACGGTCCGGATCGACGGCGAGTTCACCGGAGCGGCGGTCTCCCTGATGGCCGGCAAGCTGAAGGACTCGGGCACGGCCGCCCTGAACGAGTCCCTGCGCAAACTGGCGGGCCTGGTGGCCTGAGCCCGCCCGTGAGCGCAGTACGACACATGCCGTACGCCAGGCCGCGCGACAGCACAAAGGCGCCCCGCGGACACTTCCGCAGGGCGCCTTGACGCACCAGGGGGACACACCGCCGACGGCGGACATGTCTCCGAGGGCGGCCCATCAGTCCTCGTCGGCGAGGATCAGATACAGCTTCTTGCGGGCCTCGTTGATGACCGTGAGCGCCTTCTCGCGCTGCTCCTTGCTACCCGTCTTCCAGACCTGGCCGAAGGCCTCCATCAGACCGAAGCCGGCCTGACGGATGTCGCTCAGCGCCTCCCAGTCGACGCCGCGCCCGGCCTCTTCCCAGGGCGCGTCGGGACCCTCGCCGGCCGCCGTACGGCCGGCCTCGGTGAGCGAGAACAGCCTCTTGCCGCCCTCGGTCTCGCTGACGATCAGGCCCTCGTCCTCCAGCAGCTGAAGGGTGGGGTAGACCGAGCCGGGGCTGGGCTTCCACGCCCCTCCGCTGCGCTCGGCGATCTCCTGGATCATCTCGTAACCGTGCATGGGCCGGTCCTTCAGCAGGGCCAGGATCGACGCGCGGACGTCACCGCGCCGCGCCCTGCCCCGCGGTCCGCCCCGGCCGCCGCGCCCACCCCAGGGACCCGGGCCGAAGCCAGGACCACCGGGGCCGCCGGGACCACCGAAACCGGGCCCGAAGGGACCGAAGGCGGCTCGCCGCCCGGGACCACCATGACCGTGTGCGCGTCCGGAGCCGAAGCCCGGACCGAATTCTTCTCCGTGGGAACGCATCGCAACCACTCCATTCGTTGTCTTGTCGTTGATCTGTCGCGATGCGTCAACGATATATCGGAATAGCGGGAGCGACAACCCCCAACAGAAGTGACCCAGACCACACTCGAAACGACGCCGTTTCGATAGCGAAGAGAGCTAGGCTGACGCACACACCGAAAGTGAACGAAACAGTTTCGTACAAGGAGAGTGCCCGCCATGGCCTCCGTACTCGTCGTCCACCGTCAGTCCCTGCAGCGTCTCGGCCTGCGCATGCTCCTGGCCGCCGAGCCCGACCTGACCGTCGTCGGCGAAGCGAGGAACGGCGCCGAAGCGGTACACATGAGTGCCGCGCTAGGCCCCGACGTCGTCCTGATGGACACCCTGGTGGTCGACACGGACGGGGTCGACGTCATCAGCCGCATCACCCGGCCCCCCACCCTGTTCCCGGTCACCGAGTCCGCCAGAGCCGCCACCCACCGCCCCCGAGTGCTGGTCCTGACCCCCACCAGCCACGAGCGGCACGCCTACGCGGCCCTGCGCGCCGGGGCAGGCGGGTTCCTCCCCCAGGACGCCACCCCCGAGGAACTGGCCGCGGCCGTCCGCATCGTGGCCGCGGGAGACGCCGTCACGACCCCCAGCCTCACCCGTGCCCTCATCGACACGGTCCGCCACGAGCACACCACCGGCTCACTCCACCGGGAGACCGAACTCGACGCACTCACCCGGCGCGAACGCGACGTCCTCACCGCGGTCGCCGCCGGCTGCTCCAACACCGAGATCGCCACCCGCCTGTCCATCTCACCGACCACGGTCAAGTCCCACGTCAGCCGCATCCTCGCCAAGATCGGCGCACGCGCACGCGTCCAGGCGGTGGTCTTCGCATACGAGTCCGGCCTGGTAAGGCCAACAGCAGCCTGACCCCACGCCCACGACCCGCGAAGCCCACACATCCAGCCCGCCCGGCACCATCCAGCCCGCTCGGCGTTCGAGGACGCGGGCCCCCTCCAGCCCGTCCGGCGCTTGAGGACGAGCGCGTCCAGCGCGTGCTTTCCCCCACCCACCCCGCCGCACTTCAGCACCGGCCGGCACCACTCAGCCCGTCCGGCGTTTGAGGACGAGGCCGTTCAGGCCCCGGCGCCCGATGGCCGCGTGGACCCGGGTACGCCGGGTCAGTCCGCTCTTGTCGAAGCCCTCCGCGTCCCGTGCCGTGCCCGCCGTCCAGTGCG
>NZ_JBSFMT010000132.1:0-13199 GCF_053599695.1 Streptomyces sp. NPDC000878 | reverse complement strand
AAACGCCGGACGGCCTGGGTATCTCAGCCCGTCCGGCGTTTGAGGACGAGCGCGTCTTAGCGCGATACGGGGGTTCGGGGGCGGAGCCCCCGAGGAAAAGCCCTCAGATCAGCAGGTCCTCCACCTGCGCCTCGCCCTCCCGGTACCGCCGCGCGATCTCCCCGCTGCAGTCGTCCGCCGTCCGCTGCAACCCCTGCCGCCGCCGGGACACCTGCTGCTCGTACCCCACCAGCCTCCCCATCGCCGCCGTGAGCTCCGGATCCGTACGCGCGTCCAGATCCGACAGCTCGACCTCGGCGAGCATCTCCGCCGCCAGCCGCCCGTACTCCTCGCTGTGCGGCGTCCCGAGCGTCACATGCCGTGCCGACGACCGCTGCCGCGCCGGCGCGTCCGTCAGGATCTCCGACAGCCGCTCGACGACCGACCCCTCCCCCACCGCGACCACGGACGTGGGCCCGCGCCGCGCCAGTTCCGCGCGCAGGATGTCGATGCGCCCCTGCAGCAGCCGCCGTACGTAACTGAGGTCCGCCTCGTCCCGCTGGGCGTCCCGGCGCAGGGCGCGCAGCTCGGTCAGCCGCAGCACGGTGAGATCGTGCGCGGGCGGATCGGCGGCCAGCAACGAACCGATCGAAGTAGCGGGAGCGGCGGCCGTATGAGGCCGCCCGGTACTCGGTGTGCTCATGTGCCTCTACCGTCCCCTCGACAGGCGAATGGGAGCATCGTGCCACCCCAAGTGGCCGCTATGTGACCGAGTGCCCCCGAACGGCCCCAGATAGGGGCTTAAGGATCAAAAAGAATCCCTCAACGGGCCCTGCGCGACCCGTCGGGACGGCACGGCATGATGGGCGCATGCGTGCAGTGGTGCAGAGGGTGGACGGCGCGAGTGTCGTCGTGGACGGGGAAGTGACCGGAGAGATCACGGGCGAGGGCCTGTGCGTCCTCGTCGGGGTCACGCACGAGGACACGAAGGAGAAGGCGGCCCAACTGGCCCGCAAACTCTGGTCGGTCCGCATGCTCGCGGACGAGAAGTCCTGCTCCGACATCGACGCCCCGCTGCTCGTCATCAGCCAGTTCACCCTGTACGGCGACGCCCGCAAGGGCCGCCGCCCGACCTGGAACGCGGCAGCCCCCGGCGACATCGCCGAACCCCTCGTCGACGAGGTGGTCGCCCAACTCCGTTCCCTGGGCGCGACGGTGGCGACGGGCCGGTTCGGCGCCCAGATGCGGGTGAGCCTGACGAACGACGGCCCGTTCACGGTCCTGATCGAGATGTAGGAGCAGTCAGCAGTCGTACGGCTGCTACCGGGATTCATTCGCAGTACTCCGGGGTTCACCCCGGGGGTGAAGTGAATCTCATGCCTGCGACGCGGAGTGTCGCGGTGTCGTTCCGGCGGAGCCAGGCTGTGCTGCGGTGACGGTGACGGTTCGCTCGTATGTTCCCGGTGACGGTGTCTGTTCGATCTGTCTAGTGTGATCGGCATGCAGCTCCGGTACGCCTTTCGGTTGTACCCGGATGCCGGTCAGCGCGCTGCGTTGGCGAGGGCGTTCGGTTGTGCACGTGTCGTGTACAACGACGCGGTGCGCGCCCGTGAGGACGCCCGGAAGGCGGGCAGGCCCTTCCCCAAAGCCGGTGAGCTGTCCACCCGTCTGATCACCGAGGCGAAACGGACCGTGGAGCGGTCCTGGCTTGGCGAGGTGTCCGCGGTCGTCCTGCAGCAGTCGCTGCGTGACGCCGAGACCGCCTACCGCAACTTCTTCGCCTCGCTCAAAGGCACCCGCAAGGGTACGAAGCTCGGCTCTCCCCGGTTCAAGTCCCGCAAGGACACCCGGCAGTCCATCCGCTTCACCGCCAACGCCCGCTGGCACCTCGCCGACAGCGGACGGCTGAATCTGCCGAAGATCGGGGCGGTGAAGGTGAAGTGGTCGCGCACCCTGCCCTCCACGCCCTCCTCGGTCACCGTCATCCAGGACAGCGCGGGCAGATTTTTCGCCTCGTTCGTCATCGACACCGACCCCACCACCGACGCCGCCCGCATGCCCGAGTCCGACCGGAGCATCGGCATCGACCTCGGCCTCACCCACTTCGCCGTCCTGTCCACCGGGGAGAAGATCGACTCACCCCGGTTCCTGCGCCGCGCGGAGAAGAAACTCAAGAAGGCTCAGAAGGACCTGTCCCGCAAACAGAAAGGGTCCAAGAACCGCGAGAAGGCCCGCCTCAAGGTCGCCCGCGCCCACGCCAAGGTCACCGACGCCCGCAAAGAGTTCCACCACCAGCTCTCCACCCGGCTGATCTCCGAGAACCAAGGAATCGCCGTCGAGAGCCTGTCGGTGACGGGACTGGCGCGCACCAGGCTGGCCAAGTCCGTCCACGACGCCGGATGGACGGCGTTCGTGAACATGCTGGAATACAAGGCGCAACGGTACGGGCGCACCCTGGTGAAGATCGGCCGGTTCGAGCCGACCTCCCAGGTCTGCTCCACCTGCGGCGTCAAAGACGGACCCAAACCCCTCAACGTCCGGGAATGGACCTGTACCGCCTGCGGCACCGTCCACAACCGGGACCACAACGCCGCGATCAACGTGAAGACGGCCGCCGGACTGGCGGTATCAGCCTGCGGAGCGCCGGTAGGACCAGAACCCGTTCTGGCACAGCGCGAAGAAACAGGAAGCCACGGATTCCCGACCGAACCTCGTGCCGCGTAGCGGCACAGCAACGATCGAGAAGGCCAGAATCCTCGGGCTTCAGCCCGAGGAGCAAGTCAAGGCTCGACCACTACCTCCTGCGCCGCCGCCGTGTTGTCGGCGACCAGGCGCGCGTCCACCGCCACGTTCCGCTTCACCAGCGCGAGCGCGACCGGTCCCAGCTCGTGATGGCGTACGGATGTCGTGATGAACCCGATCTTGCGGCCGTCGGGCCCGTCGTCCGCGAGGCGGAGTTCCGTGCCGGCCGGGGGCAGGTGGACCTCACTGCCGTCCAGGTGCAGGAAGACGAGCCGGCGCGGCGGCTTGCCCAGGTTCTGGACCCGGGCAACCGTCTCCTGCCCCCGGTAGCAGCCCTTCTGCAGATGCACCGCCGTGCCGATCCAGCCCAGCTCGTGCGGGATGGTCCGGTGGTCGGTCTCGAACCCGAGCCGCGGCCGGTGCTGTTCGACCCGCAGCGCCTCGTACGCCAGCAGCCCCGCCGCCGGTCCGGCCTTGGCCGCGTACGACTCCAGGTCGGCGCGCGGGAGGAAGAGGTCACGTCCGTACGCCGTCTCACGTACGGCGACACCGGCCGGGACCTCGGAGATCGCCCCCGCGGGGAGGTGGACCACCGCGAACTCGGCCGTACTGTCGGCGACTTCGACCCGGTAGAAGAACTTCATCGACTCCAGGTAGGCGATCAGCGCCTCCTGGGTGTCCGGCTCCACATGGGCCCAGGTGGTCGTGCCGTCGTCGACGAGATACAGGGCGTGCTCGATGTGACCGTGCGCCGACAGCACCAGCGCCTCGGTGGCCTCGCCCACGGGCAGGTCGCTGACGTGCTGGGTGAGCAGCAGATGCAGCCAGCTCAGCCGGTCGTCACCGGTGACGGTGATCACGCCGCGGTGGGAGAGGTCGACGAATCCGGTGCCCTCGGCGAGGGCACGCTGTTCGCGGAACAGTTCGCCGTAGTGGGCGGCGACGCCTTCGTCCACACCCTCGGCGGGGACGGCGCCGGGCAGGGACAGCAGAGGGCTCTTCATACGCACAAGCCTACGACTCGGTAGTTGAACCCTTGGCAGCCGCAGCCGCAGCCGCAGCCGTCTTCGCTGCGCAGTCCTTGCAGCGTCCGAAGATCGCGAAGTGCTTCATGTCGGTCTCGAACCCGAAGGTCTCGCGCAGCTTGGCGGTGAAGTCGGCCGCCACGGCGACATCCGTCTCGATCACGTTGTCGCAGTCGCGGCAGACGAGGTGGATGTGGTGGTGCCGGTCGGCGAGGTGGTAGGTCGGCGCACCGTGCCCTAGGTGGGCATGGCTGACCAGCCCCAGCTCCTCCAGCAGCTCCAGGGTCCGGTAGACCGTGGAGATGTTGACCCCCGACGCCGTCCTCCGCACTTCCACGAGGATGTCGTCGGGGCTCGCGTGCTCAAGGGTGTCCACGGCTTCGAGCACAAGCTGCCGCTGAGGGGTCAGCCGGTAACCGCGCTGCCGCAGATCGCTCTTCCAGTCCAGGCCTTCAGTGCTCACCACGCGGACAAGTCTAAGACCGACGGATGGAGTCACGGGCCGTCCGCAGCGTGCCGGTGGTCAGGAGGTCGGCGGGCACGACTCCGAACGCTTCCCGTCCCGTGCCCGTCGGCAAAAAAATCGACAACGGGCTGTGAATTACCCACACGAATGAGTCTTACTGGTGGACTTACGCGTTGCCAAGAGCCTGTTTGCGAGATTTACTGGCGGGTAGTTGGAATAGTGCGCGCTAAGGAACAAGGAACCAAGACAGCCGGAGGTGTGTGCCCATGCTGCTCAGTTTCCGTGTGGCGAACCACCGCTCCATCCGGCAGGAGCAACAGCTCAACCTCCACCCGGTCTACGACGACGACCGTCCCCCGGGCACCGGATGGGAAGCCGTCCCGGTCGCGGGCGTCTTCGGCGCCAATGCGTCGGGCAAGACGAACCTGCTGGACGCCCTGGAGTACATGGCACGCATGGTGGTGTCCTCGCACAGGGACGCTGAACCGGACGGCGGCATCCTTCGCCACCCGTTCCTCCTCGACGACGATGCGAAGGGTGAGCCCTCCTGGTACGTCGCCGATCTTCTGCTGGACGAAGTGCGCTACACCTATGGCTTCGCCGTCGACGACGACCGGGTAATCGAGGAGTGGCTCGACAGCTACCCGATGAACAAGAAACGCGAACTCTTCTCCCGCGAAGGCGACAGCGTCAAGCCGGGCGCCTCGCAGGACACCCGGGAACTGGGGCTCGTCGAGAGCATCACCGAACCCAATGTCCTCTTCCTGTCCCTCGCCGCACGCTCACGGCAGCGGGACTTCCGCCCCGTGTACGACTGGTTCGCGCGCCGGCTCCAGTTCCGCCGGACGAACGAAGCGCGGATGCCGTACAGGCTCTCCGCGATGCGCGCGCTGGAGGACGCCGACCGACACCCGGAGATCATGGACCTGCTGCGAGCCGCGGATCTGGGCATCGAGGGATGCGGCATGGAGCGAGTTGTCCTGGACGAGGAGAACCTGCGCCGGCAGTACGGAGGCAGGCGCATCCCCTCCCGGCTGCTGCGCGAACTGGAGGACGAGGGGCCCCGGGAAGGGGTTCGTCCCTGGGTGGGGCACCGCGGCCGCAACGGTGTCGTACAGATGGACCTGCACGACGAGTCGGCAGGCACACAGGCCTTGCTGGAGCAGGCTCCGCGTTTCCTCGCCGTCCTGCGCAGAGGTGGGACCTTCGTGGTGGACGAGATCGACGCCAGTCTCCACTCCCTGCTCACCGCCCGTCTCATCAAGCTCTTCCAGAACCCGGAGACGAACCCGCACCGCGCTCAGCTGCTCTTCACCACACACGACCCGAGTCTGCTCGGCCGTCGCGATGGCGACGACATCCTCAAACGCGACCAGGTCTGGTTCGTGGAGAAGGGTGAGTTCGGCGAGACCTCGCTGTACTCGCTCACCGATTTCAAGCCGCGCAAGGACGAGAACCGAGAGCGCCGCTACCTGGGCGGCAGCTACGGTGGCATCCCGTTCATCGACGAGAGTTTCACCGAGGCACTGCTGAGGAGGGGTGGGGGGACTGGCCAGGAAGCCGAAACCCAGCGGCAGGCCCAGGTCCAAGCGGCCCAGTCGCGAGACTGACCTGGCACGCCGCACGAACGTCAGGGACAGCGCCGACCAGTTCATGGTCGTCTGCGGCGCCGAAACCACTGAATACGACTACCTGAACGGTTTCAAGGCGCACTTCAAACGCGGGAACCTGTCGGTCAAGATCGCCAAGAAGCCAGGCTCGCCGCTCCAGGTGGTCGAGTACGCGGCCGAGCGCTGGGGCGGCGCGGGGGACGAATTCGACCAGGTCTGGTGCGTCGTCGACGTCGACGAGTATCAGGACCTGGAGCAGGCTGTGCGGTGCGCCAGGACGAAACGCATCGAACTCGCCGTCTCCAACCCGTGCTTCGAGCTGTGGCTGCTGCTGCACCACACCGACCACACGGGCTGGGTCCCGAGCTACGCCGCGCTCAAGCCGCTGCTGGACAAGTACGTCGACTCGCGCGCCGACAAGTCCGTCGACTTCGCCCGTGACTACATCCGAGACGGTCGACACCTCTGGAAGGACGCGGTGCGACGGGCCCGAACGCTGGCGGACGAGGGCACGGAGCACCTGTCGGAGCGCAATCCCTCGACCCGCATGTGGCGGCTCGCCCTCGCCATCACGGGCGAAGTGACATAAGGCCTACCGGGCGAGGCGTGCCTCGCCCGGCCTTCTACTTGAAAAAAGCGATCCCGTCGTCCGGCATGTCGTCCGGCAGGGCCTTCGCCCAGCGCTCGACGTCCTCCGGGGTGACGACCTTCTTCAGCTGCGCCGACATGTACGGGCGCAGCTCGACGTCCGGGGTCTGCTTCTCGCCGACCCACATGAGGTCGCTGTGTACGTACCCGTACAGCCGCTTGCCGCCGCTGTACGGCCCCGAGGCCGCCGTCCGTGCGACGGCGTCGGTCACGATGTCGATCTGGGGCTTCTTGGCGGCCAGCTCGCCGTACCAGACCTCGACGACACCGTCCTGGCGGACCATGACGACCTCGACCTTGCGGTCGGCGTCGATGCGCCAGTAGCCGGACTCGGACTCCAGGGGCCTGACCTTGTTGCCGTCGGCGTCCAGCACCCACGAGTGGGAGTGGTACTCCAGGAAGTCACGTCCGTCGTGCGTGAAGGTGACCTCCTGCCCGAAGTTGCACTTCTCGGAGCCCGGGAAGTCATGCACACCCGCGCCGGCCCACTTCCCGAGCAGGAAGACGAGGGGCACCAGGTCCTTGTGGAGGTCGGACGGGATCTCGATCATGAGCGGCGGTTCCTGCGATTCGTGGTGACGATGATCAGCGCTGACCCTGGTACAGCTTCTTGACCGTCAGGCCGGCGAAGGCGAGAACGCCGACGGCGACCAGAACCAGCAGAGCTTCGAAGAATGCCTCAAGCACGGGGTGCTCCTCGGACGATCGGTTGGGTGCACAAGAGCCGGGCCCAAGCTTACGCGGCCCGGAACCACCTCTCTCGGCCAGGTCGGCGCCCCGCCTCGGTCCGGCCTACCATGCGGCCATGGCGAAGAAACTCGTGATCAAGGTGACAGCGGGGGCCGATGCCCCCGAGCGCTGCTCGCAGGCGTTCACGGTGGCGGCGGTGGCCGTGGCCAGTGGGGTCGAGGTGTCGCTGTGGCTGACCGGGGAGTCGGCGTGGTTCGCGCTGCCGGGACGGGCCGCCGAGTTCGAGCTGCCCCACGCGGCCCCGCTGCCCGACCTGATCGACTCGGTCCTCGCGGCCGGCCGCCTCACGCTGTGCACACAGTGCGCGGCCCGGCGGGACATCACAGAGAAGGACGTCATCGAGGGCGTACGGATCGCGGGGGCGCAGGTGTTCGTCCAGGAGGCGATGACGGACGGTACGCAGGCCCTCGTCTACTAGAGCGAGTTGTCCCTGACAGCCCCGACGAAGGCCGACCATGCGCCGGCCGCGAGCACGAGGGCGCCTCGACCGGGGTCCTTACTGTCCCGAACGGGGACGACGGCGGGGAGGTTGGGGGCGACTTCGACGCACGCCCCGCCGTCCTGGTTGCTGTAGCTGCTCGTGCGCCAGTCGGCGGCGCTCAGGAGGTCGTCGGAGACCTCGACGCACTCGCCGCCGTCCTGGTTGCTGTAGCTGCTCGTGCGCCACGTCAAGCTGTTCAGGTCGATGGCTCGCATGAGACTTCCTCCAACATCCGCCTGATCAACTTCCGCGATTCGTCCGGCGATAGGGCCAAATCGCGTACCAGATCGTATCGGAGCTGGAGCCGTTCGACGTCTGTAGTTTCCTGGACCAGTTCGCCCGAGTATCCGGTCTCGACCCACACCACGGTGCGGCCGTCGACGCCCCGCAGGAACATGGTGTTGGTGTTCGTCAGTCCGTGGAGTCCGGCGCTCAGCGGCACTACGTGGACGGTGACGTTGTTGCGCTGTTCCATGAGCAGCAGGTGCTCCAGTTGCTGGCGCCACTTGGCGGCATCCCGCAGCGGCGTCCGCAACACGGACTCGGAGAGGATCGTACGGAACCGTGGGGCACCGTCCGCCAACAGCACCGCGCGACGGCCCACGCGCGCCTCGACCTGCACCTCCAACTCGTCCCCGTCGAGCCCGCCCGCCGCGAGCAACTCACGTGCGTAATCGGAGGTTTGGAGAACACCGGGCAGGTTGGCGGCAGCGTAGTGCCAGAGACTGACCGCCTCGGCCTCCAGCACCATGTACCGCCGATACCGTTCCCTGAACTGCGTCGGGTCGGCAACCGCCAACTCCCACAAGGTGAGTACGAGCCCACCCGTCCCGTAATGCTGGTCCAGCGCCTGAGCCACCTCCGGGCTCCCCAGCGTCGCCCCGCTCTCCAGCTTGCCGAACAACGACGCGTCCCACCCCAGTGTCTCCGCGAGCTGCCGCAGGCTCTCCCCCCGCTCGGCCCGGAGTAAGCGCAGCTCCTCCGCGAACCGTCGCCTGGGCTCCTGGCTCCGCCCGGTGATCACCCTTCTCGACGGCATCGCACTCCTCACTCCTCCTGTGGAATTTATGGAACTTGCGCCTCCAGGCGCCGAACAACCGCCGCTCAGCGGCGTTTTGGCGGCGCGGACGGGTCATGCTCACTCTGCACCCGAATACGCAGAGTAGTACAAACACCGCATTCCGTATAGAAGTTGGATGAAAGGAACGGCATCCATGGCAACCGAGCCGACGACGTCCTTCGAGCCCGGCACGCTGGTCCACGACCCGGCCACGCGCAGAGTCGGCGAGTACCGGGCCAGCGACGGCCCGTACGCGATGCTGCGCCCCGTCGGCGGCGGCCGTGAGTGGCAGGCCGACCCCGCGGCGCTCACCGCGGCCACGCCCGAGCAACGGCTGAGTGCCGGTGTACGGGCGGCCAACGAGCGTGCCGGGCGGTCCACTTGGGGCTCCGCGGACCTGGGCCGCCCGCCCCAGCCGGTGCCCGGCTGCGAGACGTGCGCCGAACTGGCCGGGCTGCGGCGGAACGCGCGGGCGGAGTCGGACGCCAGCGCGGTGACCGACGCCGACGTCCTGATGCGCAGGCATCAGCGGGCGGAGCACGACGCGTGACCCGGCGCGTCTTCCGGTACGTGGCGTACACGCTCGTGCAGGACCCCACCGCGTACCCCGAGTACGCCGCGCGCTGCGTCTCGGGCGAGGACGCGGACTGCGGGGCCGAGTCCGGTATGCGGCCGGCACCGGAGGAGGTCGAGGAGTGGCAGCGCAGGCACACGCAGGAGACCCGGCACACGCGCTATCGCCGGGTCTTCGCGGACTACGCGGTCATGGAGCCCCTGGAAGGCCCCGAAACCTCACTCGGCTGAGCCCACCCACAGGCAGAACGGGTGGCCCGACGGGTCCAGCAGGACTCGTACGTCGTCCTGGGGCTGGTACTCGTGGAGACGCGCGCCCTCGGCCACGGCCCGCTCGGTCTCCCCCGCCAGGTCGTCGACCTCGATGTCCAGGTGGAGCATCATCTGCTGGTCACCGGCGTTGCGGGTGGGCCAGACCGGCGGGACGTACGCGCGTTCGGTCTCGAAGGCCAGCGAGACACCCTGCTCGCCGGGCGGTGGGCCGATGAGCACCCAGTCGGGTTCATCGGCCCGCACGACGTACCCGAGCAGACGCACATAGAAATCGGCCAGCTCGTGCGCGTCATGCGCGTCGAGCACCACAGTGGAGATCCTCGTGGGCGACATGCCCGCCTTCCTACTGGTGTCGGCGCTTCCCGTCCAGCTCGTCCCACCACTCGTCGGACTTGGGGTCGCCGGACGGGTCGTCCCACCAGCGGTCGTCCGGGCCGCGGCGGTTGGCGGTCATCGCGGCGAGCGGCGGGATGACCATCGCCACCAGGCACATGCCGACCGCCACCGGCATCGACCACAGGCGTACGACGGCCCAGGCCAGGACGAAGAGCGTGATGCAGGTGCCCATCATGGCGAAGTACACGTGCCGACGACGTGCGTACATGCGTCCAGGGTAGGCCCGTACACAGCGCCCGTACACGGCGAAGGGCCGCACCCCGGAACCACGGGGTACGGCCCTTCGGACACCGGGTGTCAGACGGCGATCGCGACCTCGGCGAGGCCGCCCGTCTGGGCGACGACCGTGCGGTCCGCCGTGCCGCCGGGGACGAGGGCCCGGACGGTCCACGTGCCCTCGGCCGCGTAGAAGCGGAACTGTCCGGTCGCCGAGGTCGGGACCTCGGCGGTGAACTCGCCGGTCGAGTCCAGCAGGCGGACGTATCCGACCACCGGCTCGCCGTCGCGGGTCACCTGGCCCTGGATCGTGGTCTCACCGGGCTTGATCGTCGAGGCGTCCGGGCCGCCGGCCTTCGCTCCACACATGTCTTACTCCAAGAGGGGTCTGACCGGACGGCGGGAAGGCCGGAAGGCCGGTCGGGTGTACGGGGTTCGCTTACTTGTTGGCGCCGAGCTCGATCGGTACGCCGACCAGGCTGCCGTACTCGGTCCAGGAGCCGTCGTAGTTCTTGACGTTCTCCACGCCGAGCAGCTCGTGCAGGACGAACCAGGTGAGCGCGGAACGCTCACCGATGCGGCAGTACGCGATGGTGTCCTTGGCGAGGTCGACCTGCTCCTCGGCGTACAGCTCCTTCAGCTCGTCGTCCGACTTGAAGGTGCCGTCGTCGTTGGCGTTCTTCGACCACGGGATGTTGCGGGCGGACGGGACGTGGCCCGGGCGCTGCGACTGCTCCTGCGGGAGGTGGGCAGGCGCGAGCAGCTTGCCGCTGAACTCGTCGGGCGAGCGTACGTCGACCAGGTTCTGCGAGCCGATCGCGGCGACCACGTCGTCGCGGAAGGCGCGGATCGCGGTGTTCTGCGGCTTGGCCTTGTAGTCCGTGGCCGTGCGCTCCGGCACGTCCTCGACCAGCTCGCGGGCGTCCAGCTCCCACTTCTTGCGACCGCCGTCGAGCAGCTTGACGCTGTCGTGGCCGTACAGCTTGAAGTACCAGTAGGCGTACGAGGCGAACCAGTTGTTGTTGCCGCCGTAGAGGACGACCAGGGTGTCGTTGCCGATGCCCTTCGCGGAGAGGAGCTTCTCGAAGCCCTCCTGGTCGATGAAGTCACGGCGGACCGGGTCCTGGAGGTCCTTGGTCCAGTCGATCCGGATGGCGTTGCGGATGTGGTTCTTCTCGTAGGCGGACGTGTCCTCGTCCACCTCGACGATGGCGATGTCGGCGTTGTCGAGGTTGGCCTCGACCCAGTCGGCGTCGACCAGAACGTCGCTGCGGCTCATGCTGTTTCTCCTCCGGGGCAGTTGCGGCGGGGTGGTGCGTAAGCGAGGGGCACGTACGCGTCGTACGTGTTCGTACGCGGTCGTGTGCGGTCAGGCCTGCTGCGACGCGCGACGAGGGCCCTTTGGTGAAGGGCACTGGGGACGCGGGGGCAGAGTACGGCGCTGATGCCGCGCGCTCCCGCTCAGAAAGGGCGACAGAGCATGGCGGCGACGCGGCACAGGTCTACTGCCCGCCGCTTCGTGAGGTCCGCCTGTCGCTGCATAGCGTCGATCGTAGGGACGGAATGCCGGGGATGTCACCGACGTGTCGCATGGTGAGACGCGATCGTCCGCGATGTGGGATACGGGAGGGGAGGGTGCGGTGATTGCGGGGGTGCGGGCCGGGTGGTTGCGGGGTGATGGCGGGTGCGTCCGTCGCCGTATCTGCGGTACGGACACTGCCGTCTCGCCAGTTGGACGCACCTCGCTGGAGTTACGCGGCCGGCCTGACGCGTCCTACCCTGCCAGGCTGACGTTCGAACCCTTCACCTCGATGTCCACACCGGTCTTCGCCGCCTGGACCGAGTCCAGCTTGATGCCGCCGGGCAGGCCCTCGATCTTCTGTTCGAAGTCCGTCACCGTGCGCATCCTGTTGTCGGCGAGGTCGACGCCCAGGTTGGGCAGGGAGTCCGCCTTCACCTTCACCGTGTCGCCCTCGACCGTGACCGTGCTGAGTACGGAGACCGGCTCCGGCAGCTTGGTGCCGGCCACCGTCGCCTCGACCTCCACCTTGATCTTGCCGTTGCCGCCGTCCGAGAGGCCCACGACCGTGGCGGTCACCCCGGGGACCACCTCGGTGGGCTCCGACCCGGTCGTCGCCTTGGCCGCCTTCAGCAGCTCGGCGTAGGTGATGGTCGCGCTGCCGGTGGCGGTGGCCGCGGTGGCGGAGCTGTAGTCGCCGGTGAACTCGACGCCGCGCATACGGGCGTTGAGGTCGTCGATGCGGATGTCCTGGCCGGAGACTCCGGTGGCGGCCTCGTAGTCCTTGATGCCGACCTCGACGTCGTCCAGTTCACCGCCCGCGACCTGGGTGAGGAAGGGGAAGCCCTTGATCGACACGTCCGGGGTGGCGGCCAGTCCCTCGCTGGTCCTGAGGCGATCCGCGACCTCGTCCTCCGCGAAGCCGACGGCGACACGGTCGGCGATCACGAAGAGGCCGCCGAGGACGACGGCCACGATGAGGAGTATTCGGAGTGCACGCATGTTCGCGACGGTACCTGGGGGTCGGCTCCGCCGGGGGTGGGGGCGATGGTTGTAGATCGGTTGTGACAGGAGGCGGAGACGGTTTCCTCGCCCCCGCCGCCCCTACCCGTCCCATCCCTGGGGGCTGCGCCCCCAGACCCCCCTTTGTCGCGCTGAACGCGCTTGTCCTCAAACGCCGGACGGGCTGGGTGGGGGGTGCGGGCCGGTGGTGGAGTGCGGCGGGATGGGTGGGAAAAGCTCGCGTTGAACGCGCTTGCCCTCAATCGCCGGACGGGCTGGAATGCCCGGGCCGGTGCTGAAAGATCAACCCCCGGCCGGCACCATCCAGCCCGTCCGGCGTTTGAGGACAAGGCCGTTCAGGCCGACCAGTGGGGGGGGGCCCCCCCCCCCCCCCCCCCCCCCCCCCCCCGGCGCCGCCCTCAGGGAAAGGCGGCGAGACGCCTACCCCGGGAAGCCGCA
>NZ_JBSFMT010000131.1:0-13647 GCF_053599695.1 Streptomyces sp. NPDC000878 | reverse complement strand
CCCTTCGGTCTTGCGTTTCCGACTCTATCAGACCGTTTTCCGATCCGATTTCCTCGGTGCTTTCCAGGTTTCCGCTTTCGCGTTTCCCTTTCCGGCGAGTCCGACTCTATCAGATCCTTTCGGGCCTGATTCCCAGTCAGCGGGGCTTGTCCTCCCGGCCGTTGGGCCGTTCCGACGTCTCAAACCCTAGCGGATCCTCTCGGCGATTCCCAATCGGGCCGTCGAGCTGATCGAACTCCATCGAGCCCCATTCGAATTGAATTCGGGCACGCCGAAATCATCCCGGCTGGGGGATCATGCTGATGGTTTGGGTTGCCGCTGTTGCGGCGGAGGTGCTGCCGCAGAACCGTTACGGCCCCGTGGCAACCCGGAGAACTTTACGGATCGGGGAGGGGGATGTCAAGCGCCCCCATGTCATCCCCTGCCCGCCCCTGTCAAGATCTTTAGTCGAGGTCGCTGAGTCGTCCGCCGGCATCCGGCTGTGCGTGCTCCACGCGGCGCAGGAGACGGGTCAGGACGTCGCCGAGCCTCGTGCGTTCGTCCTGGGTGAGGTCCTGGAGGAGGTCCTCCTCGAAGACCGTGGCCATGCGCATCGCCTCCAGCCACTTCTCGCGGCCCTCGTCCGTCAGCTCCACGATCACGCGGACCCGGTTGGACTCGTCCCGCTCCCTGGTGACCAGCCCCTCCGTCACCATCCGGTCGATCCGGTGCGTCATCGCGGCCGGCGTCAGGCCCAGCCGCTTGGCCAGGTCGCTCGGGCCCATGCGGTAGGGGGCGCCGGCCAGCACCAGCGCCTTGAGGACCTCCCACTCGGCGTTGCTGATGCCGAGCGTGGCGGTCTGGCGGCCGTACGCCACCTGCATACGCCGGTTCAGCCGGCCCAGGGCCGAGACGATCTTCTCGACCTGGGGGTCCAGGTCCCTGAACTCGCGCTGGTAGGCGGCGATCTGCTCATCGAGCGTCGGCTCGCCGACGGCGGGGGTGTCACCCATGGGAGCAGTGTCCCATGTGCACGCTTGGTGTCGAAGTCCTTCGAGGTGTACTGTTCAATTCTTAACTTTAGCTTCGAAGTCTTCACTCCTAACCCCTTCGGCTGGCGTACGACTTCACGATCAAGGCAGGTGAAAGTGACCAGGGCGATGGGCGCAGCGATGCGCCGGATCCATGTGGGCAACGCACTCAGCGCGTTCGGGCTCGGCTTCACCGTCCCCTATCTGTACGTCTATGTGGCGCAGGTGCGGGGACTGGGAGCCATGACGGCGGGTCTCGTACTCGCCGTCTTCGCCGTGGCCGCGCTGGTCGTGCTTCCGTTCGCCGGGCGGGCCATCGTCCGGCGCGGCCCGCTGCCGGTGCTGCTCGTCGCCCTGGTCACCGCCGCCGTCGGTTCGCTGAGCCTCGGGCTCGCCGCCAACGCGACCGCCGTACTCCTCGCCGCGGTGGCGCTGGGGGCCGGGCAGGCCGTGATGCAGCCGGCGCTCGCGACGATGATCGTGGACTTCTCGTCGGCGGAGACGCGGTCACGGGCCTTCGCGACCCAGTTCTTTCTGCAGAACCTGGGGCTCGGCGTCGGTGGGCTCATCGGCGGGCATCTCGTGGACACGACGCGGGCCGGGTCGTTCACCCTGCTGTTCTCGATCGAGGCGGCGATGTTCCTGCTGCTCGCCGTGATCATGGCGACCGTACGGATGCCTCGTTCGGCGCGGATCGACGGTGCGCCGGCTCAGGCCAAGGGCAGTTGGAAGCAGTTGCTCGGGAACCGGGCGATGGTGCAGCTGTGTGTGCTGGGGTTTGTTCTCTTCTTCGCCTGTTACGGGCAGTTCGAGTCGGGGCTGAGTGCGTACGGGGTCGAGGCGGCCGGGATCTCGACGTCCACCCTCGGGTCGGCGCTGGCGGCGAACACCGCAGTGATCGTGGTCGCGCAGTTCGCGGTACTCAAGTTTGTCGAGCGGCAGAAGCGGTCCCGGGTGATCGCGGCTGTGGGGATTCTCTGGGCCGTCGCGTGGGGCGTGGCCGGGTATGCGGGGCTCGGGCACGGCAGCCAGGCGATGGCGACCGCCGCGTTCGTGTCGACGTACGCGCTGTTCGGGCTCGGGGAGGCGATGCTGTCGCCGACCGTCGCGCCGCTGGTGGCCGATCTGGCGCCGGCCGGGCTCGCGGGGCAGTACAACTCGGCGTTCGCCCTGGTGAAGCAGCTCGCGCTGGCCGTCGGCCCTGCGGTGGGCGGGCCGCTCGGGGCCTCGCTGCATGCGCCGTACATCGTGATGTTCCTGCTGTTCTCGCTGGGGATCAGCGTCCTCGCCGTACGGCTGGGACGGCTGCTGACCCCCGTACAGAATCAGCCGTCTCTGGCGCGGCGGAGTCGGGTGGTCGCGCAGGGTGGGGCTCCGGTGGGGGCCGGTGTGCCTACTACGTAGTAGTAGGCACTGGCCTCGGGCCTCCTCTGGTTCAGCGGGTGGCTGTGGTCAGGGTTGACGTGAAAGGGAGCGTTGCCGAGCCGTCGGGGGCCGTGTGGGCGGTCAGGGTTCTGCGGATCGTTTCCGCTGCCTCGGTGAAGGCGGCCGGGCCGCCCGTCTCCTCGATCGACTGGCCCCAGGGGACGGCCGCGAGGTGGCCGGCTGCGAAGTCCGTGAAGTCCTCGAAGGCGATGGTGAAGGTGACCTCGCGGGTCGTGATGTCGTGGAAGCCGGCGGTGGTCAGGGCTGCCGTGATGCGTTCGGCTGGGCAGGAGAGCGAGGTGGCGAAACGTGCCTCCGCCTCCTTGGTGCCGTGTTCGGTGACCGCCCTGAGGTGGGCGGCGAAGTACGGCGAGCGGTCCGCCGGTGGGGTCCAGGCTGTGGCCGTGAAACGGCCGCCCGGGCGGGTGACGCGGGCCGCTTCGGTGAGGGCGGCTTCCAGGTCGGGGAAGAACTGGATGCCCTGTTGGCAGAGGACCGCGTCGAACGAGTCGTCCGGGTACGGGAGTTTGTCGGCCGGGGCCAGGGTGAACTCGATGTCCGGGTACATCCGGGGCGCGTGGCGGGCGGCGGTCCTGAGCATGCCCTCCAGGAGGTCGGCGGCGGCCACGTGGCCCGTGGGGCCGACCTGGGCGGCGGCGGCCCGGGCGACGAAGCCCGTACCGCAGGCCAGGTCGAGGACCTGGGCGCCCGGGAAGAGGTCGGCGGCCTCGACGACCGCGGTGACGAAGGGGGCCATCAGCGGGGCGCTGTAGCGCTCGTAGTGCTCCGTGGCGTCGTGTGTGGCGTTGTCTTTGAGGGGGAAGCCTGTGGGATCTGCCATGCAGGAGCTACTAGCAGGCGCTGGTGGGTTCGCCTAGGGGACGCGCGGGCCCTCCCTGATGCCTCCCTGGGGGCTGACGCCCCCAGACCCCCGCCAGGCCTACGGCCTACTTGCTCCCCGGCAGTACGAACTCGCACCACACAGCCTTGCCGCCCCCTGGTGTCCGGCGTGAGCCCCAGCTCGTGGCGATCGTCGCGACGATGGCGATGCCGCGGCCCGATTCGTCGCCGGGTTCCGCCGTGCGGCGCAGGGGGAGGTGGTCGTCGCCGTCCGTGACCTCGACGATGAGGCGGCGGTCGGTGCGGCGCAGGCGCAGGCGCATCGGGGGTGTGCCGTGCTGGAGGGAGTTCGCGACCAGTTCGCTGGCCGCCAGGACGCCCACGTCGTGCAGTTCCGTGGGGAAGCGCCAGCTCGTCAGGACGCCGGAGGCGAACGCCCGCGCGCGGGGGGCCGCTTCGATGCCGCCGAGGAGTTCCAGCGCCGCGTTGCGGAACAGGTCACTGTCGGGGCCGGTGCGGGCCGGGTGCTGGAGGACCAGGACGGCCACGTCGTCGTCGTGGTCCGCGGTGACGCCCGCCGAGCGGACCAGACGGTCGCAGACGACCTGGGGGCTGCCCGTGGCGCCCGACAGGGCCCGCTCCAGGGCGGCGATGCCCTCGTCCAGGTCCTCGTTGCGGCGTTCCACCAGGCCGTCGGTGTAGAGCACCGCCGTGGAGCCCGGGGTCAGCGGGATCGAGCCCGAGGCGTGCATCCAGCCGCCCGTGCCCAGCGGCGGGCCCGTGGGTTCGTCGGCGCGCTGGACGGCACCGCTCTCGTCGCGGACCAGGATCGGGAGGTGGCCCGCGGAGGCGTACACGAGCTTGCCCTCGTTCGGGTCGTGGACGGCGTACGCGCAGGTGGCGATCTGGTTGGCGTCGATCTCCGTGGCGAGGCCGTCGAGGAGCTGGAGGACCTCGTGCGGGGGGAGGTCCAGGCGCGCGTACGCGCGGACCGCCGTACGGAGCTGGCCCATGATCGCTGCCGCGCGGACCCCTCGGCCCATGACGTCGCCGATGACGAGGGCTGTGCGTCCGCCGCCGAGGGTGATGACGTCGTACCAGTCGCCGCCCACCGCCGCTTCCGTGCCGCCGGGCTGGTAGAGGGCGGCGACGCGGAGGTCGTCCGGTTCCTCCAGTTCCTGGGGGAGGAGGGAGCGCTGGAGGGTCACCGCGGTCTGGCGCTGGCTGCGTTCGCTGGCGCGCAGGCGTTCAGCGGCCTCGGCGTGGTCGGTGACGTCGGCGGCGAAGATGAGGACACCGCCACTCCCTTCGGGAGTGGCCGTCACGTCGACCGGGGTGCACGTGATCGTGTACGAGCGCCCGCTGTGGGCCTTGCGGGACTTGACCGTGCGGGGCTTGGAGCTGCGCAGGACCTGGTCCAGGAGGGGCAGCAGGCCCAGTTCGTCGAGTTCCGGGGCCGAGTCGCGGGCGGGGACGCCCTCCGGGCGTACGCCGAAGGCCGCCGCATAGGCGTCGTTGACGTACGCGATGCGGTGGTCGGGGCCGTGGACGAGGGCCACCAGGGCCGGGATGCGGTCGAGGACCTCGCGCGTGGGCAGGTCGTCGACGGCGGGGAGGCAGGGCGCCTCGTCGGTGAGCTGCTCGGCGCGGGCGGCGGGTACGGAGCCGGGGCCGGAGCCGGGGCCCTCGCCGAGCCGGTCCGGCAACCGGTCCGGAGTGATCGTGTGATCGGTCCGCGCTGCGGCGCGGCGCTGCGTTCCGGGAAGGCGGGCGCTCCAGCGCGTGAAGTTCACGAATCCTTGCCTCGTGTTTGTCGGCACAGGCCGGCAGCGGGTCGGCCGGAGGTACGGGGGGTGTCCCCCGGGAGATACAGCACTTACGGAAAGCCTCGTGGAGAGAGTGCGGCGAGAAAGGTGGAGAAGGGTGGTGCGGCGAGGTGTGTAGCCAGTCTGCAGTGTGGCCGACCGGGCCGACATCCTTCAGACGCCGGCCGGGTCCGTGGAGTTCCTGGATCCGGTCAGGACGACCCCTTCGGGTCCTGATTCGGGTTCTGGTGCGGGTTCTGAAGAGACTTCCCACCGGCCGCGAGTTCGAACTCCGCACGGGGATGTTCGAGCGAACCGAGGGAGACGATCTCCCTTTTGAAGAGCCCCGACAGGGTCCATTCGGCGAGCACCCGGGCCTTGCGGTTGAAGGTGGGCACCCTGCTCAGGTGGTAGACGCGGTGCATGAACCAGGCGGGGTAGCCCTTCAGCTTGCGCCCGTAGACGTGTGCGACGCCCTTGTGGAGTCCCAGGGAGGCTACTGAACCGACGTACTTGTGGGAGTACGTTTCGAGCGGTTCGCCCCGCAGGGAGCGGGCGATGTTGTCGCCGAGGACCTTGGCCTGGCGTACCGCGTGCTGGGCGTTGGGGGCCGTCTCCCTGCCGGGTTCCGTGGCGGTGACGTCGGGGACGGCGGCGGCGTCTCCCGCGGCCCACGCGTGCGTGGTGCCCTCGATCGTCAGCTCGGCGGTGCACTTAAGGCGTCCGCGCTCGTTCAGGGGGAGGTCGGTGGCGGCGAGGAGGGGGTGGGGTTTGACGCCGGCGGTCCACACGACCGTACGGGTGGGGAAGCGGGCGCCGTCGCTGAGGACGGCGATCCGGTCCGCGCAGGAGTCGAGGCGGGTCTCCAGGCGTACGTCGATGTTGCGGCGGCGCAGCTGGGTGACGGTGTACTTGCCCATCTCCTCGCCGACCTCGGGCAGGATGCGGCCCGATGCCTCGACGAGGATCCACTTCATGTCCTCGGGCTTGACGTTGTGGTAGTAGCGGGCGGCGTAGCGGGCCATGTCCTCCAGCTCGCCGAGCGCCTCGACGCCGGCGTAGCCGCCGCCGACGAAGACGAAGGTCAGGGCCGCGTCGCGGATCGCGGGGTCGCGGGTGGAGGAGGCGATGTCCATCTGTTCGATGACGTGGTTGCGCAGGCCGATGGCCTCCTCGACCGTCTTGAAACCGATGGCGTGTTCGGCGAGGCCGGGGATCGGCAGGGTGCGGGAGACCGAGCCGGGCGCGAGGACGAGTTCGTCGTACGTCAGCTGCTCGGCGCCCGTTCCCTCTTCCATGGTGGCGAGGGTGGTCACGGTCGCGGTGCGTTTGGCGTGGTCGATCGCGGTGACCTCGCCGACGACGATCCGGCACCGGTCGAGCACCCGGCGCAGCGGTACGACGACATGGCGGGGTGAGATGGAGCCCGCCGCCGCCTCCGGGAGGAACGGTTGATAGGTCATGTACGGGTCTGGCGTGACGACGGTGATGTCGACCTGGCCCCGTTTCAGCTCCTGCTGGAGCTTCCGCTGGAGGCGCAGGGCCGTGTACATCCCGACGTAGCCGCCGCCGACAACGAGAATGCGCGCACGTTCCTTCACCATCCCATGACGCACCCAGCGCTGGCGTTTGTCCACAGGCCCGACAATTTGTGTGACCGGCGGGCGGTCGATCGCAACCTTGCCCGAATCGCCGGCGCGCGGGGCAGGAGCGCAGGTCAGCGGGTGTGAGCCGGGTGACAGGAAGGGGCGCAACCGGGACGTATCCGACCCGTACTCCGATCGGGCGCCACCCCGTGCGGAACGTGCCCCTTCTGAATTGACCCTCGCTCAACTATGTTCGTAGGTCGACGGGGTGTAGGGGGATGCGCTCTTTCGGGTCCGTTCCGCGACGGGTGGGCCCGTGTTCAGTGCTTGTTCCGCACGCTCCGGCTGCCAATGGCGGGGAGTCTCCGGGGGGAGACGTCATTACCGGGGGAACAATATGCACATTCAGGATTCTCGTTGGACGACCGCGTCCGCCATCGCACCAGGCGGACCGATCAGCGCGGCGGCGGGCAACGGACGCGGTGACACATCGCGTACGGCGCCGCTGCGCGTGGACGCACAGCGCAATCTGGAGCACGTGCTGCGCGCGGCACGTGAGGTCTTCGGCGAGCTGGGATACGGCGCGCCGATGGAGGACGTGGCGCGACGCGCGCGGGTGGGTGTCGGCACGGTGTACCGGCGCTTCCCGAGCAAGGACGTCCTGGTCCGGCGGATAGCCGAGGAGGAGACCTCCCGGCTGACCGACCAGGCCCGTGCGGCGCTCGGGCAGGAGGACGAGCCGTGGTCGGCGCTGTCGCGCTTCCTGCGGACGTCGGTGGCCTCGGGTGCCGGTCGGCTGCTGCCGCCGCAGATACTGCGGGTCGGCGTCGCCGACGAGGACGGTCCGGGCGGCTCCGGTGGCCCCGATGGCATCGGCTTCGACGAGGCGCGGGTACCGCAGCAGCGGTCCCAGCCAACGGGTTCCGGGGAGCTGCGGCTGGTCTCCGAGGACGCGGCGGCTGCCGCTCTGGCGGACGACGCGGGTGCGCTGGCGCTGCTCGACGTGGTGGGCCGGCTCGTGGAGCGGGCGCGCGAGGCGGGCGAGCTGCGGCCGGACGTGTCGGTGTCGGACGTACTGCTGGTGATCGCGACGGCCGCGCCCTCGCTGCCGGACGCCGCGCAGCAGGCGGCGGCCTCTTCGCGGCTGCTGGACATCCTGCTGGAGGGGTTGCGGTCGCGGCCCCTGTGACGGTCCACGTAGGCGTCGGTGCAAGTGTCGGCTGAGCATTCCCCGTTCGGGTGAACGCTAGTACCTCATTGCGGGAAGTGCCCACGGACGAGTGGTGGTTCGCTCCAGGGGGCACTGAACAAAAGCCAATATGGCACTCTGACCCGGTGTTCGGGACTCGGTGTGCAGGTGGCTGTGCAGGCGGCGGGGGCTTTCCGCGATGAGCGTTGACGGACGGGACGAGTCACTCGGTGACGGCGACCCGGAGGCCGGCGGCGGGCTGACCTCGCCGCAGCCGCAGGTGCCGAGCCAGGGCGGGCACGGAGGCGCCGGGGCCGTCGAAGGCGTTCAGTACCTGGGCGGCTCGCTGGACGACTCGGAGTACCCGGAGTACCTCGACGACCCGATCGACCCGATGGAGGGCAGCGTCCCGGCGCAGCGCGAGGGCAGCGTGCTGCCGCCCCGCTCGGACAGTGTGCTGCCGCCGCCCATCGAACTGCCGCCGTCCGACACCGACCTGATCGGGCGGATGCGCTCGGGCGACGACACGGCGTACGAGGAGCTGTACCGGCGCCACGCCGACGCCGTACGCCGGTACGCGCGCACCTGCTGCCGCGACGGCCACACCGCCGACGACCTCACCGCCGAGGTCTTCGCCCGCATGCTCCAGGCGGTACGCGGCGGCTCGGGGCCCGAGTACGCCGTACGCGCCTATCTGCTCACCACCGTGCGCCGGGTCGCGGCGAACTGGACGACGTCGGCGAAGCGCGAGCAACTGGTCGACGACTTCGCGGTGTTCGCGGCACAGGCCACGCGCGGCTCCGAGATGTCCACGATGTCAGACAACGACACTCTCGACCTGGGCGCCGACGTCCGTGCGATGCACGAGGCCGAGCAGTCCATGGCCATGCAGGCGTTCCGGTCGCTGCCCGAGCGGTGGCAGGCCGTGCTGTGGCACACCGAGGTCGAGGACGAGTCGCCGAGCGAGGTCGCCACCCTCTTCGGGCTGGACGCCAACGGCACGCGCGTGCTCGCCAGCCGGGCCCGCGAGGGGCTCAAGCAGGCCTACCTCCAGGCCCATGTCAGCGCCACCCTCGCCACCGACGAGGAGTGCTCCCGCTACGCCGACCGGCTCGGCGCCTACGCGCGCGGGGGCCTGCGCACCCGTGCCGAACGGGGGCTGCGCAAGCACCTGGAGGAGTGCGCCAAGTGCCGGCTGGCCGCGGGCCAGATCAAGGAGGTCGCGAGCGGCATCCCCGCCGTCGTACCGATCGCGGTCATCGGCTGGTTCGGCGCCGCCGGGTACGCCAAGGTGGCCGCGCTGGTCGCCGGGGGCGCCGGAGCGGGTGCGGTGGGCGTCGGCGGCGCGGCGGCAGCGGCGAGCGGTTCGTCGTCCGGCGGGGCCGGTGGTGGCGCGGCGGCCTCGGAGGGGCTGGGCGCGCCGGTGAAGGCGGGGGTCGCGGCGGGCGTGGTCGCCGTCGGGATCGCGGCGGTGGTGTTCGCGCTGGCCGGCGACGAGGTGCCCAAGGAGTCGGTCGCCAGGCCGTCCTCGTCCCCGTCCGTGCCGGCGGTCCAGCCGGCGGCGCCGACGCCGAGCCCTACGCCCACGACGCCCGAGCCGGCACCTCCGGCCCTGGCACCGGCCGCGGCGCCCGCGCCCACCCCGACCCCCACCCCGACTCCGTCCCCGACGCCCACACCGAGTCCCACGCCTACGCCCACGCCGACTCCGACGCCCAGCCCGACACCGACTCCCACACCCACGCCCACGCCCACCCCGACGCAGCCTGCTCCCCCGCCGCCGCCCGCCCCGGCCGACTACCAGTGGAACGAGCTGGAGTACGGCGTCTTCGGCGACGGCACCAAGCCCGAGATGCGGCTCGGCGAGAGCAGTTGGGTGTGGCAGCGGTGGGGGGTGTCGATCGCGGGCAAGCAGTACGAGCACGGGGTGACCGTCCACGGGGAGTCCTCGGTCACGATCGATCTCAACCGCGACTGTGCCTCGTACGACGCCCTGGTCGGTGTCGACGACATGACGCTGGGCCTCGGCCAGGTCCGCTTCTCGGTGTTCGCCGACGGGGAGCGCGTGTGGCGGTCCGAGCTGATCCAGGGCGGCCAGGAAGCCGTGCCCGTCCATGTCGACCTCACCGGGCGCAGGACGATCCGCCTGGTCGTGGAGCCCCACTCGGCGTTCGACTCGGTGGCGCTCGCGGACTGGGCCGAGTCCAAGTTCATGTGCCGATGACGGGGGTCACGGGGTCGGGTTCGGTGGTGCTGTGGTGAGGGCGGCCAGTTCGTCCAGGACGTCGTCCACGGTGAGTGCCGATCCCGTCGTACGTTCCGACTCGTGGCGTTCCGCTCCCAGGGCGGAGCGGGCCCTGCTCTCCGTCTCCTCCGCCCGCGCCCGGTCCGGCATCGGGCGCGGGCGGCCACCCCGCCAGCTGTCGGAGGCGGCGAGCAGGCGGACCGCGCGCGGGTGGTCGCCGAGGCGGGCCAGCAGTCCCGCCATGGCGTCCACGATCGCCGCCGTGACCACCTCGGCGCAGCCCCGCGCCACCGCCTCGCGCAGGGTGGCGGTCAGTTTCACCAGTCCCCGCCCGGGCCCGTGCTCCTCGGCCGTGACGAGGGCGTCCATCGCGTTCAGCCCCGCCATGAACTGCGGCGGCGGTGTGCCCCGGGCGATCTCCGCGCGGGACTGCTCGCACATCGCCCGCGCGCCGGCGACATCCTGGTCGTCCAGCGCCAGCTGCGCCCGCAGCAGCAGGACGAACGCCCGGGAGTCCGCCACCCCGGAACGGTCGGCCGCCGCACTCGCCTCGTCCAGCGTGGCCAGCGCCCTGCCGCGGTCGCCCTCGCGGTAGGCGATCTCGGCGAGCCGCGCGATCAGAAACGGTGCCTCGGCATGGGCGCCCACCTCGCGGGCGAGCCGCAGCGCCTCCTCGTACTCCCCCGCTGCCTCCTCGAAGACGCCGCGCGCCATGGCGGCCTCACCGGCCGCGCTGCACACCTGGGCCCGCAGCCAGCGGTCGCCGACACGGCGGCTGAGCACGCGCAGTTCCGCGAGGTCGTCGTCCACAGCCCGGCCGAGCAGGCCGCCCGGTGAGTCGACGACCATGTGCGTACGGAACATCAGGCTCGCGGCGACCTCCCAGTCGCCGCCGTGCGTACGGCAGTTGGCGATCACTGTGTCGAGGGCGGCGGCCACGTCCGGGAGGCTGGGGCGGGTCGTCCCGGTGTCGCCAGGGGGCGGGGAACCGGTGCCGTCGGAGGGCGGGGAATCGGGCCCGTCGGCGTCGGCGAGGATGGTGAGCGGCCAGGCGAGGCCCGGGAGCCGGGCCGCTTCCGGGCCGCCGCGCTCGAAGTGGGCGCGGACCTCGGCGACGCGCTGGTGCCAGTGCTCGCCTCGGGGGGCGGCGATCGGGTCCGCGTCGATGGCCAGGAAGATGTGGTACATGCGGACGTTCATTCGGAGGTTCGTGTGTCGGGGCCGGGTATCTGCCTCCGCTTCCGCTGAAGTCCCCAGGTTCACTATCCGCGTCAGCCATTCCATGGCCTCCCGGCGGAAGTTGCGCAGCCACCAGAACCAGCCCATCGCGAGGGCCAGGGCTGCGGCCTCCTCCTCGTCGCCCTTCCTGATCGAGCGGTCGAGGGCCGCCCGGATGTTGTCCAGCTCCGTCTCCAGGAGGGCGATCCACGGGAGTTGCTCGGCGGAGCGGAGCAGTGGTTCGGCCTTCTCCACCAGCGCGCGCACCCACGCGCGATGCCGTCGCTCGGCGGCGGCGCGCTGCTCGGGGGCCTCGGCGGCGCGCTCGGTGGCGTACTCGTGGATGGTCTCCAGGAGGCGGTAGCGCATGCCGGGGGTCTCGGTGCCGGGTGCGTCGGCTCCGGGTGCGTCGCCGTCATTGGGTTCGCGTTCATCGAGTTGGCGTTCACCGGGTTCGTGCGGGGTCGCGACTATCAGGGACTTGTCGACCAGCGCGCCCATGAGGTCGGCCGCCGCGCCGCCGCACACCGCCTCCGCGGCAGTGAGGTCCCAGCCGCCCGCGAAGACGGAGACCTCGCGCAGTACCGTCCGCTCCCGCTCGTCGAGCAGGTCCCACGACCAGTCGACGACCGCACGCAGGGTCTGCTGGCGGGGCAGTACGGTGCGGCTTCCGGAGGTGAGGAGGCGGAAGCGGTCGTCCAGGCGGTCGGCGATCTGGCGAGGGGTGAGCAGCCGCAGGCGGGCGGCGGCCAGCTCGATGGCCAGGGGCAGCCCGTCGAGCCTGCGGCAGATCTCCGCCACCGCCTCGGTGTCGCGGAGGGCGGTGTCCGCGTCGGGGCGTACGGCGGCGGCGCGCTCCTCGAAGAGGCGGCGGGCCGGGTCGGGGAGCAGGGGTTCGACCGGGCGCACCGACTCGCCTGGCACGCCCAGGGGTTCACGGCTGGTGGCGAGGATCGTGAGCCCGGGGCAGTGGGTGAGCAGGGTTTCGGCGAGTTCGGCCGCCGCGTCGATGACGTGTTCGCAGTTGTCAAGGATCAGGAGTTGGCTGCGCGGGGCGCAGTACTCGATGAGCAGGGCGAGCGGGTCGTCCTGCGGGGGCGTCAGCTCGGTGGTCATGAGCACGGTCTCGCGCAGACCGAGCGCGCTGACCACCGCGCCTGGGACCGCCTCCGGCCGGTCGAGCGGGGCCAGCTCGACGAGCCACGCCTGGGGGAGGCTGGCGGCGGCCTCCTCGGCGAGACGGGTCTTTCCGGAACCGCCCGGTCCGATGAGCGTGACGAGACGGGTCCTGTGCACATCCGAACGGATGGCCTCGATCTCGGGTTCCCGGCCGACGAAAGATGTCAGACGGGGGCGAATGTTGCTGTGGCGGTGGGGGTGGGGGCGGCAGTTTTCAGTGGGGGTGGGGGCGAGTGGGGAGGTGAGGGTGGAGGCCGAGGTGGGGGTGGCGTTGTGGGTGGGCTGCTGGGGTGGTTGCGTCAGCAGTTCCTTGTGCAGGGTGCGTAGTTCCGGGCCCGGGTCCGTGCCCAGGCCCTCCGCCAGGGTTCGGCGGGCCGTCTCGTACGCGGTGAGGGCGTCCGCGCTGCGGCCCGTGTCGCGCAGGGCGCGGATGAGGAGGGCGTGCAGCGGTTCGTCGTACGGGTGGGCCTGCGTAAGTTCCTGCAACTCCGGTACGGCGTCGGCTGCCTGGCCGAGTCTCAGGTTCGCCTCCACGCGCGCGCGTGTCGCCTCTCGGCGCAGGGCCTCCGGGCGGGTCGCCGCGGTGCGGTCGGGGAGGTCGGCCAGGGCTGGGCCGCGCCACAGGGCGAGGGCCTCGGAGAGGGTGCGTGCGGCGGTCGTGGGGTCGGCGTGGTCCAGGGCCGCCTTGCCCTGTCGTACGAGGTGTTCGAAGACGTGGAGATCGATGTCGTCCCGGGTCGCTGTGAGGCGGTAGCCGCCGGGGTCCGAGGTGATGGTGTCTTTGCCGAGGGTGCGGCGTAGGCGGCCGATGAGGGCCTGGAGGGCTGCGGGGGCGTCCTTGGGCGGGGTGTTCGCCCAGACCTCGTCTATCAGGGTTTCGGGGGTGGTGGTGTGGTTGGGGCGGAGGGCTAGGGCGGTGAGGAGGGCTCGTAGGCGGGGGCCGCCTATGGGTATGGCGGTGCCGTCGTCGTCCTGGGCCTGGGTGACGCCCAGGATTCTGTACCGCACGGGCCTATTCTCGCCCCCGCCGCCCTTACCCGTTCCCATCCCCTGGGGGCTGCGCCCCCAGACCCCCGCTATCGGCCCTGAACGGGCCTCGTCCTCAAACGCCGGACGGGCTGGAAATGCGGGCCGGGGTGGGGTGGGGGTG
>NZ_JBSFMT010000130.1:0-13772 GCF_053599695.1 Streptomyces sp. NPDC000878 | reverse complement strand
GCCGTGGCCTTCGGGCCACGGCCGCTTCCACGTCATCCGCCTACTGGACCATCTAGACGATGACCCCGCTCTCCTTCAGCCGGCCGATGGTCTCCTCGTCGTAGCCCAGCTCGACCAGGACCTCGGAGCTGTGCTCGCCCAGCAGCGGGGCGCCGGCGATGTCCGGCTGGAAGGAGGAGAACTTCACCGGGCTGCCGACGGTCAGATAGGTGCCCCGGCCCTTCTGCTCGACCTCGACGACCGTGCCGCTCTTGCGCAGGTCCTCGTCGTAGGCCAGCTCCTTCATGCTCATGACCGGGGCACAGGGCACCTCCCACTCACGCAGGACGTTCACCGCCTCGTACTTGGTCTTGTCGGCGAGCCACTTCTCGATCTCCTCGAAGATCTCGAAGATGTGCGACTGACGGGCGCGCGCGGTGGCGTACTCCGGGTCCTCGGCCCACTCGGGGCGGCCGATCACCTCGGCGGTGCGCTTCCAGTTCTGCTCCTGGACGGTGAAGTAGATGTACGCGTTCGGGTCGGTCTCCCAGCCCTTGCACTTGAGCACCCAGCCGGGCTGCCCGCCGCCGCCCGCGTTGCCGCCACGCGGTACGACGTCGGTGAACTCGCCGTTGGGGTACTGCGGGTACTCCTCCAGGTAGCCGACCCGCTCCAGGCGCTGCTGGTCGCGCAGCTTGACGCGGCAGAGGTTGAGCACCGCGTCCTGCATGGAGACGGAGACCTTCTGCCCCTTGCCGGTCTTGTTGCGGTCGATGATCGCGGTGAGGATGCCGATCGCCAGGTGCATCCCGGTGTTGGTGTCGCCGAGGGCGCCGCCGGAGATGGTCGGCGGGCCGTCCCAGAAGCCGGTGGTGGAGGCGGCGCCGCCCGCGCACTGGGCGACGTTCTCGTAGACCTTGAGGTCGTTCCAGGACGAGTCGTCGTTGAAGCCCTTGACCGAGCCGAAGATCAGCCGCGGGTTGAGTTCCTGGATGCGCTCCCAGGTCAGGCCCATGCGGTCCAGGGCGCCCGGGGCGAAGTTCTCCACCAGGACGTCGGCGTCGGTGATGAGCTTCTCCAACACCTCAAGTCCCTCGGGGGTCTTGGTGTTGATGGCGAGGGAGCGCTTGTTGCTGTTGAGCATCGTGAAGTACAGCGCGTCGAGGTCCTCGATGTCCCGCAGCTGCTTGCGGGTGACGTCGCCGCCGTTGGGGCGCTCCACCTTCAGGACGTCGGCGCCGAACCAGGCGAGCAACTGTGTGCAGGCGGGGCCGGCTTGGACCCCGGTGAAGTCGATCACCTTGATTCCGGCGAGCGGCTTTTCACTCATGTCTGCTTCCTTTTCGTGAACGTACGCGTACGGAGCGGGAGTTCGAGGGGCTCGGAGTGCTCGGGGTGCAGGGGCCGTCACTTCTTCGCCGGCGTGATGTTGCCGACGGTGATGCCCTTGGGGTTGAGGTGCGAGATGTGGCCGCTCTCGGTGCCGGCCGAGGGGTCGATCACGCAGTCGATGAGCGCCGGTCCACCGGAGGCGAGGGCCTCGGTGAGGGCGGCGGTGACCTCGGCGGGCGTGGTGGCGCGGTAGCCCTTGCCGCCGAACGCCTCGATGAGGAGGTCGTGCCGGGCCGCCGACATGAGGGTCGTGGGCGAGGGCGCGTCGTCGTACGGGTTGGTGTCGTCGCCTCGGTAGACGCCGCCGTTGTTCATGATCACGGTGACGACGGGGAGGCTGTAGCGGCAGATCGTCTCGATCTCGATTCCGCTGAACCCGAAGGCGCTGTCGCCCTCGACGGCGACGACCGGTGCACCGCTCTCGACGGCGGCGGCGATGGCATACCCCATACCGATGCCCATGACACCCCAGGTGCCGCTGTCGAGACGGTGGCGCGGTACGTGCATGTCGATGACGTTGCGCGCGATGTCCAGGGCGTTGGCACCCTCGTTGACGATGTACGTCTCCGGCCGCGCGCGCACGACGTCGCGTACGGCCTTCAGGGCGCCCATGAACTGCATGGGGTGCGGGTCGGCCTCCAGCCGCTTGGCCATCTTGGCGACGTTCTGCGCCGAGCGCGCACCGAGTTCCTCGCGCCAGGCCGAAGGGGCCGCGATCTGGCCGGGCTTGGTGCGTTCGGCGAGGGCGTCGAGGACCGACTCGATGTCACCGACAAGCGGGGCCGCGATGGGCTGGTTGCTGTCGATCTCCTTCGGGTCGATGTCGATCTGGACGAACTTGGCGTCGGGGTTCCACCCCGTCTGGCCGTGCCCCAGCAGCCAGTTGAGGCGGGCGCCGATCAGCATCACGACGTCGGCCTTCTTCAGCGCCAGAGAACGCGCGGTGGCCGCCGACTGCGGGTGGTCGTCGGGCAGCAGGCCCTTGGCCATCGACATCGGTACGTACGGGATGCCCGTCGACTCGATGAACTCCCGTACCTTGGCGTCGGCTTGGGCGTACGCGGCGCCCTTGCCGAGGACCACCAGCGGGCGCTCGGCGGAGGCCAGCAGCTCGATCGCGCGGTCCACGGCCTCCGGGGCCGGGAGTTGGCGGGGCGCGGGGTCGACGAGGCGGCTCAGCGTCTTCGCGCCGTCGTCGGCGGGCATGATCGAGCCGAGGACGGCGGCGGGGATGTCGAGGTAGACGCCGCCGGGGCGTCCGGAGATCGCGGTGCGCAGGGCGCGGGCGATGCCCCGGCCGATGTCCTCCACCCGGCTGACCCGGTAGGCGGCCTTCACGAAGGGCTGTGCGGCGGCGAGTTGGTCCATCTCCTCGTAGTCGCCCTGCTTGAGGTCGACGAGGTGGCGCTCGCTGGAGCCGGAGATCTGCACCATCGGGAAGCAGTTGGTGGTCGCGTTCGCGAGCGCGACCAGGCCGTTGAGGAAGCCGGGGGCCGACACGGTCAGTGCCACACCGGGCTTCTTGGTGAGGTAGCCGGCCGCCGCCGCCGCGTGTCCGGCGTTGCTCTCGTGCCGGAAGCCGATGTAGCGGATGCCCTGGGCCTGGGCGAGGCGGGCCAGGTCGGTGATCGGGATGCCGACCACTCCGTAGATGGTGTCGACGTCGTTCATCTTCAGCGCGTCGACGACCATGTGGTACCCGTCGGTGAGTTCGGTCGGGACGTCGGCCGGAACGTCGGCTGCTGCCGCGGTCTCCAGGGGCGAGGGGGCGGTCATGGTCCGAGGTCCTCCTTGGGCAGGTCCTGCCGGAGCGGCTACTCCTCTCACCATCCGCAGCGCGTCCGCCCGCGTCCAAGACCCATCGGCGACCAGCCGATAAACAGCGTCTATCGACCGCTGGTGGAGGGGTCGCCAACTCCCTTGATAGACAGCTGCTATCGGCCGTTCACCAGTGCGTATTGGACGCCGACCGCGGGTCGCCGCAGGCTCGCAGAGGACTGCTTCATCAGAACTGGCGCGAGGGGGTGGGGTCATGGCCGTTCCGGCCGTGGCATCCGTGCGCGACGCGGACCGGCACCGGCCTCCGGCGGTCACGGGCCTCACCGACCTCCTCGACCGGCAGGTGCGTGAACGCCCGTACGCCCGGGCCCTCGTCGTCACCGGGGAGCGGGTACACCTGTCCTACCGGGGGCTCGCCGCTCTGGCCGACGACGTGGCGACCCGGCTCGGCCGTACAGGGCTGGGGCGCGGAGACGCGGTGGGGCTGATCTGTGCCAACACCGCTGAGTTCGTCGTGGCGTTGCTGGGTGCGGCGCGGGCGGGTGTGGTGGTCGCACCGCTGGATCCGGCGTTGCCGGGGACTCAACTCTCCGCGCGGTTGGCGGCGTTGGGGGCGCGGGCGGTTCTCGTCGGCCCGTCAGCGAACGGGGCTGTACTGCCGGTCCCGGTGTGGCCGCTGCGGGTGGACGTCTCCCGGGCGGGCACCGCGTCGGTCATGCTCGAAACCGGTGCCGTGCCCCAAGTGCGAGGTGCGGCAGGAGAGTTGTCGGACCGTGACGCCCTCGTCCTGTTCACCGCAGGGACCACCGACCGGGCGAAGATGGTCCCGCTGACCCATGCCAACGTGGCCGCGTCCGTCCAAGGAGTGTGTGCCACCTACGAGTTGGGTCCCGGCGACGCGACGGTCGCGGTGATGCCGTTCTTCCACGGCCACGGCCTGTTCGCGGCGCTGCTGGCCTCCCTGGCCAGCGGAGGGTGCGTACTGCTGCCCGACCGAGGGCGGTTCTCGGCTGGCACGTTCTGGGACGACATGCGGGCGGTCAACGCCACTTGGTTCACCGCGGTGCCGGCCATCCACGAGATTCTGCTCGACCGGTCGGAGCGGGAGTACCCGGGGCCGCAGGCGCCGCCCCTGAAGTTCGTACGGAGTTGCAGCGCGCCCCTCAACACGGCCACGCAGCGCGCGCTGGAGCGGACGTTCGGGGCGCCGCTGCTGTCCGCCTACGGGATGACCGAGTCCTCGCACCAGGCGACCAGTGAACCGCTGCCCGAGCGGGGGAAGTTGAAGCACGGGTCGGTCGGGCGGCCGACCGGGGTCGAGGTGCGGGTCGTCGACCGGAGTGGGCGGGCCTGTCCGGTGGGCGTGGAGGGCGAGGTGTGGGTGCACGGTCCGACCGTCGCCCGTGGCTATCTCGCCGACCGTGACGGGACCGCGTACACCTTTGTCGACGGTTGGCTGCGCACCGGTGATCTGGGCGCGCTCGACGAGGACGGGTATCTGTCGCTGACCGGGCGGATCAAGAACCTCATCAACCGTGGCGGGGAGAAGATCGCGCCCGAGCATGTCGAGGACGTCCTCGCCGGGTGCCCGGGAGTCGCCGAGGCTGCCGTGTTCGCCGTACCGGACGCGGTGTACGGGCAGCGGGTCGGTGCCGTCGTGGTGGTGCGCGAGGGTGAGAGCGTCGGGCCGGCGGAGATCCTGCGGTACTGCCGTGACCGGCTGGCCGGGTTCGAGGTGCCCGACCGGATCGAGCTGGTCTCAGCCCTGCCGTACACCGCCAAGGGAGGACTGGACCGGAAGGCGGTGCAGGCCCGGTACGCGCCCTGACGGTCCTGTCGGGACGGCTCAGCGCACTCGGTGCTCCGCCGCCGCCGTCGGCAACGGGCGGGCGAAGAAGTCGTCCAGGGACAGGCCCGTCGCGGCGTTGACGAACGCGCGGGCGGCGACCGAGCCAGGTGTGGCCGCGTGGATCGCCACCGAGACCTGGGCGCCGGCCTCCGGGTCGACCAGGGGCAGCGCTCTCGTCCGGCCGACCACCGGCATGGCGCGCAGCCAGGTGTGCGGCACGATGCTCGCCCAACCGCCGCCGCCCACATGGGCGTAGAGGGAGGCGATGGAGTCCGTCTCGACCTGCGGGGTCACCACGAACCCCTTCTCCGCGAACACAGTGTCTACGATCTGCCGGATCCGCATGTCGGGCGTCAGCAGCGCGAGCGGCAGCTGGGCGGCGTCCGCCCAGGTCACGGTGGCGGACTGGGCGACGAGTTGGTCGTCCGAGACCAGCAGCATGTACCGCTCCTGGTAGAGGGGGACGACCTGGAGGCCCTCCTGGTCGCCCGGGTCGAAGTGGGCGATCGCCACGTCCAGCTCGAAGTCCCGTAGCTGGCGGTGGAGTTCCTTGGTCGACAGCCGGGACCGCACCTGCACCTTGGCCAGCGGGTGCGCCGCGCAGAAGGCGGCGACGGGCAGCGCGAGGGTCGTGGACGCCGTGGGGTCCGTGCCCAGCCGCAGCGTTCCCGTGATGCCGGACTGCACGGCGGCCACCTCGGCCTTGAACGCGTCCTGTTCGGCGAGGATGCGCTTGGCCCACACGACGAGCCGTTCGCCTTCCGGGGTGAGGCCCTGGTAGTTGTGCCCGCGGTTGATGAGCGTGACGTTCAACTCCCGCTCCAGCTTGGCGATCGCCGCCGAGAGCGCCGGCTGGGACACGTAGCAGGACTCCGCCGCGCGGGCGAAGTGCCGTTCCCTCGCCACCGCCACGAAGTACTCCAGCTGCCGGAACAGCATGAACGACTCCTCTCCGTCCGGGGCCGCCCCAGCCTACGGGTCAGCGCAGGAGCTTCACGGCGGCCACCACCAGGGGGTCGAGGCCGTCCGCTCCGGCGTCCACGAACTCGTACAGCCTGGTACGCATGCGCGGGTCCCAGAACCTGCCGATGTGCCCCGCGATCTCTTCGGCGGCCCGCTGCCCCGGCAGGTGTCCGAGGTTTCTGGCGATGTCGTTCGCCATCCTGCGCTCCGGCGGCACGGTCGCTGTCATCTCAATCCACCACCGTGACAAGGCCGTTGTCGGTGACTTCGGTGTCGCTGTGCCGCTCCGGACGCGCGAGGCCGACCTGTACGGCGGTCACCTTGTACTCCGGGCAGTTGGTCGCCCAGTCGGAGTTCTCCGTGGTCACTACGTTGGCGCCGGTCACGGGGTGGTGGAAGGTGGTGTACACGACCCCGGTGGGCATCCGGTCGGAGATCTCCGCGCGCAACGTCGTCCGCCCGACCCGGCTGGCGAGGGTGACCATGTCGCCGTCCTTGATGCCGCGGTCCTCGGCGTCGTGGGGGTGCAGTTCGAGGATGTCCTCGGGGTGCCAGGCGACGTTGCCGGTACGGCGGGTCTGCGCGCCGACGTTGTACTGGCTGAGGATGCGTCCCGTGGTGAGGACGAGAGGGAAGCGGCGCGTACTCCGCTCGTTCGTCGGTACGTAGGAGGTGACCACGAACTTGCCCTTGCCGCGCACGAATTCGTCCACGTGCATGATGGGCGTGCCTTCCGGTGCCTCCTCGTTGCACGGCCACTGGACGCTGCCGAGCTTGTCAAGGAGGTCGAAGGAGACACCGGTGAACGTCGGTGTGACGGAGGCGATTTCATCCATGATCGCGCGCGGATGGTCGTACGACATCGCATACCCCATCGCGGTGGCGATCTCGCTGACGATCTGCCACTCGTGCTTGCCCGTCTTCGGCTTCATCACCGCGCGGACCCGGTTGATCCGGCGTTCGGCGTTGGTGAACGTGCCGTCCTTCTCCAGGAACGACGCGCCAGGCAGGAAGACGTGCGCGAACTTGGCCGTCTCGTTGAGGAACAGGTCCTGTACGACGACCAGTTCCATCGCTTCGAGGGCGGCGGTGACGTGCTTGAGGTTGGGGTCCGACTGGGCGATGTCCTCGCCGTGGACGAACAGGCCGCGGAAGGTGCCGTCGATCGCCGCGTCGAACATGTTCGGGATGCGAAGTCCCGGCTCCGCGAGGAGAGTTCCGCCCCAGAGGTTCTCGAATACCGTACGCACCGCGTCGTCCGAGACATGGCGGTAGCCGGGGAGTTCGTGCGGGAACGAGCCCATGTCGCACGAGCCTTGGACGTTGTTCTGGCCGCGCAGCGGGTTCACGCCGACGCCGTCCCGGCCGATGTTGCCGCATGCCATCGCGAGGTTGGCCATTCCCATGACCATGGTCGAGCCCTGGCTGTGCTCGGTGACACCGAGGCCGTAGTAGATGGCGCCGTTGGGCGCGGTCGCGTACAGCCGTGCTGCAGCCCGCAGTTCGGCGGCCGGTACGCCGGTGATCGGCTCGACGGCCTCCGGGCTGTTCTCGGGTCGTGCGATGAACTCCGCCCAGTCGTCGAAGTCTTCGCACCTCGCGTCCACGAACGGCCGGTCGACCAGACCCTCGGTGACGACCACATGAGCCATGGCGTTGACCACGGCGACGTTGGTGCTCGGCCTGAGCTGGAGGTGGTGCTGGGCCTCGACGTGCGGTGAGCGTACGAGGTCGATGCGGCGCGGGTCCACGACGATCAGCTTGGCGCCCTCGCGCAGCCGGCGCTTCATCCGGGACGCGAACACCGGGTGCCCGTCGGTGGGGTTGGCGCCGATCACCATGATGACGTCGGCCTCGGCCACGGAACGGAAGTCCTGGGTGCCCGCCGACTCACCGAAGGTCTGCTTGAGCCCGTATCCCGTCGGGGAGTGGCAGACGCGGGCGCAGGTGTCGACGTTGTTGTTGCCGAAGGCCGCGCGCACCATCTTCTGTACGACGTACACCTCTTCGTTGGTGCAGCGTGAGGACGTGATGGCGCCGACCGAGGTGGTGCCGTACCGGTCCTGGAGTTCGCGCATGCGCCGGGCCACGGTGCCGATCGCCTCGTCCCACTCGACCTCGCGCCAGGGGTCGGTGATCCGCTCCCGCACCATGGGCTTGAGGACGCGGTCGGGGTGGGTGGCGTAGCCGAAGGCGAAACGGCCCTTCACGCACGAGTGGCCCTCGTTGGCGCCGCCGTCCTTGTGGGGCACCATGCGTACGAGTTCGTCGCCGCGCAGCTCGGCCTTGAAGGAGCAGCCGACACCGCAGTAGGCGCAGGTGGTCACAACTGACCTTGTGGGCATGCCGAGTTCGACGACCGAGCGCTCCTGGAGCGTCGACGTCGGGCAGGCCTGCACGCAGGCGCCGCAGGAGACGCACTCGGAGTCCATGAAGGACTCCCCCGCCCCCGGCGAGACCTTGGAGTCGAAGCCGCGCCCTTCGATGGTGAGCGCGAAGGTGCCCTGTACCTCGCCGCAGGCCCGGACGCAGCGGGAGCAGGCGATGCACTTGGACGGGTCGAAGTCGAAGTAGGGGTTGGAGGTGTCCTTCTCGGCTTCGAGGTGATTGGCGCCCTCGTAGCCGTACCGGACCTGCCGGAGCCCCACCACGCCTGCCATGTCCTGGAGTTCGCAGTCGCCGTTGGCCGGGCAGGTGAGGCAGTCGAGGGGGTGGTCGGAGATGTACAGCTCCATGACGCCCTGGCGGAGCTTCTCCACCTTCGGCGTCTGGGTGCTGACCTTCATCCCGTCGGCGCACGGTGTGGTGCAGGAGGCGGGGGTGCCGCGCCGACCGTCGATCTCGACGACGCACAACCGGCAGGAGCCGAACGCCTCCAGGCTGTCGGTGGCACACAACTTCGGTATGTCGACGCCTGCTTGAGCTGCGGCGCGCATCACCGAGGTGCCCTCGGGGACGGTCACCGGGAAGCCGTCGACCTCCACCGACAGCGTTGCCGGGCCGGGCCGTTCCGGGGTGCCGAAGTCGGGTTCCTTGAGCAGGCTCATGCCGTGCCCTCCGTCGCTCGTACGGGGTGGATCTCCAGGAGCCGGCGACCGCCGAGGAAGTCGTCGGGGAAGTGCGTGAGGGCGCTGCGTACGGGCATCGGGGTCAGCCCGCCCATCGCGCACAGCGAGCCGTCGGTCATCAGGTCGCAGAGGTCTTCGAGCAGGGCGAGGTTCTCGTCGCGATGCGTTCCGGCGACGATCTTGTCGATCACCTCGACCCCGCGCACCGAACCGACCCTGCACGGTGTGCACTTGCCGCAGGACTCCTCGGCGCAGAACTCCATCGCGAAGCGGGCCTGCGCCGCCATGTCGACGCTGTCGTCGAAGACGACGATCCCGCCGTGCCCGAGCATCGCACCGGCCTCGGCGAACGCCTCGTAGTCCATGGGCAGTTCGAACAGCGACTCGGGCAGGTAGGCCCCGAGTGGTCCGCCGACCTGCACGGTGCGGACCGGACGCCCGGTGTGCGTTCCGCCGCCGTAGTCCTCGATCAGTTCGCGCAGGGTGATGCCGAAGGCGGTCTCCACGATGCCGCCGCACGCGATGTTCCCGCCGAGCTGGAACACCTGGGTGCCGCGCGAGCGGCCGACTCCGAGGTCCTGGTAGGCCTTCGCGCCGTCGGCGAGGACGACCGGGACGGTGGTCAGGGTGAGGACGTTGTTGACCACGGTCGGCTTGCCGAACAGGCCCTCGATCGCCGGGATCGGCGGCTTCGCGCGGACCATGCCCCGTCTGCCCTCCAGGCTTTCCAGCATGGAGGTCTCCTCGCCGCAGATGTACGCGCCGGCCCCTACGCGGACATGCAGGTCGAAGTCGAGTGCGGAGCCGAGGATGCCCTTGCCGAGCCAGCCGTGTTCGCGGGCGATGTCGATCGCCTCGCGCATCGTGGCGATCGCGTCCGGGTATTCGGAGCGGATGTAGACGTAGCCCTCGCTCGCGCCGACCGCGTGCGCGGCGATGGTCATCCCCTCGATGAGCAGGAACGGGTCGCCCTCCATCACCATGCGGTCGGCGAAGGTCCCGCTGTCGCCCTCGTCGGCGTTGCAGCAGACGAACTTCAGCTCGTCGGCGCAGTCCAGCACCGTCTTCCACTTGATGCCGGCCGGGAATCCGGCGCCGCCGCGACCGCGCAGTCCGGATGCGGTGACCTCGGCGACCACGTCTGCGGGCGCCATGTCCAGGGCGGCGCGCAGCCCGGCGAGGCCGCCGTGCTCGACGTAGTCCTGTGTCGACAGGGGGTCGGTCACCCCGACTCTGGCGAAGGTGACGCGGTTCTGGCGGGCCAGCCAGGGGAGTTCGTCCACGAGGCCGAGGCGCAGTGGGTGGTCCGCGCCGTCCAGCAGGCCGGCGGCCAGGAGTCCGTCCACGTCCTCGGGGGCCACCGGGCCGTAGCCGACGCGGCCCTGGGAGGTCACGACCTCGACCATCGGCTCCAGCCAGAGCATGCCGCGCGATCCGTTGCGTACGACGTCGATGGCGAAGTCCCCACGCGTGGCGGCGCGTTGGAGGACGGCGGCGACCTCGTCCGCGCCGACGGACCTGGCCGCCGAGTCGCGGGGGACGTAGACCGTCGCCGTGGAGTGGGAGGATCCGGAGGAGTGGGAGGATCCGGAGGAGTGGGAGGAGTTGTTCATGAGGAGACCGTCCCGTTGCGCGTGCCGTTGGGTGTCCCGTTGCGCGTCTCGTTGTGCGTCCCGTTGAGAAGGGAGCCCAGTCGGGCGGGGCCCACTCGTCCGTACAGTCGTCCGTTCGCCTCGACCGACGGTCCCAGTGCGCAGTTGCCCAGGCAGAAGACCTGCTCGACGGTGATCGAACCGTCCGCCGACGTCTCCCCCAGGGTCAGGCCGGTCTCGCGCGCGTAGTTCACCAGGCGGTCGGCACCCAGGGCCTGGCAGGCCTCGGCGCGGCAGATGCGTACCGTGGTACGGCCCGCGGGCTCGCGGCGGAAGTCGTGGTAGAAGGTCACCACTCCGTGGACGTCCGCCCGGGAGAGGTTCAGCTCGTCGGCGAGCACAGGAATCGCCTCCTGCGGCACATGGCCCAACTCGGCCTGGACCGCGTGCAGTACGGGCAGCAGCGCACCGCGCAGGCCCCGGTGCTCGGCCACCACCCTCCGGACCACGCTCTCGACCGTCACATCGCTCCCGGTGGTCGTCATGATCGCTCCGCCTTCCGAAACGCGGTCCCCGGCGGTCCCCGGCGAGGGGTGCAGGAGACTGAGACAATACCCCATACAGGCTTCTGTATACAGACGACAGTCGAACGCGTTTCACACGATCGACTGAACGCGGCTCATGATCGACGACCCACGCCATGTTGCATACCAAAACCTGTAGGCTGAAACCGTCGTCGGCACCTCTCTCGACGACCACCTCTTGCGACGACCACCTCTTGGCAAAGCCGTCGGCCCGGCGGCGGAACGGGACAACCATGCGCGAGGCACTCACGGCCGCAGCGTCCCGGCGCGTCACCCGCCCGGCACCACTGCGCCAGGCCGTGTACGACGCCCTGACCGAACTGATCGTCAGCGGCTCCCTCAAGCCGGGTCAGCACCTGGTCGAGGCCGAACTCGCCGAGCACCTCGGGGTCAGCCGGCAGCCGGTCCGCGAGGCCCTTCAGCGGCTTCAGACCGCCGGCTGGGTCGACCTGCGGCCCGCCCAGGGCGCTTTCGTCCACTCCCCCACCGAGGAGGAGGCCGCCCAACTCCTCGGCGTCCGTTCGGTGTTGGAGACCTACTCGGCCCAGCTCGCCGCCCGCAACGCCAAGCCCGAGGACGTCGAGCAGCTCTGCGAGCTTCAGAACGAGGGCGTCAACGCGCTCGCCGCCGGTGACGTCGAGCGCCTGGTCGCGGCCAACGCGGCCCTGCACGCCTACGTCACCTCCGTGGCCGCCAACGACGTACTGGCCGAGATGCTCGCGCAGGTGGGCCAGAAGGTGCGCTGGTACTACACGCCCATCGCCAAGCCCCGCGGCAAGGAGGCCTGGAACGAGCACACGCAGCTCATCAAGGCCATCGCCAGGGGCGACGCGGACCGCGCGGGCGAGATCATGCGCAAGCACACCGAACGCACGGCCGAGTTCTATCGCAAGCAGATCGCGGCTGGGGTGAGCCAGGACTGACATCCGTAGGAGCACGTGAACGGGCCGTCCCCGGGCCAGAGTTCATGCCCTGCTTGAGGACGGCGTGAGGGAGTCGGCGGGTCGGACTCCGACAGGCATGCGGTGGTCCGCCCGCACATCGGCGGTGGCCCGGAGTTCGCCCAGCCAGGGCAGGACCGTGCTCAGCACGATGTCGAGCCCGCCGCCGTCCGCACCGAGCCTCGCCTCGGCCGGCACCAGCACCGGATCGGCGAACACCGTGGACGTCGAGCTGCCGGGCGGCCCCGTGGCACCGGGCCGGGCGGGCACGAACAGGTCCGGGGCGTGCGCCGGAACCCCCCAGAGACTCAGACCGTCGGGCGTGCCGAGCGGGCGGGAGGACCAGACGTAACTGTCGGCCTCCCCCGCCGCGACGACCCCGTGCTTACGCCCCCTCAGGGCAACCACTCCACCGGAGCGAACGGCTGTGCCGCGCGGCATGAGCAGTTGGGCCTCCGTCTCCTGCCCGCCGGTGGCGTCCTCCACGAGAGCAAGGCTGCTGAGATGGCGTCCGGCGGCGATCTCACCACGTACCCAAGGGCTGCCGTACGACTCGATGACGGCGACCGCCGTGTAGTGGGACCGGAGTACGGCCGCCGTCGCCGGGCAGACCAGGGCCGTCCGGGCCACCACCTCGGCGGCTTCCGACAGGCCCAGTCCGGCGCCGCCGAACTCGACGGAGACCGTGAGCCCCAGCAGCCCGGTGGCCCCGAAGGCCGTCACGGCACCACGGGGGAACCTGCCCTCCACGCCGGTCAGTTCGGCGCAGGGTGCGACGGCACGGGCCAGGACTTCTGCGAGAGCGGTGCGGTACGACACGGAGGGATCCCTTCCGAGCGGTGGTGATTGCATACAGCATTTCGACTTCCGCACACCTTCAGGTCCGTGACGCGACAGGGACCGGGTTCAAGGCCGTGGGTCTGTCTCCCGCAGCAGCCCGGTCGCCACGTCGAAGACGAAGCCCCGGACGTCGTCCGTGTGCGGCAGGAACGGGTTGGTGCGCACGCGCTGCATCGACTGGCGTACGTCCTGGTCGACGTCCCGGAAGGCCTCCACCGCCCATGCCGGCCGCTGCCCGACCTCCAGTTCCAGCTCGTGCCGGAAGTCCTCCGTCAGGGTCTGGAGACCGCAGCCGGTGTGGTGAATGAGGACGACGCTGCGAGTACCGAGCGCCCGCTGACTGATCGTCAGGGAGCGGATCGTGTCGTCGGTGACGACGCCGCCCGCGTTCCGGATGGTGTGGCAGTCGCCCAACTCAAGTCCGAGGGCGGCGTGCAGATCGATGCGGGCGTCCATACAAGCCACGACGGCCACGCGCAGGACAGGTCGGGCCCCCATACCCGGGTCGGTGAATCCGGCGGCGTAGGCGCGGTTGGACTCGACGAGCCGGTCTGTGACCGTCTCGGTGGCGAAACGGGGTGCATGTGTGGACATGGCTGAACTACCTCACTCGGGACGGAGCGGAGGCGACGTCGGCCGCCGTCGGTCAGATCACGCCCTGTGCCTTGAGAGTCGGCAACTCGTCTTCTTCCAGGCCGAGTTCGCCGATGAGGATTTCCTCCGTGTGCTGGCCGAGGAGGGGCGGGGCGGTGATACGGGTGGGGGAGTCGGAGAGCTTGAGGGGA
>NZ_JBSFMT010000129.1:0-14534 GCF_053599695.1 Streptomyces sp. NPDC000878 | reverse complement strand
TCCCCGTCCTCGCTCCTCCACTGGACCCGACGCATGATCGAGATCCGGAAACAGAACCCCGCGTTCGGACTGGGCTCCTACACCGAACTGCCCTCGTCCAACCCGGCCGTGATCGCCTTCCTGCGCGAACACAAGGACGACCTCGTCCTGTGCGTCCACAACTTCTCCCGCTTCGCCCAGCCGACGGAACTGGATCTCCAGGCCTTCAACGGCGCGCATCCGGTCGAGTTGATCGGCGGAGTCCGTTTCCCCGCGATCGGTGAACTCCCGTATCTGCTCACCCTCGCAGGACACGGCTTCTACTGGTTCCGTCTCCGCAAGGACGCGAAGGACGCCACGAAGGACACCATGTAGTACACGTGGTCATATGTGCCGAACCCCGGCGGGCCGGTTTCTCCCGTCCCGCCCGGGGCACGCATCAGTCACACCCCGCCCCCCGGGGAAAGGACGCGACGCCATGTCGGAAGCCGCCACCCGCTCCGCCACGACAAGTCCCGACCTCCTCGCGTCCCTTGATCCGCTGCTGCGGGAATGGCTGCCGAGACAGCGCTGGTTCGCCGGCAAAGGACGCCCGGTCACCGGGTTCTCCCTGGTGGCGGCCACCGAACTGCTGCCGGTCACGGCACAGCTGGGCCTGTACCACCTCCTCGTACGCGCCCGTCAGCCCGCGCTGCAAGGGCCCGGAGACTGCTACCAGCTCCTCATAGGCGTGCGTGAGGCGCTGCCGCCCCGGCTGGCGCCCGCGCTGATCGGCCATGTGGACCGGGGCCCGCTGACCGGACAGACGGTGTACGACGCCCTGTACGACGCCCGCCCGGCCGAAGTTCTCCTGGAGGCGATGCGCACCAGGGCCCGGATCGGCGCCCTGCGCTTCGACCGGGACGGGAGCGGAAGCGGGAGCGGCGAGGGTGAGACCGGGGACGACGGTGAGGGCGAGATACCGGTGGGGCTGGTGGCCCGGGTGGTGACCTCGGAGCAGTCCAACTCGTCGATCGTCTACGGAGATACGTTCATCCTGAAACTGCTCCGCCGGGTCGTACCGGGCGTCAACCCCGACCTGGAACTGCCCCTGGCGCTGGCCCGCGAGGGCTGCCCCCGGGTACCGGCCCCGGTGGCGTGGATACGCGCCGACGACCCCGAGGCGACCCACCACGACGTGGACGCGAGCGCCGAGGACAGTTACGTACTCGGCGTCCTCCAGCCCTTCGTACGGGGTGCGGCCGACGGCTGGGAGCTGGCGTTGCGTGAGCTGGCCAAGGGGGAGGACTTCAGCGCGGAGGCGCGGGCGCTCGGGCGAGCCACCGCCGAGGTGCATCTGGCCCTCGCCCGCGCCCTGCCGACCGTCACCCTGGGCCACGCGCAGCTGCGCCCCCTGGTCGACGGCATGATCGAACGCCTGGACGCGGCGATCCAGGCGGTACCGGCCCTGCATCCGTACGGGCCCGGTCTGCGCACGGCGTACGAGGCGCTGGCCGATCTCGCCGCCGAGGGCCAGACCTGGACGGCCCAGCGGATCCACGGCGATCTGCACCTCGGGCAGTGTCTGCGGTCGCCGTCCGGTCAGTGGTCGCTGATCGACTTCGAGGGCGAGCCGTCGAAGCCGCTCGCGGAACGGCGGCTGCCGCAGCCGCCGGCCCGGGACATCGCGGGCATGCTCCGCTCCTTCGACTACGCGGCCCACTCGCTCCGCCCCCACGTCCCCGGCTGGGCGGCGAAGTGCCGGGCCGCGTACTGCGCCGGGTACGCGGAGACCGGCGGCCGGGACCCGCGTACCGATCCGGTGCTGCTGCGGGCGTACGAGACGGACAAGGCGGTGTACGAGGTGGTGTACGAGGCACGGCACCGCCCCGACTGGCTGCCGGTGCCGATGTCGGCGGTGCACCGGCTGGCCGCACCCGACTGACCTGCCGCGTCACCCCGCCCCGTCCCACCTCATCCTCGGAGGCCCCCGCCCGTGACCCCGCGCCACCCGTCCAGCGGTCCCAAGAAGAAGACGTCCGCGAAGAAGGATCCCGAGAAGAAGAACGGGAAGACGAAGGCGGCGAAGAAGTTGGAGCAGAAGGAGTCGAAGCACGAGGAGTCGGCGCACGAGGAGTCGGCGCCGAAGAAGCCGGAGCACAAGGAGCCGGAGCACAAAGAGTCGGAGTACAAGGCGTCGGTGCAGGAGAAGCCCGCCCCGCAGCCGGTCGGGGCCCTGCCCGAGAGCCCTGCTCCAGAGAGCCGCCCCGCGCCCGAGGAAGCCGTGGCGGTCGTCCCCCTCGCCTCCCCCGCGATGGACGCCTCCGACCGCGAACGGCTGCGGGCCGGCACGCACCACGACCCGCACTCCGTCCTGGGCGCGCACGCGCTGCCGGGCGGTGTCGCTTTCCGGGTGCTGCGGCCGTACGCGCTGGCGGTGACCGTCGTGTCCGGGGATCTGCGGACCGAGCTGCACGACGACGGGGACGGTTTCTTCTCGGGCGCGCTGCCGCTGCGGGGTGTCCCGGAGTACCGGCTGGTCATCGCGTACGACGGGCAGGTGCAGGAGACCGAGGACGCGTACCGGCTGCTGCCCACGCTGGGTGATCTGGACCTGCATCTGATCGGCGAGGGCCGGCACGAGGAGCTGTGGCGGGCGCTGGGCGCGGAGCCGATGACCCACCAGGGCGTCTCCGGCACCCGGTTCACCGTCTGGGCGCCGAACGCGCGCGGGGTGCGGGTGACCGGGGGCTTCAACTTCTGGGACGGTACGGCGTATCCGATGCGGTCGCTGGGCGCGACCGGGGTGTGGGAGCTGTTCGTGCCGGGGGTCGGCGAGGGCGAGCTGTACAAGTTCGAGATCACCCGCCCGGACGGTTCGAAGACGCTGCGGGCGGACCCGATGGCCCGCCGGACCGAGGTCCCGCCCAACACGTCGTCCATCGTGCACAGTTCGAGCCATGCGTGGCAGGACGAGGAGTGGCTGACGCGGCGGGCGCAGACCCCGGCCCACGAGGCCCCCTTGTCCATCTACGAGCTTCATCTGGCGTCCTGGCGCCCTGGTCTGACGTACCGTCAACTGGCCGAGCAACTCCCCGCCTATGTACGGGATCTGGGCTTCACGCATGTGGAGCTGATGCCGGTGGCGGAGCATCCGTTCGGCGGCTCGTGGGGTTACCAGGTCACCGGTTTCTACGCGCCGACGGCCCGCCTGGGCACCCCGGACGACTTCAAGTACCTGGTGGACGCCCTTCACCAGGCCGGTATCGGCGTACTGATGGACTGGGTCCCCGCTCATTTCCCGCGCGACGAGTGGGCGTTGGCCGAGTTCGACGGGCGCACGCTGTACGAGCACGAGAATCCGCTGCGCGCCGCCCATCCCGACTGGGGGACCCTGGAGTTCGACTACGGCAGGCGGGAGGTCCGCAACTTCCTTGTGGCGAACGCCCTTTACTGGTGCGAGGAGTTCCACATAGACGGCCTGCGGGTCGACGCGGTCGCCTCGATGCTCTACCTCGACTACTCGCGCGAGCCGGGCCAGTGGACGCCGAACGAGCACGGCGGCCGGGAGAACCTGGACGCGGTCGCCTTCCTCCAGGAGATGAACGCGACGGTGTACCGGCGGGTGCCGGGAGTCGTGACGATCGCCGAGGAGTCGACGGCGTGGGACGGCGTGACGCGGGCGACGCATCACATCGGGCCCGGCGGTTTCGGCGGTCTGGGCTTCGGGCTGAAGTGGAACATGGGCTGGATGCACGACTCGCTCGGCTACGTCCAGCACGACCCGGTCCACCGCAAGCACCACCACCACGAGATGACGTTCTCCATGGTGTACGCGTACAGCGAGAACTACGTCCTGCCCATCTCCCACGACGAAGTGGTCCACGGCAAGGGCTCGTTGGTGTCGAAGATGCCGGGCGACTGGTGGCAGCAACGCGCCACCGAGCGGGCGTACCTGGCCTTCATGTGGTCGCACCCCGGCAAGCAACTCCTGTTCATGGGGCAGGAGTTCGCCCAGGGCGCGGAGTGGTCGGAGGTGCACGGCCCGGACTGGTGGCTGCTGGACCCGGCGTACGGGGCGGAGGCGGACCACAGGGGCGTACGGGACCTGGTGCGGGACCTGAACACGGTGTACCAGGACACTCCCGCCCTCTGGCAGCGGGACACGGACCCCTCGGGCTTCGAGTGGCTGGTCGGTGACGCGGCGGAGGACAACGTCTTCGCCTTCGTCCGCTACGACGCGGAGGGCACCCCGCTGATCTCCGTCAGCAACTTCTCGCCGGTCGTCCGCCACGACTACCGCATCGGCGTCCCGGACACGGTCCCGGCCTGGCACGAGGCCCTCAACACGGACGCGTCCCGCTACGGCGGCGGCGACATCCACAACCCGGCCCTCCTGAAACCGGACCCCCAGCCCTGGCACGGCCGCCCGACCAGCATCCACGTGACGCTGCCGCCGCTGGCGACGGTGTGGCTGCGGCCGGCGTAGCTCCGACGATTCCTAGGGCGGCGGGCCGGGAAGCCGGACCGTGACGCGGAGCCCGCCATCGAGGCCGGGGGCGAGGTCGAGGGTTCCGTCGTGAGCGCGGACGATGCTGTGCACGATGGCCAGGCCGAGGCCGGCGCCGGCGTGTTCGTCGGTGCGTACGCGATCCGTTCCGCGCCGGAAGGGTTCGGTGAGGGTCGGCACCAGTTCCGGGGACAGCTGACGGCCCGTGTTCTCGACCCGCAGCACGCTCGTGTCGCCGTACGCCTCGGTGTGGACCGTCACGGTGCCGTCGGCGGGGAGGTTGTGGACGACGGCGTTCTGGACGAGGTTCGTCACCATCCGCAGCAGAAGCTCCGGGGAGCCGCTGGTCCCGGCCGGCCCGCCGGTGATGTCGAGCGTGATCCGGCGCTGTTCGGCGAGGGGAAGCAGCGTCTCGGCGGCCTCTTCGGCGAGGAGGGAGAGGTCGACGCGCTCGCGGGTGAAGTCTCCGCGGTCGCCGCGGCCGAGCAGCAGGAGGGCCTCGGTGAGGTCGATCGCCCGCGCGTTGACGGCGTACAGGCGTTCGATGAGTTCGACCCGGTCTCGTGTGGGGTCCTTGCGGGCGACGTCGAGGAGCGTGCGCGAGATCGCCAGCGGGGTGCGCAGTTCGTGGGAGGCGTTCGCGGCGAACCGCCGCTGCTCGACGACATGGGACTCCAGTTGGTCGAGCATCGAGTCGAACGCGTCGGAGAGTTCACGGAACTCGTCCTGGCGGCCCTTCATCCCGATCCGGTGGGACAGCGACCCGTGCCCGGCCGTCCGTGCCGCGTCCGTGATCCGGGTGAGGGGGGCGAGCATCCGGCCGGCGAGGAGCCATCCGCCCAGGAGGCCGAAGACGAGGAGGAAGGCCAGTGCCGTGCCTGCGGCGGGGGCGAAGCCGCGCAGAAGCTCGGAGCGGTTGGGGCCGACGACGATCACGGCACCGTACCGCTCCTGGAGGGCTCTGGGGTCGTTGGTCGGCAGCCAGCGCAGCACGAACACCCACATGACGGCCAACAGGAGAGTGCCGGCGACGAAGAGGAATCCGGCGTAGCTGAGGGTGAGCTTCAGCCGGGCGCTGCGCCCTGGGCGTCTGTTCGTCGGGCGTCTATTCACGCGTGCCGCCGGGGTGGGTGGTCTCCAAGCCGGTGTCGATCCGGTAGCCGACGCCTGGCACCGTGGCGATGATCCATGGTTCGCCGAGTCGTTTGCGCAGTGCGGAGACGGTGATGCGTACGGCGTTGGTGAGGGGGTCGGCGTTCTCGTCCCAGGCCCGTTCCAGCAGCTCTTCGGCGCTGACGACCCCGCCCTCGGCGGCGACGAGGACTTCGAGGACGGCGAACTGCTTACGGGTCAGCGCGACATGGCGTCCGTCGCGGAAGACCTCCCGGCGGAAGGGGTCGAGCCGCAGACCGGCGATCTCGCGGACCGGGGGCCGGGCGTACGCGCGTCTGCGGTCGAGCGCCCTCAGCCGCAGGACGAGTTCCCGCAGCTCGAACGGTTTGGTGAGGTAGTCGTCGGCGCCGAGCCGGAACCCGGAGGCCTTGTCGTCGATCCGGTCGGCGGCGGTGAGCATGAGGATCGGGATGCCGCTGCCGGAAGCGACGATGTGGCGGGCGACCTCGTCGCCCGAGGGGCCGGGGATGTCGCGGTCGAGCACCGCGAGATCGTAGGAGTTGACGCTGAGCAGTTCCAGGGCGGCGTGGCCGTCACCGGCGATGTCGGCGGCGATCGCCTCAAGGCGCAGCCCGTCCCGGACGGCTTCGGCCAGATAGGGCTCGTCCTCCACGATCAGTACGCGCATACCCGAAGCCTAGGCAGCGCACGATATCGCCGGCGTATGCGCAGTACGAGTACGCCACCAGCGGCGCGACGCCAGCCCGGCGAGCACGGCGCCGGTGGCGTTGACCAGGACGTCGTCCACGGAGGACACCCGGTCGAGCTGAAAGACGTACTGCGCGGTCTCGACCAGGACCGAGCAGCCCGCCCCGAGCGCCAGGACGCGCGGCACGGACGCCGGCGCCGCGAACCGCATCGGGGCGAAGAACCCCAGGGACGCGAAGACCAGCAGGTTGCCGACGATCCCGAGCGTCCCCATCGTGGCCAGATCCCGCAGGGGTACGAGGCTCACCCGGGCGGGGGCGACGCCGGGCGCGGCGCCCGGCATCAAGGTCAGCCAGAGGAACGGCACCGTCCCGTGGACCATGCCCACCTCGGCCAGCGACAGCCGCCAAGCCGACGCGACCCCGGCGGCCCGCCGACGGCGAGCCAGAGCCCACGCCACCAGCACGGCCAACGGCAGCAGGACCAACGTCATGAGCACCACACCGTTGAACGTGTCGAAGCAGCCGTGCCACCGCCCGGCCATGCACCTCGGAGCGGACATCATGAGCGGGCCCCGTACGACGTACGCGGCGCCCGCCAGGCCGAGAACCGCGAGGCCCAGGAGCACGATCCCGCGTGTGCGGCGGGGCGGTGCGGACAGGGATGCGTTGTGATCCATGCCCCCATTGGAGACTGGGGGCCGTTGCCGTGGCGTATCCGATTTCCGATACGCGCGCGATACGCGGTCCTTCCGGTCCGCGACGCCCGGACCCGCGAGCACGGGTGTCACCGCCCCCCGAACATCATCCTCCGCAAGGCCCCCAACAGCCCCTTCATCTGGCCCTCCCCACCGGAGACCGCCAACTCCCCCACTGCCTCCGTCTCCCCCCGCGGCCCGCCAACTCCCCTTCCCACGCCACCGCTCAGCTCGTACCGGACCGGCAGCACCCGCAGCCCCCGCACCACCGGTCCCGACCGCCACGGCAACTGGTCGGCGGGCAGGGTCAGTTCGGCCTTGGCGAGGTGGTCGAAGATGCGACCCACGGCCGTAGTCACGATCATCCCGCCCAACTCCCGTGCCGCACTGGGACATTGGTGCGGCCCGGCACCCCACCCGAGATGCGCCCGCGTGCTCACCGCCGAACCGACCATGTGGGACGTCCCGATGGCGATCAGGTCCTGGTGCGCCGCTGCCGCCGACGGCGAGACGACGTCCCCGGCCCTGATCCAGAAGTTCCCCAACCGCACATCCCGCGCCGCGAACCGGAAGCACATGTTGGCCACCGGCGGATTCACCAGCGCCGCCCGGTTCACGGTCTCCCCGAGCTGCCCGGCCGAAAGGCTGCGCCGCACGGTCGCGTTCCCGCGCAGCACCTCAAGCAGCGTGTTCAGCACCATGTTCCCGGTGATGTCGTTGAGGTACACCGCGTTCATGAACAGCTCGCGCCCCAACTGCTCGTCCGACAGCTCCGGATCGGCCAGCAGCATGTACGACGTCAGGTCGTCCCCGGGCCGCGCGCGCCGGTGCGCGGCCAGCCGGGTCATCGCGGCCAGCGCCCGTCCGGTGGCCGGTCCCGCGTCCGGCCCGCCGTCGAGCATCCGCCACAGGTCCATGACGAGTTCGTCCCCCAGCTCGACCGGGCACCCGAACAGCTTCGTCGTCACCATCAGCAGCAACGGCCGGGTGTACTGCGCGCTCAGATCGGCGAACCCCGCCGTGCCCGACTCGGCCGCCAGCATCCCGATCAGCTCGTCGGCGTACCGCGCGACCGTCGCCCGCAGCTCCCAGCCCTGCGGGGTGTGCCCGTCCTGGAACGGCCGCATCGCCGCATGGTGGGTGTGGCGGGCAGCGAGGTGCTCCTCGTCGTCCATGAACATGGTCTGCCGTACCTCGTACCCCGCCAGCAGCGGCCAGTCCAGGGGCAGTTGGCGCTGCGCCCGGGCCCGCCAGTACCGCACGTCCCGCCGCCAGACACTCTCGTTCCGCAGTACCTCCAGCACCTCGCGGTAGTCGAGAACCAGCCACACCGGTACGCCCATCAGACCCACCGGCGCCACGGGTCCGTAGGTGCGCCGCAGTCGCGCGTACACACCGCCGGGGTCGGCGTCGAACTCCGACGTCAGCAGCGGTTCCACAGGCAACGACCCAAGCGCCGGGCTGTCGGCCGGCGCGGTCGCGAAGGGATGGGCTTCCATACCGCCACGCATACCGCACCGGCCGTGCACGTGCAGTGACCATGGCGCGAACTGTTACGTCTTGGTGACTCTTGGTGCACGGGATCGGTCGTCAGCCTCCGTCGGCGGGAGCGGCCAGCGCGGCGGGCAACTCCCCCCGGTACAGCACGCCCACCCGCTGAGTGGCCCGGGTCAGCGCCACATACAGGTCGCTCGTGCCGAACGCCCCCGGCTCCACCACCAGCACGGAGTCGAATTCCAGCCCCTTGGCCTGCCGGGGGTCGAGCAGCACGACACCCCGCGTCAGATCGGGCTCGGCCCCCGCCTCCACGCCGTCCAGCCGTGCGGCCAGCTCCGCATGCAGCTCGCGCGGAGCGATGACCGCGAGCCGCCCCTCGACGGGCGCCAGCTCACCGGCCGCCTTCTCCACGGCCACCGCCAGTTCCTCAGCACCGATGTGACGCACCCATGGCCGCACTCCGGTCGACCGCACGGAGGTCGGCGGCACGAAGTCCGACCGTTCCGCCCGCACCACGGCCGCCGCTACGTCCATGATCTCCGCCGGTGTCCGGTAGTTGACGCCCAGCCGGGCGTGCTCCCAGCGGTCCTGGACGTAGGGCGCGAGGATGTCCGCCCAGGCGCCGACGCCGCCCGGCTCGGCGGTCTGCGCGGGATCGCCGACCAGGGTCATCGACCGGGTCGGGCTGCGCCGCATGAGGAGCCGCCAGGCCATCGGCGACAACTCCTGTGCCTCGTCGACGATGATGTGCCCGAACGCCCAGGTCCGGTCGGCCGCCGCCCGTTCGGCGGCACTGCGCAGGTCGTCCTCCTCGTGCCGCTCGGCGAACCGTTCCGCGTCGATGATGTCGTGCGCGGAGAGCACCTCGGACTCCTCCGCGTCCAGGTCCTCGAACTCGTACGTACGGGAGGCGTACGACACATCCAACACGCCCTGCGCATAGGCAACTTGGCTGCTGCGCTCGCGCTCCGCCCGCGCCCGCGACACCCGGTCGTCCTCGCCGAGCAGCTCGGCGGCCTCGTCGAGCAGCGGTACGTCGGCGGTCGTCCAGGCCCGGGTGACGGGCCGCCGGATGGCGTCGGCGTCGACCTCGGACACGTACCCCTCGGGCGCGGCAAGGAAGTCGGCGACCAGCCGCCTCGGACTGACGCGCGGCCACAACTGGTCGATGGCGGCCCAGACTTCACGGTTCTCGGCGAGGTCGTCGCGGATCTGGGTGATGTCGCTGGGGTCGAGAAGATTGCTGCCGTCGTAGGGATCGGTGCCGATCCGCTCGGCCAGCATCTCGGTGAGGGTGTTGAGGATGTGCCCCTCGAAATGCTCGCGCGCGACGTTGTGCGGCAGCTTGGCCTCGCGGGTCCGCTCCCGCGCCATGCTCACCAGCCCGGCGTCGAGCATGAGGATGTCCCGGTCGTGCTCGATGGCGATGACGGGGTCGGGCAACCGCTGCCAGTCCCGTACGACGGCTGCCAGCACGTCGGCCATCTCGGCCCGCCCTTTGACGACGGCGGCGCGGGCGGTGTCGGCGCCGGTGGCTTTGACGCCCGGGAACAGCTCACCAACCGTCGCGAGCAGCACACCGGTCTCACCGAGCGAGGGCAGCACCTCGCCGATGTAGCCGAGGAAGGCGGGGTTGGGCCCGACGATCAACACGGCCCGCTTGGCGAGGAGTTCACGGTGCTCGTACAGCAGATAGGCGGCCCGGTGAAGCGCGACAGCGGTCTTACCAGTACCCGGCCCGCCCTCGACGACCAGCACACCCCGGTGGGGCGCGCGGATGATCTCGTCCTGCTCGGCCTGGATGGTCTGCACGATGTCGCCCATCCGGCCGGTACGGGCGGAGTCGAGCGCGGCGAGCAGCACGGCGTCGCCGGACGGGTCCTCGTAACCGGTGCGGGTCTCGTCCCCGAGGTCGAGGATCTCGTCGTGCAGTCCGGTGACCAGCCGCCCGTCGGTACTGATGTGCCGACGCCGGCGCAACCCCATCGTGGTGTGCCCGGTGGCGAGATAGAAGGGCCGGGCGACCTCGGCCCGCCAGTCGATGAGCAGCGGGGTGCGTTCGGCGTCGTCGGCGCGCAGTCCGATACGGCCGATGTGGTGGGTGATGCCGGAGGTGAGATCGATCCGCCCGAAACAGAGCGACCCGTCGACGGCGTTCAGCGCGGCGAGCAGCCCCGACCGCTCGGCGACGAGCACGTCCCGTTCGAGCCGGGCCTGCATCGGCGTACTGCCCTGCGCGAGCGCGTCCGTGACGGAGTGCTCGGTGTCGCCGCGCAGGACGTCGACCCGGGCGTAGAGCCCGTCGACGAATTCCTGCTCACTCCGCAATTCATCGTGAGTTGATTCCGTGTTTGCGCCCCTGTTTGACAATTCCGCTCCCGCTCGGATATACTCTGCTCATTGAACTTCTCCGCGACTCAACCGAATCAACTCCAATAAAGTCGCGAACCATCGAATATACGCAAAGAAATCCCCCGAGCGCAATCGCTCGGGGGATTTCTTTCGTGGCGGTCCGTGTCTCGAAGTACGTCAGACTACGTCCGCCAGCTCCTCCAGCAACCTTCTTTTCGGGCGGGCGCCCACCATCGACCGCACCGGCTCACCGCCCCTGAAGACCATGAACGTCGGCATGGACAGGACCCGGTACGCGTTCGTCGTCAGGGGGTTCATGTCCACGTTCAGTTGGACCACCTTCAGACGGGCCGACTCCTCTGCCGCGAGGGCGGTCAGTACCGGGGCCATCTGGCGGCACGGTGGGCACCAGTCGGCCGTGAACTCCACCAGGACCGGCAGGTCCGCTCCGAGCACCTCCGTCTCGAAGTCCGCGTCCGTCACCTCGGGCACGCCCGTCGCCTTGGTCATCGCGTCCGTCCTCCCCATTCGCATGCCGGTTCCGGACCGCCCGGAACCGCCGTCGCCTCGGCCGCCAGTTCGTCGCGCGCCCGCTCGGCCCGCGTCAGCTGTTCGCCGACCTTCGCCCGTACCGACTGCAACTCACCGATCAGCGCGTCGAGTTCGTCCAGCTTGCGGCGGTAGACGGCGAGCGACGCGGGGCAGGAGTCGCCCTCCGGGTGGCCCGCCCGCAGACAGTCCACGAAGGGCCGGGTCTCCTCCAGGTCGAACCCGAAGTCCTGGAGCGTCCGGATCTGCCGGAGCAGCTTCAGGTCGTCCTCGTCGTAGGCCCGGTAGCCGTTGTCCGTGCGCCGCGCGGACAGCAGCCCCCGCGACTCGTAGTACCGCAGGGTCCGTGTAGTGGTCCCGGCCCGCGCCGCCAGCTCCCCGATTCGCATGCCGATTCGCATACGTACGAACGTAGTCCTTGACGCCGACGTCAAGGCAAGGTCCATCAAGGAGCACTACCCCGGTGGCAGCAGCGGCTTTCGTTCGACCGGGGACGACAGGACTATCGACGTCGTCGTCCGGCCCAGTGCCGAGGTCTGTTCCAGGACGTCCTCCAGATGGACCGTGTTCTCGACGGCGACCTTGAGGATCCAGCAGTCCTGGCCGACCACGTGGTGCACCTCGGTGATCTCGGGGCGGGCGAGCAGCTCCAGGGTCCTGGGGTGCTTGAGGGTGTAGCCGCCGTGCGGGTCGACCCGGATGAAGGCCTGGATGCCGTAGCCGAGGCGCGCGGGGGCGACATGGGCGCCGTATCCGGTGATCGCGCCCGCCGACTCCAGCCGGCGTACGCGCTCCGTGACCGCCGCCGGGCTCAGCCGTACCCTCCTGCCCAGCTCGCTCAGCTTGATCCGGCCGTCGGTCTGGAGGAGTTCCAGGATCTGCCGGTCCAAGGCGTCGAAGGCCACCGATGTTTCGCTGGCGGCGGGCCGCGATTGGCGTGGTTCTTTCGGTGACTCGGCCGGATGTCCCATGACTTCCCCTTCAGAACTGGCTGGTACGCCAGGAGAATTATGATCGCAGGGTCCGCTACGGGGAGGAACATCATGCGCGACGTATTGGTCATCGGCGGCAATCGCTATTTCGGAAAGCGGCTCATCGACCGGCTGATCACGGCCGGAGACCGGGTCACCGTTCTCAACCGGGGTTCCGCTTCCCCGCCCGCCGGGGCAATTCACCTCGTCGCCGACCGCGACGACGAGGCCGCCCTGAATTCCGCCCTCGGTGACCGTACCTTCGACGCCGTCGTCGACCAGGTCTGCTACACACCCCGCCAGGCGGCGATCGCCCGACGCGTCTTCGCCGGCGGCCGTACCCGCCGCTATGTGATGACGTCCACGATCGAGGTGTACGAGTACGAGGACTCCCTCGTCTACGAGGATGCCGTCGTCCCCGTGCGCGAGGACGCCGTCGATCCGCGTACCGTCCCCGTCGACCTCGAACTCCCCTGGCACCGCGCGGAGTTCCGCGACACGCACTACGGCGAGGGCAAGCGCCAGGCCGAGGCGGTCTTCGCGGCCGACGGTACGGAGTTCCCGTACACCTCCGTGCGCGTCGCCCATGTCCTGGGCGGGGACGACGACTTCACCGGCCGGCTCGACCACTACGCCACCCGCATCAGGGCCGGCGCACCGATCGCCGTACCGACCGAGAACCGGCCCTCGACCTACATCCACGTCGAGGAGATCGCCGACTTCATGTTCTGGGCGGTGGGCCAGGACTTCACCGGGCCGGTCAACGCGGCCTCCCACGGACTGCTGACCACCGAGGAGTTATGCGCGGCCGTGGCCGTGTACATCCCGGACGGCAGGACCGTCTTCCAGAACGTGGACGTGGGCGAGATCTCCCCGTTCTCCTTCGCCCGCTCGTACGGCATGGACAACTCCCGTGCCACCGAACTCGGGTTCACCTTCGGCCACGTACAGGAGTGGCTGCTCCGGGCGGTCGCCGAGACCCTCGGCCCCGACGCGGACTCCGACTGGGGGAAGGGCACTTAGCGTGGCCCCATGACACAGACGCAGCCCGACAATCCCTCCCACCTCCCCAAAGCCGAGTTCGCCTTCCCCGGCCCGCTGCGCGACAGACTCGTCGCCGCGATTCTCGACGGTTCCAAGACGTCCACGACCGAGCTCGTCGTCGACTACGAACACGACGGCGAGCCCCTTCCCGAGGTCGGCAGCCGTTCGGTGGTCGTCGACTCCGACGACCGGCCGGTCGGCATCATCGAGGTCACCGGCGTACGGGTCGTCCCGCTGGCCGACGTGGACCTCGCCCACGCGCTCGACGAGGGCGAGGACTACACCGACGTGGCCGCGTGGCGGGCCGGTCACGAACGGTTCTGGCACAGCGCCGAGATGCGGGCGGCCCTGGACGACCCCGGGTTCACCGTGGACGACTCGACACCGGCGGTACTGAAACGCTTCCGCCTGGTGGCGGACCTGCGTACGAATCCGGGTCCGGGCCCAGGCCCGGCTGTCTGATCAGGCAGCCGGGCGCGTCCCCGTACCCGTACTCGTACCCGTACTCGACACCAGGCGCGCAGCCGCGACCCCGGTGACGACAAGCAGCCCGAGGGCCGCCCCGAACGCCGCCTCCGCCCCGCCCAGCACCGTCCCCGCCCGCAGGAACACCCCGCCGAGCAGGGCCACTCCGAGCGTGCCGCCCAACTGCTGTACGGCGTTGAGGAGTCCGGACGCCGAGCCCGTCTCGTGCGGGCGCACCCGGTGCAGGGCGGCGGTGAAGAAGGGGACGACGAACAGGCCCTGGCCCACTCCGCAGACGGCCAGCGCGATGAGCAGCGGCCATGAGTAACGGGCCCCGGAGGCAGGGGAATTGGCGTACGCGGCGATGGCCGCCGCCGCGCCCACCCCGAGGGTGCCAAGCCCGGCGTACATCACCCGCGCCCCGTAACGCGGCACGAGGGACAGCCCGGCCGCCAACACCCCGATGTGTGCCCCGAGTTGGAGTTGCAGCACGACGACCAGCAGCAGGCCGTTGACGGTGGTCAAGGCGGCGGGTCCGCTGACCCGCCGCCCCTGAGATTCCCGCCCCCGCCGCCCTTACCCGTTCCCATCCCCTGGGGGCTGCGCCCCCAGACCCCCCTTTGTCGCGCTGAACGCGCTCGTCCTCAAACGCCGGACGGGCTGAAATGCC
>NZ_JBSFMT010000128.1:0-16071 GCF_053599695.1 Streptomyces sp. NPDC000878 | reverse complement strand
GTTGAGTTCTCAAGGAACGGACGCTTCCTTCGTACTCACCCTCTCGGGCTTTCCTCCGGGCTTCCCTTCGGTCTTGCGTTTCCGACTCTATCAGACCGTTTTCCGATCCGATTTCCTCGGTGCTTTCCAGGTTTCCGCTTTCGCGTTTCCCTTTCCGGAGACTCCGACTTTATCAGAAGTTCTGAGTCGGAATTTCCGCCCCTGCTCGGGCTGGTCCCTGGTGCGCAGTTGCACCGGGTTCCCTCGCTGGCGGAGCCGTAAACGTACTGGAGCGGGGCTCCTCGATGCAAATCGAGGAGCCCCGCTCCGAGTTCACGTGCAGGAGGGCCTGCTCAGACGCCCTCCGTGTCCGTCAGACCTCCACGACGACCGGGAGGATCATCGGGCGCCGGCGGTAGTTGTCCGACACCCATTTGCCCAGCGTGCGGCGGATGAGCTGCTGCATCTGATGAGGCTCCACCACCCCGTCCTGTGCCGAGCGCTCCAGCACCTCGGCGATCCTCGGGACGACGTCGGTGAAGGCGGAGTCGTCGATGCCCGAGCCGCGTGCCTGGATGTGCGGGCCGCCCGTGATCTTGCCCGTGGACGAGTCCATCACCACGAAGACCGAGATGATGCCCTCGTCGCCGAGGATCCTGCGGTCCTTCAGCGTGGGTTCGCCGACATCCCCGACCGAGAGTCCGTCGACGTACACGTACCCGGCCTGGACCTTGCCCGAGATCTTCGCCTTGCCCTCGATGAGGTCGACGACCACGCCGTCCTCGGCGATGACGATCCGGTCGTGCGGGACGCCGGTCATGGCGCCCAGCTCGGCGTTGGCCCGTAGATGGCGCCATTCGCCGTGGACCGGCATCAGGTTGCGCGGCTTGCAGATGTTGTAGAAGTACAGGAGCTCGCCGGCCGAGGCGTGGCCGGAAACGTGCACCTTGGCATTCCCCTTGTGGACGACCTTCGCGCCCCAGCGGGTCAGGCCGTTGATCACCCGGTACACCGAGTTCTCGTTGCCGGGGATCAGCGACGAGGCGAGGATCACCGTGTCGCCCTGGACGATGCGGATCTGGTGGTCCCTGTTGGCCATGCGGGACAGCGCCGCCATCGGTTCGCCCTGCGAGCCCGTGCAGACCAGCACGATCTGGTGGTCCGGGAGGTCGTCGAGGGTCTTGACGTCCACCACCAGGCCCGGTGGGACCTTCAGATAGCCCAGGTCCCGGGCGATGCCCATGTTGCGGACCATCGAGCGGCCGACGAAGGCGACCCTGCGGCCGTACTCGTGGGCCGCGTCCAGGATCTGCTGGATGCGGTGGATGTGGCTCGCGAAGCTCGCCACGATGACCCGCTTGCTGGCGCCCGCGAAGACCTGGCGCAGCACGTTCGAGATGTCACGCTCGGGCGGGACGAAGCCCGGGACTTCGGCGTTCGTCGAGTCGGAGAGGAGAAGGTCGATGCCCTCTTCGCTCAGCCGTGCGAATGCGTGCAGGTCCGTGAGGCGGCCGTCCAGCGGGAGCTGGTCCATCTTGAAGTCGCCCGTGTGGACCACCATGCCCGCAGGGGTGCGGATGGCGACCGCGAGGGCGTCCGGAATGGAGTGGTTGACCGCGACGAACTCGCAGTCGAAGGGGCCGATGCGCTCGCGGTTCCCCTCCGTCACCTCAAGGGTGTACGGGCGGATGCGGTGCTCCTGGAGCTTCGCCTCGATGAAGGCCAGGGTCAGCTTGGAGCCGATCAGCGGGATGTCCGGCTTCTCCCGCAGGAGGTAGGGGACGGCGCCGATGTGGTCCTCGTGGCCGTGCGTGAGGACGATGCCCTCGATGTCGTCGAGGCGGTCCCTGATGGACGTGAAGTCCGGCAGGATCAGGTCGATTCCGGGCTGCTCCTCCTCGGGGAAGAGGACGCCGCAGTCGACGATGAGCAGGCGTCCGCCGTACTCGAAGACGGTCATGTTGCGGCCGATCTCGCCGAGGCCGCCCAGCGGGGTGACCCGGAGGCCGCCCTTCGGGAGCTTCGGCGGGGCGCCGAGTTCAGGATGCGGATGACTCAAAAGACTCTCCTCACCACACGCGCCACGTACCGGTAAGGCACGTGGCGCGCATGACGTTCGTGCAAAAGCAGTTGTTGGATGTGGACTGCGGACACAGTTGTCCCGCGTATTCAGTTGTGAAGTCTGATGTCAGAGCTGTACCCCGCCGGCGGCAAGATCGATCTTGAGCTGGGCGATCTCGTCGGCCGACAGCTCGACCATCGGGGCGCGCAGCGGTCCGGCGGGCAGGCCCTGGAGGGCGAGCGCGGCCTTGGTGGTCATGACGCCCTGGGTACGGAACATGCCGGTGAAGACGGGGAGCAGCTTCTGGTGGATCTCGGTCGCCTTCTGGACGTCGCCGGCGACGTACGCCTCGACCAGAGTGCGCAGCTCCGGTGTGACGACGTGGCCGACGACCGACACGAAGCCGACCGCGCCCACGGAGAGCAGCGGCAGGTTCAGCATGTCGTCGCCCGAGTACCAGGCGAGTCCGGAGCGGGCGATCGACCAGCTGGCCCGGCCGAGGTCGCCCTTGGCGTCCTTGTTGGCAACGATCCGGGGGTGCTCGGCGAGCCGGACGATCGTCTCGGTGCTGATCGGGACACCGCTGCGGCCCGGGATGTCGTACAGCATGACCGGGAGTTCGGTGGCGTCGGCGATGGCCGTGAAGTGCCGGTACAGGCCCTCCTGCGGGGGCTTGTTGTAGTACGGCGTGACGGTCAGGAGGCCGTGTGCGCCGGTCTTCTCGGCCGCGCGGGCCAGTTCGACGCTGTGGTGGGTGTCGTTCGTGCCGACGCCCGCGATGATGTGGGCCCGGTCTCCGACCGCCTCCAGTACGGCTCGTACGAGATCCGATTTCTCCGCGTCGCTGGTGGTCGGGGACTCACCGGTGGTGCCGTTGATGACCAGGCCGTCGTTGCCTGCGTCCACCAGGTGGGTGGCGAGCCGCTGAGCGCCGTCGAGGTCGAGCGCGCCGTCCGCCGTGAACGGCGTGACCATGGCGGTGAGGACCCGCCCGAAGGGGGTCTGCGGAGTGGAGGTCGGAGCCATGGGTACCACGCTACTCGCTGCTCAGGGCGCGGTCTGCCCTAGGGGTGCGGGAAAAGTCAGGACAAATACGGAGCCCGGCACTGCCTGCTCGGGGGTTCAAGCAGTGCCGGGTCCGTTTGATCAGGCTAGATGAACCTCCCGAAATACCGCAATACGGACACTTCGCGAGGCTGATCCGCACATCTGTGCCCGGCGGTAGAACACGCGCGTGTGCCTGCCTTACGGCGCGACCCTGCCGTTCTTGTTGAAGGCCGCGTGGGTCAGCGGCATGAGCCCGGCCCACGCCGCCTCCATCTTCTCGCCGACCATCTCGATCTCGCGCTGCGGGAACGACGGCACCTTCGCCAGCTCGTGCTGCGTGCGCAGGCCGAGGAAGTGCATCAGGGAGCGCGCGTTGCAGGTGGCGTACATCGACGAGAACAGGCCGACCGGGAGGACCGCGCGGGCGACCTCGCGGGCGACGCCCTGCGCGAGCATCTGCTGGTAGTTCCGGTACGCCTGGCGGTACGCGTCCTCCATGGCGTGCTCCACGAGTTCGTGCTGCTCGGGGGTGCCCTCCACGAAGACGTACTTGCCCGGCCGCCCCTGCTGGACGAGCTTGCGCGACGCGTCCGGCACGTAGAACACGGGCTGCAACTCCCGGTACCGCCCGGACTCCTCGTTGTACGACCATCCCACGCGGTGCCGCATGAACTCACGGAAGACGAAGATCGGGGCGCTGATGAAGAACGTCATGGAGTTGTGCTCGAACGGGCTGCCGTGCCGGTCTCGCATGAGGTAGTTGATCAGTCCCGTCGAGCTCTCCGGGTCCTTGTTCAACTCGTCCAGGGACTGCTCCCCGACGGTCGACACACGGGCCGCGAACAGCACATCGGAGTCAGCCGCGCTGTGTTTGACCAGTTCGACGGTCACATCGCTACGCAGGTCGATCTTGAACTCGTCGTCGGGGGTGGGCGTCACTGTTCGGAGAGTCCTTCCCATCTCGTCATTCGGCGACGCCACTCTACGGCCCACCAAACGGGACGTTCGCCATCGTCACAGAGTTAAGTTGGTGAAACCGGGCACCATTTGGGGCGCTCGCTCGTCTGTACAGACAGCAGTGATTGGTTCGATTTCCAGAGTTCGATCCCCAAGGGAGAAGTACCCCCATGTTGCGCCGGCGCGAGCCCGTACCGTTTGCCTTCATCGCCGAAGCCGACAAGTTCCGCAGCAATGTCGCTCCACCGCCCCGTGAGCGCGCGTCCGTCGGTGACATAGCCGGGCGTTGGTTCCTGGGGCTCACCATCGTCGCCGGGCTGGTGGGCTCCCTGGTCCTCGGGATGCCCGCCCTGTCGGTCGATCAGGCCGCAGGGCAGACACAGCAGTCCCAGGCGGCCGACAACCGTTGAGAGCCCGCCGGGCTGCGGCCGAATGGCGTGGTCCGGCCCTCCTCGGACCCCCAAGACTGGTGACAAGGCAGCCGGCTGTATAACCTCACCGGGCACAGCCCGCGCATGGAATTGAGTGAGGACCAGCCGTGCCCCTGCCCTTCCTTACGGCCGACCGTGCCTCCGACGAGGCCGCGGCCGGCGTCGCGCTGCCGTTCGACGACCGCGACCGCTGGCGGCGCCCGTACCGGCCCGGCCCCTGGCGGGTGGGCGTGGCGGCGCTTCTGCTGCTGCTCTCCTCGTACGTCCTGTTCGCGGCGGTCGTCATCGCGGCCACCGGCAAGCTGTCCGGCGGCGCGGTGTGTCTCGGCATCGCGCTGGGCGTCATCGCCACGGCGCTGCGGCTGCTGCGCACCGGCGTGTGGGTGAGTTCGCGCGGGCTGCGCCGGGTGGGGTTCCTCGGTACGCGGACGACCCGCTGGGAGAAGGTCGTCGCCGTACGGACGGTGCAGCAGCCGGTGCGCTGGCTGGGCCTGCCGCGCACCGTACAGGGACAGGCACTGGTCCTCGTACGCCGGGATCGGGCCGCGGACGATCTGGCGCCGCTGCTGACCACGCACAACCCGGACTTCCTGGGCCGCATGGAGGCGTTCGACCGGGCGGCGGACAGTGTGGAGGCGTGGGCGGCGGAGTTCGGGCGGGGCTGAGTGCTCTGCTGGGGGTGCCGCTCGGTCCGCTGCGGCGCCGTTGTGGCTGGTCGCGCCCGCGCGGCGGAGCCGCACATCGATACAGCCCCGCGCCCCTTTGGGCGCCACCGGAACCGGGTGTTCAGGCCTGCTGGGCCGGTGACCTGCCGTCGTGCAGGGCGATGGCGCGCTGCATCGCCTTGCGGGCGCGGGGGGTGTCGCGGGCGTCGTGGTAGGCGACGGCGAGGCGGAACCAGTTGCGCCAGTCGTCGGGGGCCGACTCCGTCTCGGCCTTGCGCCTGGCGAAGACCTCGTCAGCCGAGTCGCGGTCGACCCGGCCGCTCGGGGTGCGCCTCAACTCGTCGGCGGGCAGGCCGCCTTCGGCGTCCAGTTCGGCGGCGAGACGGTTGGCGTTCCGGACGAACTGCGTGTTCTTCCAGAGGAACCACACGCCGATGACCGGCAGGATCAGGACCGCCACACCGAAGGTGACGGTCAGGAGCGTGCCGGTCTGGATGAGCATGACGCCGCGGCTGCCGACCAGGACGAAGTAGAAGACCAGGACGGCGGCCGAGACGGCGTAGGAGAGCTTCGCTCGCATGATGTCCCTCAGCCGAGGTCGAGGAAGTTTTCCAGGCCGAAGGTGAGGCCCGGGGTGTCCACGACGCGGCGGGCGCCGAGCAGGATGCCCGGCATGAAGCTGCTGTGGTGCAGCGAGTCGTGGCGGACGGTCAGCGTCTCGCCCTCGCCGCCCAGCAGGACCTCCTGGTGGGCGAGCAGGCCGCGCAGGCGTACGGAGTGCACGGGCACCCCGTCGACGTTCGCGCCCCGGGCGCCGTCCAGGGCCGTGACGGTGGCGTCCGGTGCCGGAGCCGAGCCCGCCTTCGCCCGCGCCTCGGCGATGAGCTGGGCGGTGCGCGCCGCGGTGCCGCTGGGCGCGTCCACCTTGTTCGGGTGGTGCAGCTCGATGACCTCGACCGACTCGAAGTAGGGCGCCGCGATCTGCGCGAACCTCATGGTCAGTACGGCCCCGATGGAGAAGTTGGGCGCGATGAGCACGCCCGTCTCCGGGGACTGGGCCAGCCAGCTGCGGAGCTGCGCGAGGCGGTCGTCGGTCCAGCCGGTGGTGCCGACGACCGCGTGGATGCCGTGGCGCACACAGAAGTCGAGGTTGCCCATCACCGAGGCGGGGGTGGTCAGTTCGACCGCGACCTGGGCGCCCGTGTCGGCGAGCGTCTCCAGCTTGTCGCCCCGGCTGAGGGCGGCGACCAGTTCCATGTCCTCGGCGGCCTCGACCGCCCGTACCGCCTCGGATCCGATACGGCCGTTGGCGCCGAGGACCGCCACGCGCAGCTTGCTCATGTTCTTGCTTCCTTACCGGATGGACACGGGGTCGGACGAAAAACGTCGGACGGGTACGGCTGTCAGGCGACGGCCTCGTGCAGACGTGCGGCCTGTTTGTCCTTGAGCGGGCCGATGACCGCCAGCGACGGGCGCTGTCCCAGGATCTCGCGGGCGACCTCCCGGACGGCGTCCGGGGTGACCTCCGCGATCCGGGCCAGCATGTCGTCGACGGACATCTGGTCGCCCCAGCACAGTTCGCTCTTGCCGATACGGTTCATCAGCGCGCCCGTGTCCTCCAGGCCGAGGACCGTCGAACCGCGCAGCTGGCCGATGGCGCGGCCGATCTCCTCGTCGGAGAGGCCGTGCTCGGCGACGTGGTCGAGTTCGTCGCGGCAGATCTTCAGCACGTCGTGGACCTGCGAGGGCCGGCAGCCGGCGTACACGCCGAAGAGGCCGCAGTCGGCGAAGCCGGACGTGTACGAGTACACGCTGTAGGCCAGTCCGCGCTTCTCCCGGACCTCCTGGAAGAGGCGGGACGACATTCCGCCGCCCAGGGCCGTGTTGAGCACGCCGAGGGCCCAGCGGCGCTCGTCCGTGCGGGCCAGGCCCGGCATGCCGAGGACGACATGGGCCTGCTCGGTCTTGCGGCCGAGCAGTTCGACCCGGCCGCTCGTACGGAGGGTGCGGCGGCCGTCGCGCGGGGCGATCGGCGTGGCGTCGAGGTGCTTGAGGGCGCCCGCCTTCTCGAAGGCCGCGCGGACCTGGCGTACGACCTTGTTGTGGTCGATGTTGCCGGCCGCCGCCACGACGAGGTGGGTCGGGTCGTAGTGCTTCTTGTAGAAGCGGCGGATGCGGTCCGCGGTGAGGGCGTTGACCGTGTCGACCGTGCCGAGGACCGGGCGGCCGAGGGGGGTGTCGCCGAGCATGGTGTGCGCGAACAGGTCGTGCACGCAGTCGCCCGGGTCGTCCTCCGTCATCGCGATCTCTTCGAGGATGGCGCCGCGCTCGACGTTGACGTCCTCTTCGAGGATCAGGGAGCCCGTGAGCATGTCGCAGACGACGTCGATGGCGAGCGGGAGGTCGGTGTCGAGCACGCGCGCGTAGTAGCACGTGTACTCCTTCGCCGTGAACGCGTTCATCTCGCCGCCGACCGCGTCGATCGCGGAGGAGATGTCCAGCGCCGACCTGCGCGTCGTGCCCTTGAAGAGCAGGTGCTCCAGGTAGTGCGTGGCGCCGTTCAGGGTCGGCGTCTCGTCGCGGGAGCCGACGTGGGCCCAGATGCCGAAGGTCGCGGAGCGGACCGAGGGCAGGGTTTCGGTGACGATACGCAGGCCGCCCGGGAGGGTGGTCTTACGGACCGTGCCGATGCCGTTGGTGCCCTTGATCAGGGTTTGGGTACGGGCGACGGCCCGCGCCTCCGAGGAGGTGCGGGCCGTCGTCGTGGTGCTGGTCGACGTCACTTGTCGCCGTCGTCCTTCTTGTCGTCCTCGGCGTTCTCTTCACCCTCGATGACGGGGATCAGGGACAGCTTGCCGCGGGAGTCGATCTCGGCGATCTCGACCTGGACCTTGGCGCCCACCGCGACCACGTCCTCGACGTTCTCCACGCGCTTGCCGCCGGCGAGCTTCCGGATCTGCGAGATGTGCAGCAGACCGTCCTTGCCCGGGAGCAGCGACACGAACGCACCGAAGGTCGTCGTCTTCACGACGGTGCCCAGGTAGCGCTCGCCGACCTCCGGCATGGTCGGGTTGGCGATCGAGTTGATCGTGGCGCGCGCGGCCTCGGCCTGCGAACCCTGCTGGGCACCGATGTAGATGGTGCCGTCGTCCTCGATCGTGATGTCGGCGCCGGTGTCCTCCTGGATCTGGTTGATCATCTTGCCCTTGGGGCCGATGACCTCGCCGATCTTGTCCACGGGGATCTTGACGGTGATGATCCGCGGGGCGTTCGGGGACATCTCGTCCGGCGTGTCGATCGCTTCCATCATCACGTCGAGGATGTGGAGGCGGGCGTCACGGGCCTGCTTGAGAGCGGCGGCCAGGACGGAGGCCGGGATGCCGTCCAGCTTGGTGTCCAGCTGGAGGGCGGTCACGAACTCCTTGGTGCCGGCGACCTTGAAGTCCATGTCACCGAAGGCGTCCTCCGCACCGAGGATGTCGGTGAGGGCGACGTAGTGCGTCTCGCCCTTGATCTCCTGGGAGATCAGACCCATGGCGATACCGGCGACGGGGGCCTTCAGCGGCACACCGGCGTTCAGCAGCGACATGGTGGACGCGCAGACCGAGCCCATGGACGTCGAGCCGTTGGAGCCGAGAGCCTCGGACACCTGACGGATCGCGTACGGGAAGTCCTCGCGCGACGGCAGGACCGGCAGGATCGCGCGCTCGGCGAGCGCGCCGTGGCCGATCTCGCGACGCTTCGGGGAGCCGACGCGGCCGGTCTCGCCGACGGAGTACGGCGGGAAGTTGTAGTTGTGCATGTAGCGCTTGCGCGTCACCGGCGACAGGGTGTCGAGCTGCTGCTCCATGCGGAGCATGTTGAGGGTGGTGACGCCCAGGATCTGGGTCTCGCCACGCTCGAACAGCGCCGAACCGTGCACGCGCGGGATGGCCTCGACCTCGGCGGCGAGCGTACGGATGTCCGTGACGCCACGGCCGTCGATGCGGACCTTGTCCTTGATGACGCGCTCACGGACCAGGGACTTGGTCAGCGAGCGGTAGGCCGCGCTGATCTCCTTCTCGCGGCCCTCGAACTGCGGGAGCAGCTTCTCGGCGGCGAGACCCTTGACGCGGTCCAGCTCGGCCTCGCGGTCCTGCTTGCCCGCGATGGTGAGCGCCTGGGACAGCTCGTCCTTGACGGCGGCCGTGAGGGCCTCCAGGACGTCGTCCTGATAGTCGAGGAAGACCGGGAACTCACCAGTGGGCTTGGCGGCCTTGGCGGCGAGGTCGGCCTGGGCCTTGACGAGCACCTTGATGAAGGGCTTCGCGGCGTCCAGACCGGCGGCGACGACCTCCTCGGTCGGCGCCTCGGCGCCGCCCGCGATCAGCTGGATGGTCTTGTCGGTGGCCTCGGCCTCGACCATCATGATCGCGACGTCGCCGTCCTCCAGGACGCGACCGGCGACGACCATGTCGAAGACGGCGTCCTCGAGCTCGGTGTGCGTCGGGAACGCGACCCACTGGCCGTTGATCAGCGCGACGCGGACGCCGCCGATCGGGCCGGAGAAGGGCAGACCGGCCAGCTGCGTGGACGCGGAGGCGGCGTTGATCGCCACGACGTCGTACAGGTGGTCGGGGTTGAGCGCCATGATCGTGGCGACGACCTGGATCTCGTTGCGCAGGCCCTTCTTGAAGGACGGGCGCAGCGGGCGGTCGATCAGGCGGCAGGTGAGGATCGCGTCCTCGGAGGGCCGGCCCTCACGACGGAAGAAGGAACCGGGGATCTTCCCGGCCGCGTACTGGCGCTCCTCGACGTCCACCGTGAGGGGGAAGAAGTCGAGCTGGTCCTTGGGGTTCTTGGAGGCGGTGGTGGCCGACAGCACCATGGTGTCGTCGTCCAGATACGCCACGGCGGAGCCGGCGGCCTGCCTGGCCAGGCGGCCCGTCTCGAAGCGGATGGTGCGGGTGCCGAAGGAACCGTTGTCAATGACGGCCTCGGCGTAGTGGGTCTCGTTCTCCACTAGCGTTTTCTCCGATACTTTTTCGTCTTTTGTCCCGTCCTGCCCGTGTGGCAGAGGGACGTGGGGTCGGAGAAGCGCGCCTTCTGAGTGCGGGCCGGTCTTCGATCGAAGCACCCGGGGGTCGCAGTTCCCGGGGGCCACTACCGAGGACCGGCGGCGGCGAGGTGCACTTCTCCTCGTATGTGTCCTGCGCTTTGTCCTGCGCTTTGTCCTGCGCTTTGTCCTGCGTTTGTGTCGTGCGTATTGCGTTGTGCTACCACACTACAAAGAGGCACTGACACTCCGCACGTTTCCGCACGTACGGCAAAGGGAGCGGCCCCCTAGAAGTGGGAACCGCTCCCTACTCACAGCGTCTTACTTGGCGCCCGCCGCACCGCGACGGATGCCGAGGCGGTCGACCAGCGCACGGAAGCGCTGGATGTCCTTCTTCGCCAGGTACTGGAGAAGGCGGCGACGCTGACCGACGAGGATCAGCAGACCACGACGGGAGTGGTGGTCGTGCTTGTGCGTCTTGAGGTGCTCGGTCAGGTCCGAGATACGGCGCGAGAGCATCGCGACCTGGACCTCGGGGGAGCCGGTGTCGCCCTCCTTGGTACCGAACTCAGAGATGAGCTGCTTCTTCACTGCGGCGTCGAGCGACACGCGTACTCCTCGTAGTCTTTGTAGTAGCCACCGAGTGCCCCTGGTCCACTTCTCAGGGGAGCTTCCGTAACTCGGAAAGCTGGAGATCCGCTGGGCGCGGCCTCCGGAGTGAATGACTCCGGGGGTGCGTACACAAACGGCCGTCGCCCAGGATACCAGCAGGCAGCGGCCGTCTTCACCGCGGTGTGCAAACAGTCCGGACGGCCCGGGCTCGGCCACTAGGGTGAGAACACAGATCGTAGTTGTAGTTGTCGTATGACGTACGTCGGGAAGGGGTCGCTTCGCCATGGCGGAGGTACAGGGCGCACAGGACACCACGGCCGCGCAGGACGAGGACGTCAAGGCGCGCAAGGAGCGGGAGCGGGACGAGCTGTACTCCCTCGACATCTCGGGTGTCGAGTGGCACAGCGCCCCCGGCACGGAGGAGCACGAGGAGCGGGTCGAGATCGCCTATCTCCCCGAGGGCGCGGTGGCCATGCGGTCGTCCCTGGACCATGACACCGTCCTCCGTTACACGGAGGCGGAGTGGACGGCGTTCGTGCTCGGGGCGCGCGACGGGGAGTTCGATCTGGAGCCGACGGAGCAGAACGGCGGGCTCGCGGCGGCCGAGGCCGCGGCTTCGGGCTCGGGGACGGGTTCAGGTTCGGGTGCCGGTACGGATTCCGGCGGGGATGTGGAGTAGGCGGAGCAGGTGGAGTAGATCGATCAGTCGTTCTGGGTGACGGATTGATGGATTCACAAGGGGCGGGACCGGTGCGGTGCGCCGGTCCCGCCCCTCTTTTTCGTGCGCTTTTCCGTGAAGTGCGTTGTCAGAGGGGCCGCCTACTATGCATGTGGGGTTGTGGCGGGTGTGGGGCGGATGTCGTTCCGTTCGTGTCAACTCTCTTGCCGGATAAGGCGGTTCGGGCACGGACGGGATCGGTTCCGGTCAGGCTGTGACGTAATGGACGGTCACTGAGGGGTGGACGGGCCTGCCGGGGCGGGGGTCCTGGTGATTAGGCTGGGTCGGGAGTACCGGGGGAAGCGCCAAGCAGATCGGACGACCTCCGCCGCCCGATGCCGGACGACGTGGACACGACCCACTGAAGAACCGGCTTCGGACGACATGAATACAGACGAGAAATGGTCGCCCCAGCACGGCAAGCGGGTGCTCGACCACATCAGGAGGAACTGTGAACAGCGATCGGGACGGGATCCGCGGGGGCTGGGCCACACCCGGCGATGACCAGTCCGACGCGGAGTCCGCCAGCGAGATGACGGGCGAGTTCACCATCGATTACGCGACGCCTGCCTGGTACACGCAGAACGCGTCGGGGGGGTCGGGGGACGAGACGGATGCCGAGTCGAACGACGAGGCGGGCGCGGAGTCGGGCGATGAGTCGGATACGGGTTCGGGTTCGGAGACTGGTGTAGACGCGGATACGGCTGCGGACGCTCGTTCGGGTGCCGGTGTCGACGATGCGGTGCCCGGCGCCGCTCCCGCTCCCGGTGCTGCGAGTCCTGTGGGTGTGCCCCGGTTGCCGGTCAGCGGTGCGTTCCAGCCGACGGCGCCTCAGTCGGGGGCTGTCGGCGGTCCCGCGAGCCCCACGGCTGTCCCCAGTTTTCCCGTGGGCGGATTCCAGGCCCAGTGGACCCCTCCGCTGCCTCCGGCCCCGCCGGCTCCGGCCGCTCCTCCGGCCGATGCGCAGCACGACTTCGCGGAGCCGGTGGTCTCGGCCGACGCCGGCGGTGAGTCGGGTGACGACTCCGTCGAGGCCGAGACTGTCGCCGCTGAGGTGAGCGTCCCGGACCCGGAGCCTCTGGATGACGTCTCCGCGCTGCAGCCCGTCACGGACGCGGTAGCTGCCGAAGGCGAGGGCGACGAGGGTTCGGACGTCGGTGAGGTCTCCGACGAGGCGAGCGGTGCCGTGCCTCAGGTTCAGGACGCCGAGCATGCGGACGCGGACGCGGAAACCGACGCCCCAGACGCGGAGTTGGTCGACGCGGCGCCCGTGGACGTGGAGTCCGAGGAGTCCGAGGGAGCTGTGGCGACGGACGTTGCCGTCTCGGAGCCGGTGGACGCCGAGCCGGTAGCTGCCCAGGGCGTCGATGTCGAGCCCGAGGACAGCGAGCCCGTGGCTGCCGCCGAGCCCGAGCACGAGGACGCCGCGCCGACGCCGAGTGCGGTCGACGACGTACGCGACTCCGCGCCGGTCGCGCCCGTGCGGGACTCGGTGCCCAGCGCGCCGCTCAACCTGCCTCCGCTGCCGGAGGGCGCGCCCGGGACCGTGCCGCCCTCCTGGGCTCCCCCGGCGACCGGCCAGAGCGGCGGACTGCCGCCGCTGCCTCCGTCCTACCAGCCGGCCGCTCCCGCCACGGCTGGACAGTGGCCCGCGCAGCCGCCGACCCAGCCGGAAGCCGCGCCTCTCCAGCCGCAGGCCGCGTCGGCCACACCGGCACCGGCACCGGGTCAGCCTCAGCCTCCCGCCGTGCCGGGCCAGCAGCCGCCCGTGCCGTCGATGCAGCCCCCGTTCCAGCCGCAGGCCACGCCCGCCGCCTGGAACGCTCCTCCGCCCGCCCCGGCTCCGGCGCCCCCGCAGGCTGGGTACGGCTTCCCGCCACCCAACCCGGCCGCGGCGGCCCCTGAGGTCCCTGCCCCGACCCCGGGTGCGTCACCCGCCGGCTACGGATTCCCGCCGCAGCCGACTCCGGCCGCGCCCACGGGTCCCAACTCCCAGGCCGGGTACGGCTTCCCGCCCCCGGGCAACCGGCCTCCGGCCCCGAACGCCCAGGGCGGCTACGACCTCCCCCAGCCGGGCGCGCCCGCGCCTACCCCGGTGGGCCCCAACGCGCAGGGCGGATACGGCTTCCCGCCCCCCGGCACCCAGCCTCAGCCCCCGGCACCGAACGCCCAGGGTGACTACAGCGTCCCCCAGCCCGGCGCTCCGGCTCCGGCTCCGGCGAGCCCCAACGCCCAAGGCGGATACGGCTTCCCTCCTCCCGGCACCCAGCCTCAGCCCCCGGCCCAGGCCCCGAACGCTCAGGGTGGCTACGGCTTCCCCCAGCCCGGCGTACCCGCCCCGGCCCCGGCCGGGCCCAACGCCCCCGGCGGATACGGCTTCCCTCCCCCGAGCGCCCAGCCCCCGGCCCCGAACGCCCAGGACGGCCACAGCCTCCCGCAACCCGGAGGACCCACCCCGACCCCGGCAGGCCCCAACGCCCAAGGCGGATACGGCTTCCCACACCCCGGCACCAAGCCCCAAGCACCAAGCACCCCTGCCCCGACGCAGGACGGCCCGCCCTCCGGGTACGGGTTCCCGCCGCCGGCAGCACCGCCCGCTGGCCCCAACCCCCAGGGGAGCTACGGCTTCCCCCAGCCCGGCGGGCCCGCCCCGGCTCCGACCCCGGCCGGCCCCAACCCTCAAGGCGGATACGGCTTCCCGTCCCCCGGCGCCCAGCCTCAGCCCCCGGCCCAGGCCCCAGCCGCACCCAGCCCGCAAGGCGCCCACGGCACCCCCCAGCCCGGCGGTCAGCCTCCGGTTTGGGGTGGCCCCGTGCCGGTGCCTCCTGCGCCCGCTGCCAGCCCCCAGGACGGGTACGGTTTCCCGCCTCCCGCCGGGGCACCCGTACCTCAGCCCCCGGCCCCGCAGCCCGGCTACGGCTTCCCGCACCCCGGTGCGCCTGGTGGGCCCGCTGGGCCCGCCGGGGCGCCCGGTGGGTACGGGTTCCCCTTCCCGCAGGCGCCCGCGCAGCAGGCGCCGCCGCAGCCCCACGTACCGCAGCAGGCCGACGCACCCCACCCGCATGCCGGGCCTCAGACGCCCCCGCATGTGCCGGGTGCCGTTCCCGCCTCGCCTCCGCAACCGCTCGGCAGCCCCGTGCCCGGGGTTCCCGCCGGGCCGCAGCCGCCCGTGGACCCGCGTACCGGGGCCGCCTGGCCGCAGCCCATGCAGCACGACCAGCGGCAGATGACCAACCCCGGTGCCGCGCCGCTCGGTTACACCGCGGCCGTCGAGCTGTCCTCCGACCGGCTGCTCAACAACAAGAAGCAGAAGGCGAAGAGCGGCCGGCCCGCTGCCGCGCCCTCCCGTTTCAAGATCGGCGGCAAGAAGGAGGAGGCCGAGCGGCAGCGGAAGCTGGAGCTGATCCGTACGCCTGTGCTGTCCTGCTATCGCATCGCCGTCATCAGCCTCAAGGGCGGTGTCGGCAAGACGACCACGACCACCGCGCTCGGCTCGACCCTCGCCACCGAGCGGCAGGACAAGATCCTCGCCATCGACGCCAACCCGGACGCCGGTACGCTCGGCCGCCGCGTGCGGCGCGAGACCGGGGCCACCATCCGTGACCTCGTCCAGGCGATCCCGTACCTCAACTCCTACATGGACATCCGGCGGTTCACGTCCCAGGCACCCTCCGGACTGGAGATCATCGCCAACGACGTCGACCCGGCCGTCTCCACGGCCTTCAACGACGAGGACTACCGGCGTGCGATCGACGTACTGGGCAAGCAGTACCCGATCATCCTGACCGACTCCGGCACCGGTCTGCTCTACAGCGCCATGCGGGGCGTACTCGACCTCGCCGATCAGCTGATCATCATCTCGACCCCGTCGGTGGACGGTGCCAGCAGCGCCAGTACGACGCTGGACTGGCTGTCCGCGCACGGGTACGCGGATCTGGTCTCGCGGTCCCTCACCGTCATCTCGGGTGTGCGCGAGACCGGCAAGATGATCAAGGTGGAGGACATCGTCTCCCACTTCGAGACGCGCTGCCGGGGCGTCATCACCGTGCCCTTCGACGAGCACCTCGCCGCCGGTGCCGAGGTCGACCTCGACATGATGCGGCCCAAGGTCCGTGAGGCGTACTTCAACCTCGCCGCCCTGATCGCCGAGGACTTCGTACGGCACCAGCAGATGCACGGGCTCTGGACCTCGGACGGCAACCCGCCCCCGGTCGCGGCCCCGCCGCTGCCGGGACACCAGCAACAGCAGATGCAGCAGATTCCGGGGCAGCCGGTGCAGGGGCAGCCGTACCCGGCCCAGCCCGGGCAGCCGGGGCAGTACCCGCCGCCGCCCCAGCCCGGCCAGCCGTACCCGCCCCAGCAGCCGTACGGTTATCCGCCGCAGCCGGGGCAGCCCTACCAGCCGCCTCAGCAGCAGCCCCAGCCCCACCCCCAGCAGCCCGGTTACCCGCAGCCTCCTCAGCAGTAGAGGCAAGCAGCCGACAGCGGAAAGGCGGCCGGCCTCGACGGACGTCCTTGTGCCGGACGTTCCGGGTGTCGACGCGGATACGGACGCGGGTACGGAG
>NZ_JBSFMT010000127.1:0-16381 GCF_053599695.1 Streptomyces sp. NPDC000878 | reverse complement strand
GGGCCGCCCCGGGCCCGCCCCGCCGGGGGGGGGGGGGGCCCCCCCCCCCCAGGGATGGGACGGGTAAGGGCGGCGGGGGCGAAAACCCTCACCGCCCGCACCCAAACCCCCAGCTCACCCCCCACTGTCAGTCCCACCCCCTATCGTGCGGAGACATGACGAGCAGCCCACCGCACCCCACCCCCACCCCCACGCCCCACACCCAACTCTCCGCCGACGAGGCCCGCCGCATCGCCCTACGCGCCCAGGGCTTCCTAGGCACTCCCAACCGCAAGGCAGGCGTCCGCGGAATCCTCCGCCACCTGGGCGCGGTCCAGCTCGACACGATCTCCGTACTAGCCCGCTCCCACGAACTCATCCCGTACGCCCGCCTCGGCGCCATACCGCGCAAGAACGTCGAAGCGGCCTACTGGAACCCCACCCCCACAACCGAAGCCACTCCCCACCTCGCCCCCAACCCCAGCCTTCACCCCCACTCCCACCCCCACGCCTTCGAATACTGGTCACACGCCGCCTGCATCCTCCCCGTGGAGGAATGGCCCCACTTCGCCTTCCGCCGCCGCGCCTACCGCTCCCGCCCCCACTGGAACCACGACCTCCCACCCGGCACCTACGACCAGGTCATCAAGCAACTCCGCACGGAAGGCCCCCTCACCGCGACGGAGTTGGGCGGCGCGAAGCGCACCAGCGAATGGTGGGACTGGTCCGGCACCAAGGTCGCCGTCGAACGCGCCCTGATGTACGGCGAGGTGGTCTGCGTGGAGCGCCGAGGCTGGAAGCGGGTGTACGACCTGGCCGAGCGAGCCATCCCGCCCACGCTGCTGCACGACGAACTCGACGACACCGAGTGCCTGCGCCGCCTGGCCCGCCTCGCGGGCCAGTCCCTGGGCGTCGGCACCCGCGCCGACATCGCCGACTACCACCGCCTCAAGGCGGAACAGGTCGACACGGTGATCGCGGACTCGGGCCTGGTCCCCGTCACGGTCGAGGGCTGGGGCAAACCGGCCTGGGCGGACCCCGCAGCCCTGGAGACACCCCCACGAGGCCGCCACCGCACGACCCTGCTCTCCCCGTTCGACTCCCTGATCTGGGAACGGGCACGCACGGAACGGATCTTCGGTTTCACGCACCGCCTGGAGGCCTACGTCCCGAAGCCGAAGCGCGTGTACGGCTACTTCGCGATGCCGGTCCTCGCCGGCGGCCACCTAGTGGGACGAGTGGACCCCGCCCGGGAGGGCAACACCCTGGTGGCCAGACAGGTCAGCCTGCACGGCCCCAAGGCGGTCCCGGCGGTGGCCCAAGCCCTCCTCGAAGCGGCAACCTGGGTGAACTGCACGAACGTACGAGTGGAACGGGTGGACGCCCCGGACCTGCGCACCCCCCTGACAAGGGAGCTGACCCAGGCCATGGGCTGACCCACCACTACCGAATCTCGAGCCGCTACCGGATCTCGAGAATCTTCTCCCGCATCGCGTAAACCACGGCCTCCATCCTGGAGTGCAGCTGCAGCTTCTCCAGGATGTTGCGCACATGGTTCTTCACGGTGTTCTCGGAGATGAACAACTCCTTGGCGATATCCCGGTTGTTCATCCCGGTCGCGACCAGCTTGAGCACTTCCAGCTCGCGCTCGGTGAGCCGCGGCGCGGGCACCAGCCGCCGCTCGTCCGTCCGCTGGATCATCGACTTGAATTCGGTGAGCAGCTTCGACGCCATCGAGGGGCTGATCTGCGACTGTCCGTCGGCGACCGCGCGAATGGCCGTGGCCACCTCGTCCGTGGAGATCTCCTTGAGGAGATATCCGGTCGCCCCCGCCTTGATCGCTTCGTACAGATCGGCTTCCTCGTCGCTGATCGTCAGCATGATGATCTTGGCGCTGGGCGCGACCTCCTTGATGGAGGTGCACGCCTCGATCCCACCGCGCTTCGGCATCCGTACGTCCATCAGCACGATGTCGGGCAGCAGATCGGCGGCCTTGTCGACCGCCTCCGCACCGTCCCCCGCCTCGCCGACGACCTGGATGTCCTCCTCGGCCGCGAGCACGATCTCCAGTCCACGACGGAAGAGGGCATGGTCGTCCACGACAAGGACTCTGATCGGCTCCTTGCGCGAGGTGCCCACGTCCGGGCCCATGCCGGTGACGCTGTCGTCGGCATCCTCGACCTGCATCGGTCCGAAGCTGTCCGCCATCGTTCCTCCCCCTGAAGGCTGTGGCCTGTGGTTCTGTGCCATCGCCAACCCAAGGCAACGGCCCACCGGTTGGGCCGTTGCGGCCATGATTCCATGCCCGGGCGACAGTGCGGTGACAGAGCGGGTTCCGGAGGGGTCGCACACGGGTGCCCCTGGGGGCGCACACGCGCTCCAGGGGCACCCGCTCGGCTCTCTCCGGGGGCGGTCAGCCGCCCAGCGTGCCACCGGCCGCGGGGGAGTGCGCCTGATGGGCGACCATCGGGTCCGTGTTGAGGTGGATCACGCCGTAGTCGTAGGCGTGCCGCCGGTAGACGACACTCGGTTCCTTGGTCTCGGAGTCGACGAACAGGTAGAAGTCGTGCCCGACCAGTTCCATCTCGTAGAGAGCCTGGTCGAGCGTCATCGGGGAGGCGACGTGGGTCTTCTCGCGGACGACGAGGGGGCCTTCACCCTTCACTTCCAGCGAGCCGATCCTCTTGGTGGGCACGCCGTCCGCGACTTCCTCGTGGACGGGGTGACCGTTGCCGTTCAGCGTTGCCGCGTCCGGGACGTGGTCGGCGACCTCGGCGGCCGTCAGCCTGCCTGCGCCCCGTCGGGTGTAACGCTTGTCGTGCTGCTTGCGCAGCCGGGCCTCGAGCTTGTCGGCCGCGAGGTCGAGTGCCGCGTACGGGTCGCTTGCCGCTGCTTCCGCCCGGATCACCGGACCGCGGGAGTGAAGCGTGATCTCCACTCGGTCGGAGCGGTCGGCCTGCCGGGGGTTGGGCTCCTTGGAAACCTCGACGTCGAGGCTGATCACCTTGCCGTCGAGCTTCTGGATCCTCTCCAGCTTCAGCTTCTCGGCCACGTGCTTCCGGAACCGCTCGGGCACCTCGGTCTTGCGTCCCTTGACGACGATGTCCACGCAGAACTCCGTTCCCGGATCGCTCCGCTTCAGTGGCGGAGCATCTCCCTTTTGCACCAGGCTCCGGTGTGCCCCGGAACCTCGGACTCGGCGACTTCCACCTCCTCCTCCCCCATGGGCAAGATCCCCACTCGGCCGGCTGGGGTGATTAAGGAAAACCCACAGCACGGCATTCGGATTTGCGAGGTGTGGCCTGCGGCTTTCCCTCACAACCGAACATATCTCGCCCGGACGGATGTCGTCACCCTCTACCGGCGCGTACCTCCGTTCCAGTGAATTGACCCTCTCACTACCTGCAACGATGCAAGTTCGCGGTCAGTTCCGGTTTATTTCGAAAGAATCAGGCGTCGCCGCGACCACAGACGCACAGATCATGACTTCGAAGGCGGCCGGCGCCACCATTCCCGGCGCTCCCGGCCTCCGCTCCACACCCGCGCCCACGGCTCCCGGCCACCGTTCCCCTCTGCCTTCCCTCCCCGCTCCCGAATACACGGCGTTCCTCCCCCGTCTCACGTCCGCAACCGCTTCCCGCACCGCACGCGCGGCCTCAGCCAGCGAGGCGCCGGTCGTCATCAGGTCGTCGACCAGGACCACCACATCCCCACCGGACCCCGAGCTGGGACCGCCACTGGAACCCTCTCCGGGGGCCCCACCCCCACCCCCGCCCCCTCTCCCACCCACCAACAACCGCCCACCCCCCGCGACCACACCCAGCGCGCCCCCGAGATTCTCCAGCCGCTGCCGGGAGTTGAGGCCCGCCTGATCGGCCACGGCACGCCGCTGCCGCAGTACCGCCAGTACCCGGGCCGGCGTACCGGACCCGCGCAGCACACCCGCCGCGGCGAGCGCGATCCGCCGAGCCGGATCGTGCCCCCGGGCCCGCACCGCCCGACGCGCGGACGGCACCGGCACGAGCAGCACACCCGTACCACCGCGCAGGGCCCCGGCCGGCAGCCCTGCCCGTACAGCTCCCGCCAGTGCCGTCCCGAGCGGCCCCGCGAGTGTCAGTGCGCCCCTTTCCTTGTGCGCGAGGAGTACCGCGCGCACCTCGTCCTCGTACCGGGCCGCCGCGTGCACCACCGGCAGCCCTGGGGGCTCCGGCACCGGTCGCACCCGGCTCGGTGCGGCCCCGTCCAGGGCGGCACGGCACTCCGGGCAGAGCACCGTGCGAGGCCTCCCACAGCCTCCGCACTCGGCCGGCAGCACCAGGTCACTGAAGTCCCGCCACCACCCCCGCATGCCCACCACTGTGCCAACACCCGCGCCACCCGGCCACCCCTGTGGACAACGCCCTGTGGATAACTCCCCGCACCCCGAAAACCGCACCCGAACAGCACCCGGAAACACCGACGGCCCGCCGGACATCCGACGAGCCGTCGACACAGAACCGCTTGAGACCCACTTGAGAACCGCCTGGAGAGCCCCTGCAAGACCACCGCAGGCCTCCAGACAGGACAGCAGAGACCTCTCACCCCCGGATACACCGGATCACCCCGGATACACCGGAGCCGACCCCTCCTTGACCAGCTTCTGCCACTTGGACCCGGACATCAGCCGCACGATCCCGTCCTCCTCCGAGTACGCCACCAGCGGCAGCCTCTCGTCCTCGGCCGCGGCGACGGCCTTCACGCCGGTCAGCGCGGTCGGCGCCGACCCCACCGGCGTCGAGCCGTCGACCTGCACGTATGCCAGCTGCTGGACACCGCGCTGCTCACGCCCCACCACCACGAGCCGACTGTCCCCGGCCCACGACATGGCGGTGACCTCCTCCAACTGCGGTGTCACGGAGTGCAGTTCGAGGACCGACACGACCGACTGCTCCCCGGCCTTCTGCCCCGCCGCCTGCCCAGACGTGGCCGCGGTCTCCTCCTGGGCCGACCCGTCCGACGTCTCCGCCGACCGCTCGTCCCGCTCGATCCGCCCGATGTACAGCGACCGCACGCCGTCCTTCTCCACGATGAGCGCGATCCGCACCCCGTCAGCGGCCACCCGTACCGCTTCGATGCGCCCGTCGAGCCCCGGGGTCCTCACCTCCAGCGGCTCGCCCGCGCCCTTCTTCAGGAGCAGCAGCCGGGGCTTCGCGGGGTTGCGGTCGGCCACCCAGAGGTCGCCGTCGCCGTCCCAGCTGGGTGTGGTCAGCCGGTCGTCCTTGGTGGCGCCCTGGCTGGTCAGCACCGGCTCGCCGAGCGATCCGCCGGACACCAGCGACCCCACGTACAGCGAGGTCCCGTCCAGCGAGACCCCGGCCGCGCTGCCCTCGTCGCGCGAGACCGCCGCGGACCGCAGCTGCTTCTCCCCCTCACCGAGCGCGCCCGGCACCGGGGAGACCTTGTCGTCGGGATCGGGGTTGCCGCCCGCCACCCGTACGAGGCGGTGCTTGCCGTCGATGAAGTACTGGTAGTCGGGACTCTGCACCGCGACGCGCGCGGCGACGATCTCGGCCCGGTCCTTGTCTAGAAAGCACAGCTGGGTGCCGTTGGAGCGCTGCAGCGCGACCTCGCCGACACCGGTGGGGGTGAGGTCCTGGAGGGTGTAGAGGAGCTGGGCCGCCATCTCGGTGCACTTGGCGGAACCGACCCGGCTCGCCTTGTCGTTGAGCGGCACCGTCAGCCGGTTCTGGTCGTCGGGGGTCAGCGAGGTGACGCCCTTCTTGAGCGCCGTACCCGTCGGGAAACTCGACCTGACGACCGGCCCCAGCCAGCGTGAGGGCCCTTCGAGCAGCGAACTCACCGTCTGCGTCATCGGGTCGACCTTCTTGCGGACGTACACCGGATCGGCGACGGACACGGGCTGCCCGGCCGGCTCCGACGGCGTGTTCGACGCGAAGTAGTACTTATTGACGGAGGTGTAGTTGCGCAGGAAGTCCGACTTGCCCATGACGATGCCCTGCGGCAGCTCGTCGATGCGCCACTGCCCGCTCTTCTTCTCGCGTGTGAGGTGCAGCGTCTCCCGGTACTGCCCGTCGGCGGGTGCGTACGACTGCCGGGAGTCCAGCGTGGCGAACCTGCCGCCGGTCAGCGTGAACGCGTAGGCGTCGATCCCGTCCTCCCGGCTGCCCACGGGGACCTGGCCCGTACTGGGCCCGCCGCCCAGCACCGTGGTGGACGCGTCGGGCCGCCACCCCTTCGCCGCGCTCGCGGTGAGGTACTTGCGTGCCGTCTCGTAGTGCGGATCGTCGCTGGTCAGCGCCTCAAGGAAACCCTGGACGATCTCCACGGGCTGGGCGTTCTCGTGGGGCGGCAGGGCGAAGACCCGCACCTGGGCGTCCTGCCGAGGCGTGGACTCGACCCCGCGCAGATCCCCGCTGTCGGGCATCGAGGCGCATCCGGCCAGCAGTACGGCGCCACAGGCGGCGTACACCACCGTACGAACCGTTTCCCGCCGCCGACCGTCCCGCTCGCGGTCAGGGCCCACGAAATGCCTCCCCTTGCTTGTTCACGCGCTCCGGCCCGGCATCCGAGGACACCGTGTCCGAGGACGGCGACTCCGATCCGGGCTCCGTACCGGAAGTACCGTCGCGCCGCGCGCCGCCCGCCGGGCGCGGCACCACGCGCGCGCCGTTGCCGGGCAGCGCCGTGGGGTCGGCGGTCGGGGCCATGGCGGCGAGCCGTGGCGCTATCGGCCGCTGCTCGGCCGCTGCCGTCTGCACCGGCACCGTGGCGAGCTTGTCGCCACCGGCGTGCGGCAGACCCGCGTCGTTGAGTCCCCGATGGCGCCGCGAGTCCTTGGGCTCCAGCGGTATCGGTGAGCCCCGCAGGGGCTCGTCGGCGGTGCGCGGCAGCGTCAGCCGGAACTGCGAACCACCGCCCGGCTCGCCCCACGCCTGCAGCCAGCCGCCGTGCAGCCGCGCGTCCTCCAGCGCGATGGACAGGCCGAGGCCCGTACCGCCGGTGGTACGCGCGCGTGCCGGGTCGGCCCGCCAGAAGCGGCTGAAGACGCGGGTCGCCTCGCCGGGCTTGAGCCCGACCCCGTAGTCGCGCACGGCCACCGCGACCGCGCCGCCCGCGGCGGCCAGCTTCACGATGACGTCGTTGCCCTCGCCGTGCTCCACGGCGTTGACGACGAGGTTGCGCAGCACCCGCTCCACGCGCCGCGCGTCCGCCTCGGCCACGACAGGCTGCTGATCGCCGACGACCCGTACCGTCGTCCCCTTGCGCTCGGCCAGCGGCTCGGCACCGCTCACCACCCGCCGTACGACCTCCCTGAGGTCTATCGGCTCGGCCTCCAGCGCCGCCGCGCCCGCGTCGAACCGGCTGATCTCCAGCAGATCCGCGAGCAGCGTCTCGAACCGGTCCAGCTGATCGGCGAGCAGTTCGGCCGACCGCGCGGTGATGGGATCGAAGTCCACGCGCGCGTCATGGATGACATCGGCGGCCATCCGTACGGTCGTCAGCGGCGTCCGCAGCTCGTGCGACACGTCGGACACGAACCGCCGCTGCATCCGCGACAGGTCCTCCAGCTGCTGGATCTTCAGCTGGAGATTCTGCGCCATCTTGTTGAAGGCCTCGCCGAGCCGCGCGATGTCGTCCTCGCCGGTGACCTTCATCCGCTCCTGCAGCCGCCCCGCGGACAGCCGCTCGGCGATCCCCGCCGCCATCCGCACCGGCGTCACGACCTGCCGCACCACGAGCCAGGCGATGGCCCCCAGGAGTACGACGACGAACAGCCCGGCCGTCGCCAGCGTCCCCTTGACCAGGCTCAGCGACTTCTCCTCCTGCGTGAGCGGGAAGAGGTAGTACAGCTGGTACGGGTCCCCGTTCGGGTCGTCGACCTGCTTGCCGATGATCAGCGCGGGCTGCGACTCACTGCCGTTGGTGTAGGTGATACGGGTGTAGCTCTGGGCCATCAACGTGCTGCCGTCGGCCCGCTCGCGCAGCCCGTCGGGCACGCTCGACGTGGGATCCACCCCGCCGGAGGCGCGCGGTCCGCGCCCGCCGCCGCTGTCGTCGCCCGCCGGACCGACCGGGAGCGTCACGACGTCGAAGGCACCCTGGCCACCGCTGGAGAGGGACTCCACCAGGTCGCTCATCCACTGGATGACGTTCTGCGCGGGGCGGCCGTCCGCGCCGGAACCGTCGTCCCCGCTGGCGCTGGCCGCCGTGTCCGCCTTCTGTTTGGCCACCGCGAACCCACCTGCGGCCTGGCTCTGCGAAGCCTTCACCTTGGCGTCAAGGAGACCGTTGCGCACCTGCCCGATCACGACGAAGCCGAGCAGCAGGACGACACCCAGCGACATCAGCAGCGTCGTGGCGACGACCTTGAGCTGGATGTTGCGCCGCCACAGCCGCATGACGGGCAGCAGCGGCCGACGCACCCAGCGCATGAACAGCCGAAGGACCGGGCTGCCCTGGACACCGCCCTGGAGCAGCCCGCCCTCGAAGAACTGCCGCCAGCCGGAGCCGGCCTTGCGCACCCTGCCCGCCTTCTGCCGGCCGACAGGCCGCTCCGCACGCCCCCCGGAACTCCCAGGGGCCGAAGCGGCACTGTCCCCGGACATGTCAGCTCGGTCCGGCCTTGTAACCGACGCCACGGACGGTCACCACGATCTCCGGCCGCTCCGGGTCCTTCTCGACCTTGGAGCGCAGCCGCTGCACATGCACGTTGACCAGCCGGGTGTCCGCCGCGTGGCGGTACCCCCAGACCTGCTCCAGGAGCACCTCACGCGTGAACACCTGCCAAGGCTTGCGCGCGAGCGCCACCAGCAGATCGAACTCCAGCGGCGTCAACGCGATCGACTGCCCGTCCCGCTTCACAGAGTGACCGGCGACATCGATGACGAGGTCACCTATGGCCAGCTGCTCGGGCGCCGGCTCCTCCGACCGCCGCAGCCGCGCCCGGATCCGGGCGACCAGCTCCTTTGGCTTGAACGGCTTCACGATGTAGTCGTCAGCGCCCGACTCCAGGCCCACGACGACATCGACGGTGTCGCTCTTGGCCGTGAGCATCACGATCGGCACCCCGGACTCCGCCCTGATCAGGCGGCACACCTCGATACCGTCCCGACCGGGAAGCATCAGGTCCAGGAGCACCAGATCGGGCTTGGACTCACGGAAAGCGGCCAGCGCCTTGTCGCCGTCAGCTACGAAAGACGGCTCAAAACCTTCACCACGCAGCACGATGCCGAGCATCTCGGCCAGTGCCGTGTCGTCATCGACGACAAGGACTCGTCCCTTCATAAACGACATCATCCCATTAACTAAATCGTTACCTGGCGTGACCTGTCACACAGCTCAGCAAGCGCCTCAGCCGTCACGGGCGAAACCACACCCGCTTCGGTGACGATCGCCGTCACCAACTCGGGAGGCGTCACATCGAACGCCGGGTTGTACGCCTGGGTCCCCAAGGGTGCCACCGGAATCCCGCCTCCCGCTTCCACTCCCGCCACCGGCACCTGAGGTGCGGCAATCTCCGTCACCTCATGTCCGGCACGCTGTTCCACCTCTATGGACGCCCCGTCGGGGGTGTCCATATCCACCGTCGTCACCGGCGCCACCACGATGAACGGCACGTGGTGGTACCTGGCCAGCACGGCGAGCGGATAGCTCCCCACCTTGTTCGCCACCGAACCGTCGGCCGCGATCCGATCGGCCCCGATCAGTACCGCGTCCACCTCCCCGGCGGCGAACAGCGAGCCCGCCGCATTGTCCGTGAGCAAGGTGTACGCCATTCCGCTGCGCGCCGCCTCATACGCCGTCAGGCGAGCACCTTGCAGCAACGGGCGCGTTTCGTCCACCCAGAGCCTGCGCAGCCGCCCCGCCCGGTGCGCCGCAAGCGCCACCGCGAACGCCGTTCCCTCACCGCCCGACACCAGCGATCCGGTGTTGCAGTGCGTGAGCACCCGGTGCCCGCCGCCGGGCAGCAGCTCGTCCAGCAGCGCCAGCCCGTGCACAGCCATCCGCGCACTGGCCTCGGCGTCCTCCCGGTGCAGCGCCCGCGCCGCGACCAGCGCCGCGATGGCTGCCCGATCCCGGTCACCGCCCCTGGCCAGCTCCGCCCGGTACGCCTCCCGCGCCCTGCTCACCCCGACAGCGAGGTTCACGGCGGTCGGCCGGGCCTGCGCCAGCGCGACGGCGGCCTCGTCCACGTCGAAGCCACGAGCGGCGGCGAGCGCGACCCCGTACGCCCCCGCGATACCCAGCAGCGGCGCCCCGCGCACGGCCAGCGAACGGATCGCCGCCACCAGCGCGGGCGCGTCCGTGCAGACCAGCTCGACCTCCTCGGCCGGCAGTCTCGTCTGATCGAGAAGGACCAGCACCGGGCCCTCGGGGGGTTCGTCCCAGCGGATCGCCGGTATCTCGGTGGGCCGGTTGTCCTCGCGGGATTGCGCGTACTGATCAGCCATCCACCCAGTCTGCCCCCTGTACGTCGGACAATTGAAGGTGTCCAGCCCATACGGGGGCCGATCCCCCCGTGCCCTCCCCATGGCACGATGGCTGCCAACCTGCCGCGAACGCGGACGGGCACCGTGAAGGAGCGACGATGAACGACACTCCGGGCTGGGCCTCGCCCGGATCCGCCCCCTCCGACGGGCAGCAGCCCGACGCGCCCGCCCCCGCCGACCGCCCCGGCCCCGCGGAACCCGCCGACCAGCCACGCCCGGACCCGGCCGGCTCCAGCCAGAAGTGGTCCCAGGAACAGCCGCCACCCGCCCAGTGGTCCGCCCCCACCGGCTCCCAGGCCCCCGGCCAGGCCCCGCCGCCCCCACCACCGCCTCCCGGCCCGGGCTGGGGCAACCAGTACCCCGGCGCCCCCGGCGGATACGGCGGCCCCGCAGGCCCGGGAGGGTACGGCGGATACGGCCCGCCCGGCGGCCACCCCGGCTGGGGCGGCAACTGGGGCGGCCCCCCGCCCGCGGCCAAGCCCGGCGTGATCCCGCTGCGCCCCCTCGGCGTCGGCGAGATCCTCGACGGCGCCGTCTCCACCATGCGCGCCTACTGGCGCACCGTGCTGGGCATCTCGCTCACCGTCGCGGTCGTCACGGAGATCTTCGCGATCCTCCTCCAGGGATTCGTCCTGGACGACAGCACGAGCACCGCCGCCCTCAACGACACGAGCGCGAGCCTCGACGAGGTGAGCCGCGCCATGGGCGACGCCCTCCTCGGCTCCGGCCTCCTCTTCGTGATCTCCCTGATCGGCACAGTCATCGCGACCGCCCTGCTCACGGCCGTGACCAGCCGCGCCGTACTCGGCAAGCCGGCGCCCATCGGCGAGGCCTGGCGGGAAGCCCGCCCGCAGGTCCCGAAGCTGTTCGGCCTCATCTTCCTGCTGCTGCTCACCGTCGTCGCGGTCTTCGCCGTCGGCATCGCCCCCGGCGTCCTCGTGGCTCTCTCGGGTTCGGAGGGCGGCGGCGCGGCACTCGCCGTCCTGGGCGGCCTCGGCGCGGGCATCGTCGCCCTGTGGCTGATGATCCGCTTCTCCCTGGCCTCGCCGGCGCTGATGCTGGAGAAGCAGAGCATCGTGAAGTCGATCAGCCGTTCCGCGAAGCTCGTGCGCGGCTCCTGGTGGCGGGTCTTCGGCATCCAGCTGCTCGCCACGGTCATCGCGGGCGTCGTCGCGTCCATCGTCGTCCTCCCGTTCACCTTCGTCGCCGCGGCCATGACCGGAGACGGCATCAGCGGCTTCCTCAACGGCACGGGCGGCCTCGGCTGGACGTTCCTCGTCGTCAGCGGCATCGGCTCGGTGATCGGCTCCATGATCACCTTCCCGATCACCGCGGGCGTGACCGTGCTCCTCTACATCGACCACCGCATCCGCCGCGAGGCCCTCGACCTCGACCTGGCCCGCGCCGCCGGCGTCCAGGGCTACGGCTCCGGCGCCCCGGGCACCACCCCGGGGAGCTGATGCGGTGAGCCTGACGGGGGGATTTCTCACCACGGTGCCGGCCCTGCCGCCCACCGCCGGAGCGGCCGTACGAGCACTGCTGCGCGCCGGCGACACCGCCGTACTGTCACTGGCGGCCGACGACGACCCGCCGGTGACGATCCCGCGTGACCCCGCGCGGGAGGCGGCCAAGCGCGAGCTGTCCAAGCGCATGTACCACGAGAACGACCCCGGACCGCTGCAACGGGCCATGGACGCCTTCTGGAACTGGCTCGACGGACTGTTCAACGCGGCCTCGACCGCCGCCCCCGGAGGAATCCTCGGACTGATCGTCGTCCTCCTGGCCGTCGTCGCCGTGATCGGCGCCCTGTGGTGGCGCCTCGGCTCCCCGCGCCGCGGCCCCGTCTCCGCCGCCGCGCTCTTCGACGACCGCCCCCGCAGCGCCGCCGAACACCGCGCCGCCGCCGAGGCACACGCAGCCCAGGGCCACTGGAACCAGGCCGTCCAGGAACGCATGCGCGCCGTCGTCCGCGCCCTGGAGGAACGCGCGCTCCTCGACGCCCGCCCCGGCCGCACCGCCGACGAGGCAGCCGCCGAAGCGGGCCGCACCCTGCCCGCGCACACCGACCGCCTGCGCACCGCGGCCCGGGACTTCGACGACGTGACGTACGGCGGACGCACCGCGACCCCGCAGACGTACCGCAGGCTCACCGAACTCGACGACGACCTCGAACGCACGAAGCCGGCCCTGGCGATCAACAGCAGCACCCCCAGCACGGCCCACAACGCCCGCCAGGGAGCAGCCGAATGAGCACCGAGGCCACGGCGGCCCCCGCCACCACCTCGACCTCGCCCACCGCCCGCCAGGTGTGGACCCGCGCGCGGGGCGTCGTACTCGCCGTCGTCGTCCTCCTCATAGGCGCCGTCGCGATCGCCGTGATCCGCTCCGACACCCAGCGCGGCACCCTCGACCCACGTTCCGCCGACCCCCGCGGCAGCCGCGCCGTCGCCGCGCTCCTCGCCGACCGGAACGTGTCCACGCGCGTGGTCACCACCCTCGCCGAGGCGAGCGCGGCGGCCGGCGCCGACACGACCCTCCTGGTCGCGGCCCCCGACCTGCTGACCGACCGTCAACAACGGCAACTGCGCACAGCGACGGAGAACTCCGGCGGACGCACGGTCCTGGTCGCCCCCGGCAGCCCGTCCGTCGGAACACTCGCTCCCGGTGTCACCGCCGACCCCGCGATCAGCTTCGACTCGGAGCTGTCCCCGGACTGCGACCTGCCCGCCGCCCAGCGCGCGGGCACCGCGGACACGGGCGGCTTCCGCTACGACACCGGCGTCACCGACGCCGACACCTGCTACCCGAGCAACGGCCTCCCCACCCTCGTACGCGTCCCGACAGCCACCGGGGACGGCGACACCGTCGTACTCGGCGCCCCCGACATCCTCTACAACGACCGCCTCGACGAGCATGGCAACGCCTCGCTCGCCCTCCAACTGCTCGGTTCCCGCCCCCACTTGGTCTGGTACCTCCCCTCGCTGTCCGACGACTCGCTCACCGACTCCGGCGAGCGCGGCTTCTTCGACCTGCTCCCCTCGGGCTGGCTCTGGGGCACCCTGCAACTCTTCGTCGCCGCGGTCCTGGCCGCCCTCTGGCGGGCACGCCGGCTCGGCCCCCTCGTACCCGAACGTCTCCCCGTGGCGATCCGCGCCTCCGAAACCGTCGAAGGCCGCGCCCGCCTCTACCGCAAGACCAACGCCCGCGACCGCGCGGCAGGCGCTCTTCGCTCCACCACCCGCACTCGCCTCGCCCCCCTGGTCGGCGTCCCCGTCACCCAGGCGCACGCGCCCGAGTCCTTGCTCCCCGCCCTGTCCGCCCAGCTCCAGCACCACAGCGACGGACAGGCCCTGCATTCCCTCCTCTTCGGCCCGCCGCCCGGTGACGACGCAGCCCTCATCTCCCTCGCCGACCAACTCGACGCCCTCGAAAGAGAGGTACGCCGTCCATGATGGACCCGACCACTGACAACGCCGGGATCACCGGGAACCCGGACACCGCCCGGGCCTCCCTGGAAGCCCTGCGCGCCGAGATCGCCAAAGCCGTGGTCGGCCAGGACCCCGCCGTGACCGGCCTCGTCGTCGCCCTCCTCTGCCGCGGACACGTCCTACTGGAAGGAGTCCCCGGGGTAGCCAAAACGTTGCTCGTCCGGGCACTCGCATCCGCACTCGAACTCGACACCAAGCGCGTCCAGTTCACTCCGGACCTGATGCCGAGCGACATCACCGGCTCCCTCGTCTACGACACGCGCACCGCGGAGTTCTCCTTCCAACCGGGCCCGGTCTTCACCAACCTCCTCCTCGCGGACGAGATCAACCGCACTCCCCCGAAGACCCAGTCGTCCCTCCTGGAAGCCATGGAGGAACGCCAGGTCACGGTCGACGGCACCCCCCGCCCCCTCCCCGACCCGTTCCTGGTCGCCGCGACCCAGAACCCGGTCGAGTACGAGGGCACCTACCCCCTCCCCGAAGCCCAGCTGGACCGTTTCCTCCTCAAGCTCACGATCCCCCTCCCGTCCCGCCAGGACGAGATCGACGTCCTCACCCGCCACGCCGAGGGCTTCAACCCACGCGACCTGCGCGCCGCCGGCCTACGCCCCGTAGCGGGCCCGTCGGACCTGGAAGCGGCCCGCGCGGCCGTCGCCAAGACGACGATCTCCCCCGAGATCACCGCCTACGTCGTGGACATCTGCCGCGCGACCCGCGAATCCCCGTCCTTCACGCTCGGCGTCTCCCCCCGAGGCGCCACGGCCCTCCTGGCGACGTCCCGCGCCTGGGCCTGGCTGACCGGCCGCGACTACGTCATCCCGGACGACGTCAAGGCACTGGCCCTCCCCACCCTCCGCCACCGCGTGCAGCTCCGCCCGGAGGCCGAGATGGAGGGCGTGACGGCCGACTCCGTCATCAACGCGATCCTCGCCCACGTCCCCGTCCCCCGCTGATGGCACTCACCGGACGCGCCGCCCTCCTGGCGGCCCTGGGCTCGGTCCCCCTCGGCATCTGGGACCCCAGCTGGACAGGCATCCTCGCCGTGAACGGCCCCCTGGCGGTCGCATGCGCCTGCGACTACGCCCTGGCAGCCCCCGTACGCCGCCTGGGCCTCACCCGCTCCGGCGACACCTCCGCACGCCTGGGCGAACCGGCGGACGTGACTCTCACCGTCACCAACCCCTCGGGCCGCCCACTCCGCGCCCGCCTGCGCGACGCCTGGCCCCCCAGCAGCTGGCAGTCCGGCACCGAGGTGGAGGCCTCCCGCCACCGCCTGACGGTCCCCGCCGGCGAACGCCGCCGCGTCACCACCCGCCTGCGCCCCACCCGCCGAGGCGACCGCAAGGCCGACCGCGTGACGATCCGCTCGTACGGCCCCCTGGGCCTCTTCGCCCGCCAGGGCAGCCACCACGTCCCCTGGACGGTACGGGTCCTCCCCCCGTTCACCAGCCGCAAGCACCTCCCCTCCAAGCTCGCCCGCCTGCGCGAACTCGACGGCCGCACCAGCGTCCTGACCCGCGGCGAAGGCACGGAATTCGACAGCCTGCGCGAGTACGTCCCCGGCGACGACACCCGTTCCATCGACTGGCGCGCCACAGCCCGCCAAACGACGGTCGCGGTACGCACCTGGCGCCCCGAGCGAGACCGCCACATCCTCCTGGTCCTCGACACCGGCCGTACCTCGGCGGGCCGCGTGGGCGACGTCCCCCGCCTGGACGCCTCCATGGACGCGGCCCTCCTCCTCGCGGCCCTGGCCTCCCGCGCCGGCGACCGCGTGGACCTCCTCGCGTACGACCGCCGGGTACGCGCCCTGGCCCAGGGCCGCGCCGCAGCGGACGTCCTCCCGTCCCTGGTCAATGCGATGGCCACCCTGGAACCCGAACTCATCGAAACGGACGCCCGCGGCCTCGCGGCCACCACACTCCGTACGGCCCCCAGACGCTCCCTGATCGTCCTGCTCACCAGCCTGGAGACGGCCCCCATCGAGGAGGGCCTGCTCCCCGTGCTCCCACAGCTGACTCAACGCCACACAGTCCTCCTGGCCTCGGTGGCAGACCCCCACATCGCCGCCATGGCAACAGCCCGAGGAAACACAGAAGCGGTGTACGAGGCCGCAGCCGCCGCCCAGGCGCAAACGGAACGCCATCGAACCGCCGAACAACTCCGCCGCCACGGCGTGACGGTCGTCGACGCGACACCGGACGACCTGGCGCCGGCACTGGCGGACGCATACCTGGCCCTGAAAGCCGCAGGACGCCTCTGATTCGGTGTCTCTCCTTCTGCAGTCTGGAGAGACACCACACCAATAGAGAATTCCCCTGAAACGCAGAAAAGCCCCGTACCGGTATCCCCGGTACGGGGCTTTTCTCAATATTTGTTCGGCGGTGTCCTACTCTCCCACAGGGTCCCCCCTGCAGTACCATC
>NZ_JBSFMT010000126.1:0-16404 GCF_053599695.1 Streptomyces sp. NPDC000878 | reverse complement strand
GGGCGCCACCAGCGCCCCGGCCGCACCCCGACCCCAAGGACCAGCGTGATCATCGCGCCCAGCGCCCTCAACGCCACCAGCGAAGCCGTCGCTCAACTCCTCGGCCCCACCTGGAACTCCCTCCCCGACAACAGCAAGAAGAAGGTCCCCCTCCACGGCGGCGCCCTTCTCACCGACACCTCCAGCGGCACCCTCACCGCCATTGGGATCCGCCCCATCTTCAACGGCACCGTCATCGCCCTCCACCTGTCCTGCACCGGCGCCGCCCTCAACACCACCACCGGGCAATGGACCACGGGCTTCTACACCTGGAACACCGCGACACCGCTGCCCACCGGGGACAGCGACCCCGCCGAGCACATCGCCACCGTCATCCGCGAGCGCCTCCTGCCCGCCGTCATCCGCAAGCCCCGCCACGTCGGCGACCAGCCCTGGAACGACGACGACGCCATGCAAGCCGAAGTCATCACCCCGCCCCCGCCCCCCAAGCCGCGCAGGACCCGCGCCAAGAAGACGACCGCCCAGAAGACCCCCGCGACCACCTGAACCCGGAGCACTCCATGCGCACCATCATCGGACAGGCCAACAAGGCCACCCTCGACCTCATCCACGACATCATCTACAACCGGCAGATCCCGGATGACGTCGACGACTCCACGATCTTCAAGATCGCCAACGGCCTGCTCAACCTGCCCACCCGCGACATCGCCCTCGCCTACATCTACCCCCTCGAAATAGGTAAGGCCCGACTCCTGTGGGAACACGCCCTCACCGTCTGCACCAGAGAAGGCCTCACCCACCTCACCCCGGCACTCCATACCCTTCGAGGATGGACCAGCTGGGTCACGGGCGACATGAAGCAGGCCGACCGCTCCCTCCATGACGCACTCGCCGCCCAACCCACCTACTCCATGGCGCAGCTGCTCCACAAGGCCATCGTCTGCTCCCTCCCGCCAGCGAGGGTGTCGAGAGCCTTTCTCCGGAACCGAGACGAGTTCGAGCGTGACGCCGACCCCGGTACCGCGCCCGAGAGCCCCGACGAGACCGAGCCCGCTCCCGGTGCCATCGCCCAAGAGGCGGCCTCGTACCGGGCGACGGAGCTTCTGATGGGACTTGGCTCCTGCACGTGCTGCACCGATGACATCGGCCGGGCGGCCTTCAACGACTCCGCGGAGCTACTGCTCCGGATCCTCGAAGCAGGCCCAACAGGAGAACAGCACCTGGTGTGCAGCATCGCGGTTGGGGACGACTCGCTCGTCTACACCCTCCACGCGACCCGGAAGCCGGACGGTGCCGTGCAGCTTGACCCGGACGAGGCCTACGGTTTCACCACCGTCCTGGCCCTCGGCCGAGCCGCCGCCCTTCCCGGCGGCCTGGTCAGTCGCACCGATGCCACCCCCGATGGCCGCGACCGCATCTACGGATGGCGACTGGCCGGGTACCGGCTTGACCCCCTCACCGCAGGCGAGATCTTCATCGCCTACTGCACCGACACCAAGACCGGCGACCTCATCTCCCCCGAGTCCAACGTCGACTACTGCGTACCGCCTCCGCTCGACGAGGACGGCCCGGCACCGGACCACACCCACTGACACCAGCCGCGCCGAGGGGCGCTCTTCGAAGGACGGAGCGCCCCTCGGCGCGTCGGCCCGGCACGAGCTGACTCACCCCGCTACCCGAATGAACAGGACCCCAGGTGCTCCCTGAACTCGAAGACGGCTGCGAAGACTGCAGCGTGCCCGCCGGCGCCTTCTGCCGCGACGACTGCCGAGGCCCGGCCTACACCGCCGAATCCGCCCGCCGGCTTGCCGAGATCCGGGCCCAACGCCGAGAGAACTCGGCCACCGCCCACGGCTGAGCGACCCAGCCGTACGCCCGATCGCGAAGGGACAACGGAACACGACGGAGGTCCTGCTCCCCAAGCTCAGGGGGCAGGACCTCCGTCGTGATGCCGCGATACTAGCCTCAGCCAAACAGCCCTGCACCGGCCGCGATTGCAGCCTGCACACCCTGATCGGCGCCAGCCCCGACAGCCGCGGGTACGACGATTCGCGTGATCGAGCGCCAGATCCGCGCACCCCGGCCAGGCTCGGCGCCTTCCCGCTCCAGGTCGTCGATCTCGTCGGCCAGGTCCTGAGCGTCCTCCTCGGAGAGGCCGAGGTTCGGCGCGACCTCGCGGAGCTGCGCGACCAGCGCCGTGAGCGCGTCCGCGTCGACACCGTGATTCGACGTCTGAGTGATGTTGCCCCCGGTGGCGAGGTTCCCGCCGGACAGATCACCGTTGACGACGTTGCTGCTGAAGTAGTTGGTAACGCTGCTGGCTGACGGCTGCTGCTGGCTGTTCATGAAGGTCCCCAAGAGCATGTGAGAGTGGGCAAAGTCTGTGCCCAGAGGAGTCGGCGCGATCCCTGTGATGACCGATGCGGATCCCGGCCCGCAGTCAACCCTGAGCAAGCCCTTCTCTTGAAGGTAGCCAACGGCGGCAAATACCTCTTCCCAGGTGACCTCCGTCCCGCAGAACCACCACTTGTCGTCGGCTGCGAAGAGCTGAAGCCGCGCCCAGCCGCCGGCCGGAGCATGCTCGTGCGCCCAACGTACGAGCGTGTTGTGGAGGTACTTCTCCCGCTCGGCGCGCGACGCTGATCTACTGCGCAGCACGTACGCGTGCTCCAGACCGCTTGTGGTCAACCTGATCAGCTTCGTGACGCCGTTGGCCTGGGTCAGCTCAGCCTTGACGTGTCCCTGGGCGAGCAGCTTCGAGATGATCGCCCCCCTTTGGGCCTCATCCAGTTCTGCGGCATGCAGGACCTGATCGGTTCCCAGGAACTCCTGGACGTCCCCGCCGGAGATGTCGAGCGCCGCCAGAAGGAACTGGTCGGCGTACGGCTCGATCGTCATGCTCGGGATCGTACTGCCGGGACGGGCAGCGACGGGTTCTGTCAGGTGAGGCCGCACCTGAGGCGGCATGGACCGGTTCCTCACCACGCGATGCCCGACCGCAGCGCCGGTGTAGGCTCGTTGGGAGACGCAGGCGCAAAGAGCGCCACAGAGGACCTCGCCCCCCGAGTGGAGGGGCGAGGTCCTTTCTGCATCGGAAGGGCGATGCGATGGTGCGTAGAACCGACACCCTTTCCGACCTGCGAATCCGCTCACAGCCCCGTAGCTGACGGTCTGTTCTGGGCCCGGATGGGGACGTTGTGGGGACGGAAGAACAGGGAAGGCCGGTGCAGGACCGGGAAGGGGCGGGAGTCGATACGCGCCTGACCTGCACGTTAGGGCTCAGCAGGGACAGGTAATGAAACGCAGGGCAAGGATCTTGCATCCTCGTAATGCGTAGGTCTCGGGTTCGAATCCCGAAGGCGGCTCTGTGGAAGCCCTAGGACTCACTCGCCGTGACCTGGGGCTTTTGCTTTTTTCGGGGCGGGTTAGGGCGTGGCGAGACGCGCGGCTGGGACGCCGTCGAGGGGCTTGCGTGAGCGATGCGTGAGCGGAGCGGTTCTGTGGGCTAGTTCTGGGGCTTCTTCCGCGCGCTCTTCTCCTTCACCTTGGTCTGGGTTCTCGCCTTCCTGGCGGTCTTGCGGGCCTACTCGACCTCGGTCCTGTGCTGGAGTGGGACCAACGCGGCGGTGGATTCCCGAAGAGGATCAGTCACTTTCTCGAGGTGCGGCCAGGAGTCGTCGTACGCTCGGCGGCCTGCTCCGGTGCTGCTGCCCTGGCCTTGAAGGACTGAGGTTCCCTCCTGCACATATTCGTGGCAGCTCTCCCCGAGGCGCCGTTTTCCGCGGTGAGTTGGGCGATGGGTTGCTGTCCAGCAGTGAGCGCAGCGCGAGCACGGGTTGTCGAGCGCAGTCCCGCACGAAGTGGCCCTCGCCGTCGCTCGGCTTCCAGCAGTTGGGGAGGCCCAGGAAGCTCCGGCGGAGGTCGAGTGCGACGGCAAGGCGATATCGATGTACACGCAAGCGTCTGGTTGCCGTGCAGGGTCTCGGCAGACCTGTCCCCACCAGGGCCACACGCCAGCTCCGCTACAGAGTGCAACCCTAGCGTTGCTGTGAATAGCTCATTTACGACGAGAAAAACTGAGACGGGTGTGTCGGGCTGTCAGTACTGAGATAATTCGTGTATGCCCAGTTCGCGATGGTCCGGAGCCGCGCAGCGTGACAGCAGTGATCCCGCCGGTGGCAGCGATCCTGCTCTTAACCGGTTGAAGACTGTGCTGGACGACTGGCGCAACTCCCTGCTCGACCTCGGCGGACGCAACCGTCTGCTGAATTTCCGCCATACGAGGACCGCGACTCTGGAGATCACGGCTCCTGGAGTCCCTGCGGTGTTGGCCGGGCTCGCTCGCGGTTGGACTTTCGCTTCCGTCGAGGACACCGAACACATTGACGGAGACGTGCCAAAGGGTGCTTCTCCGGCCGGCGGGGTGTTCTACGAGTACGACACCACCTCCGCGATTGGCGGCGCCGATCGCGCTTCCGGCCTGGTGACACAGAAGAACACGCAGTCGGGACTGGACGCGTCGCTCTACCAACTGCGCCAAAAGTCGGGCCAGATGTACAACGACTACGGCCTGTGGGTGCTCTGGCTGGGTGTCGGCATGGTGGATTGGCGGGAGGAGGGCGCAGAGGAGACGAATTCGGCTCCGCTGCTGCTCGTACCCGTGGAGCTTCGTCGGGACGGCCGACGGCAGACGCGTCTGTACCCGGCGGAGGGCCAGGACCGGATCCACAACCCCGCGCTTGCGGTCAAGCTGGAACGGCTGGGTGTCGACTGGAGTTCGGTCGCCGACTGCGACGTCGCCGATCCTGCTGCGGTCCTTGCCGCCGCCCGGGAGGTTGTGCGTGCGCAGGACGGCTGGTCGGTGGACGAGCGCCTCGTTCTCGGCCTCTTCGCCTCACACAAAGAGGCCATGTACCAGGACCTCCAACAGAACGAGGAGCGCATCCTCGCTCATCCGCTGATCCGGGCCGTCGGCCTCGGACCCGATGCGGGACTGCCCGACGAGCTGATCGGCTTCGAACCGCCCGAGCTCGACCGCATCGACGAAATCCAGCTGCCCGAACGGACTCCGCTCGTGCTGGACGCGGACTCCTCGCAACGGCAGTGCATCGCGGCCGCGCTGGACGGCCGTTCCTTCGTGATGAGTGGGCCGCCGGGTACGGGCAAGAGCCAGACGATCACCAACATGATCGCTGCGCTCATGCACGCCGGCCGTTCCGTTCTCTTCGTCAGTGAGAAGGCCGCAGCGCTCGACGTGGTCCGCAACAGGCTGCGAGGCGTCGGCCTCGGGGATTTCGTGATGGCACTGCACAGCGGTGACACCAGCAAGAAGGCTGTGGCGACGGAGCTCGAACGGGTGTTGACCACCAAGGTGCCGATCACCGGCGCAGCCGAGCACGAACTCGACCGTGCCCGCCGGCTGCGCGAGGAACTGTCTGCCTACGCGGCGGCGATGAACCAGATCCGCGAACCGCTCGGCCGTTGTCTTCACGATGTCCTGGGCCGCTTGGTCCTCCTGGAGCGGGCAGACACTCCGCAGCTCACTCTCGGTGCCAGGAGCACCGGCACGGTCCGGCAGCTTGGCGCCGGGGAGCTTCAGGCGCTGCTGGAAGCGGCTGGCACCGTCAGTCGTTCCTGGCGCCCCGCAGCGGAAGGCGACGCGTTTGTCTGGCGCGGGCTGAAGGGAGCCTCTGCTCCAACCGCGGTTCTCACTGAGGCTGCTGACGCGCTGGGAGATCTACGCACGGCAGCCGAACGCCGCCCGTTCGCGCCCACGACCCCCGAACCGCATACCGTGCACGATGTACGGCAGACCGTACGGCTTCTGGAAGCGGGACTGCCCGACCGGAACCTGGCCACGGTCAGTGGCGGGCTGTCGGACGACCTCTCCGGAAGCCTTGCCCAACTGGCCGATCTGTTCGGACTGCCCAAGCCGGAAGCCTCCCAGGCGGCATTCGACCTGCTGGAACTTGCTGATCTGGCCTCTGCGGCGACACGGCCGCCCGCGCGATGGTTCGACGAGGAAGGGCTGCGCGAGGCACATAAAGCGGCTGAGGAGTTGCGGGACGCGCTAGCTGCGCGCGGGGCGGCTCGCGCAGCAGCGGGAGACATCTTCGGTGAACAGGTGCTGCAGGCCCAAGAGTTGCCAGCCCTGGTCGAGAGATTCACTGGACAGCACCGGGGTGTTTTCGCGCGTCTGTCCGGGCAGTACAAGGCTGACCGCGAGGCAGTGGCCGGGCTCACACGCAACGGTGCCTGGGACAAGACGCTGCCCCAGCGCTTGAACGACGCCCTGGCCTGGCAGAACACTGCGGCCGAGGTCGCTCGACTGGCGATACATCACGAGGACGCGCTGGGCGGCTATGTTCCCCACGACGAGGACGAACTGCCCGCCTTGGACGCCGTGCTGACCGTGGCAGATCGCATCGCCGAACTCACTCACGTGAGCACTCACCGAGACGTCCTCACAGCCCGACTGGCCGACGGCACCGAGCCCGACTCGCTGCCGGGGCTTTTGGCCCGTGGCATTCGTGGCGTGCTGGTCGGCTGGTGCGTCGAGGCGACGCGTCGCGCCGAGCGCTGGTCCGAGTCCTCGACCGCACTGCACGACCTCTTCGAAGAGTCTCGCCAGGTTCAGTTGGCTTTTGCCCTGTTCGGTACTTTCGATCAAGCCCAGCAGGCCGTTGACGAACTTCGGACTGACCCGCGCGGCCCGGAGGAATGGCAGGCGTACCGCTCCGGGCTGGACGTTCTGGCCCAATACGGAGTCGACGAGCTCGTTTCGCGTGCTGTCGAACGAGGCATCCTGCCCGAGCAGTTGCCTGCGGTCGTGGAGCAGGCGGTGCTGAAGTGCTGGGCCGACGACCTCTTGGTCACGGACACCAGGCTCGCCATCACTCGCTCCGCGGACCTGGACGTCCGGGTGGCGGACTTCCAGAAGGCCGACCGTCGGTTGGTCGCTGCAGCCAGTGGAGCCGTGGTCGAGGCATGCAACGAGCGCCGACCGCGCCGGCTCAGCGGCGGGCCGGCCGCGGTGATCAAACGCCAAGCGGAACTGAAGCGACGACATATGCCGGTGCGGGAACTACTTGGCCAAACCCGTGAAGTTGTCCGGATCATCAAGCCGTGCTTCATGATGAGCCCGCTCACGGTGAGTCAGTTCCTGCCCGCTGACTACCACTTCGACGTAGTCATCTTCGACGAGGCGTCACAGGTTCGCCCCGCCGACGCGGTCAACTGCGTATACAGGGCAGACTCTCTGATCGTGGCCGGCGACGAGAAGCAGCTGCCACCTACCTCCTTCTTCGACGCGGCGGTCGAAGATGACTCCGACGAGTACGACGAAGACGTACCCGACACCTTCGAGTCGCTGTTGCATGCCTGCAAGGCGGGTGCCCTCAGAGAGCTGTCCCTGCGCTGGCACTACCGCAGCCGTCACGAGGACCTGATCACGTTCAGCAACAAGTCCTTCTACGGCAATTCCATGGTGACCTTCCCGGGAGCCCTGGACCACGGCAACGACATCGGCGTCGAGTTCTTCCCCACACAGGGCGTGTACGACCGGGGCGGCCGCCGAGACAACCGCGCGGAGGCGGAGTTCGTCGCCCGGCGGGTCATCCATCACTTCGACACACGCCCCAGCCGCACCCTGGGTGTCGTCGCCCTCTCGCAGGCCCAGGCGGCGGCCATCGACCAGGCTGTCCAGCAGGCCAGGTTGCTCCGCCCCGACCTGGACCACTGCTTCACCGAGGATCGGCTCGACGGGTTCTTCGTCAAGAACCTCGAATCCGTACAGGGCGACGAGCGCGACGTCATGATCATGTCGATCGGGTATGGCCCCGACGAACACCGCAAGTTCGGCACGAACTTCGGGCCGATCAACAAAGGGGGTGGTTGGCGGCGTCTCAATGTCGCTGTTACCCGGGCGCGCTTCCGTATGGAGGTCGTCGCGTCCTTCCGGAGCAGCGGCCTGGCCGACAGCGCGAACGAGAGTGTTCAGCACCTCAAGCGGTATCTCGAGTATGCGGAGAACGGCCACGCAGTCCTCGCGCAGGACGTGACGCAGGCCGACGCCGAGCCGGACAGCCCATTCGAGGAGTCGGTCCTGGAGGTGCTGCGCGACTGGGGCTATCGGGTGCAGCCGCAGGTCGGCGTAGCGGGATATCGCATCGACATCGGCTTGCGTCATCCGCAGTTCCCCGGCACCTACGCCCTCGGCATCGAATGCGACGGCGCGATGTATCACTCGTCCAGGACGGCTCGGGATCGCGACCGACTGCGGGAAGAGGTGCTTGCCGGTTTGGGCTGGCGACTGCACCGCATCTGGGGCACCGACTGGTATCGGGGCAGGGCCGCAGCCGAGCTGAGACTGCGCGAGGCAGTCGAGCTGGCGGTCGAACGGGGACCGATGTCGGGGGCCGCCTCGACGGATCCAAGGACAGGCCCGACGGTGGTCGCCGAGCGCGACAACGTGGGGGACGCCTCGGGCACCAGGGAGGCTGCGCCGCTCAACGGCATTTCGGCCGCGCCCGATACTCCGGAACCGGGGAACTACACGCATCCGACAGACGCCGCAGACCATGAGCGCGTCCCGGTCGACTCCGAGCCCGACCGCCCATGGAGCTCCCTGTATGAGGCGTGCGAGATGACGGTGCCCTCACCGTACGAACTGCACATGCCGGAGGCCCGCCCCGCGCTCCGCACGCTTCTGAACAGAATCATCGGCATCGAGGGCCCCATCCACGAGGAGCTGTTGGTGCAGCGAGCCAGGGAAGCGTGGGGTGTTGCCCGGGCGGGCAACAGGATCCGCGACAACGTACGGGAAGTGGTGCGCGGTCTCGTCCGCTCGGGGCAGGTCGCCGTCGACGGCTCCTTCTTGGATGTGGCAGGCCGGGAAGAACTGGATGCTCGTGTTCCAGGGGAAGGTGACACTCCGCGCAAGGCCGCGCACATTGCTCCGGTTGAACGGCAGCTGGCGCTGTACGAACTCGCTGCGGAGTGCCCGGGCACGTCCCGCGACGAACTGGTTCGGCACGCGGGTGAGTTCTTCGGCTGGCGCCGCATGGGCCGGGATATCCGCAGCTTCCTGGACTCCGACATCGACGAACTGCTTCGGACAGGCAGACTGAGAGAGACGAACGGGCAGATCACAGCGGTTGGGTGACGGAGACCGAGGCGGCCTGGAAGGGCCGCCACTTCATGTCCGGGACGGCTGCTGGAGGATCCCGGCATGCTTAGTCTTCGGGCTCGCAGGGGCTTCGAGATCCCAGGCCGGACGCCTACGGAACTGGAATTTCCGGGACATGGTGCGTCACCGGGCCAGGGTGCCGTGGGATGGCTCGCGTGAGCGGAAAGCCCTGGGCGCTACAAGGTCGGCCTACTCCTCTTGGTCTTCTTCTTCGCCTTGGCCCGGCCTTTCGCCTTTTCCTTGGCCTTCTTGGCGGCCTTGCGGGCGGCCTTCTCTTCCTCGGCCCTGCGCTGAAGGGGAACCAGCTTGGCGGTGGCCTCGGCGGCGTTCTTGCCGACTTGGGGCAGGACGCTCTGGTAGATGTCCCGCGTGATGCGGGTGTCGCTGTGACCGAGGGTGTCCGACACGATCTTGATGTCGATGTCGGCTGCCAGCATGAGGGTCGCCGCACCGTGGCGCAGGTCGTGCAGCCGGATCGGCGGGAGGCCGGAAGCGGCTACGAGTCGCTCGAAGAGATCGGTCACCCTGCCGGGGTGGAGCCAGGAGCCATCCTCCTGGGTGAAGACGTGACCGGTGTCCACCCAGGCTGAGCCCCATTCCTCGCGGGCCATCTCCTGGCGTTCGCGGTGCCGCTTGAGGACGTTGACGGTGTCGTCGTCGAGCGCAACCACGCGGTAGCCGCTGTCCGTCTTGGGATCGGATGCCTCGACCTCCCAGCCGTCTTGGACGAGCTGCGAGGAGACCGTGAGGGAGTGAGTGTCGAGGTTCGTCTCCGACCACGGCTGTCCGCATGCCTCGCCCCGTCGCAGGCCGCGGAAGGCGATCAGGTGCCACATCGCGTACAGCCGGTCCTCGGCGACGAAGTCGAGGAAGGCGCCGGTCTGTTGAGGCGTCCAGACCATCACGGGCGATGGCTTCTCGCCGGTCTGCTCCCACTTGGCGACCCGCTCGTCCGTCCACACCAGGGCTTTCGGCTTGCGTACGGGGTCGATCTCGACGTGGGCGGCCGGGTTGAACATGAGGATCTGCTGCCCGATCGCGTCGTTCAGGGACGCGCGGAGCGTCGCTTTGACGTGCAGACGTGTGGCGGGGCCGGTGATGCGACGGAAGGGAGGCATCTCGTCGATCGCTGCCTTCATGGCCTTGCGGCGGGCGCGGTTCTCCTCGCCTTTCCAGGGCACCGTTGCCAACTCGTCGATCGCAGATCGTCGTTGGGCGTTGTCCTCCAGGGTCTGGGCGTTGGCATCGCGGATGTCCGTGAACATCTCGCTGAGGTGGCTGACGCGGAGGCGGTCGAGGCGCCGGTGTCCGATGTGTGGCTTCAGGTGCACGCGGACATCGGTCTCGTAGCGGTTCAGACCGGACTTGCGTATGCGCTTGCCCGCCAGCCACCGGTCGAGCCACTCGCTCACGGTCAGGCTGCCGATCAGGTCTTGGCCGGCGTTGAGGCGCCGCCTCGTTTCCTCGACGTCGGGTAGGGGAGCCTTCTCGCGGCTGACTTCCGCCAGCATGACGGCGATCAGCTCGGTGCCCTCGGGGTCGTCCGACTCGGCCAGCCCCAGCAGGGCGCGTACGTGGTCGAGGTCAGCTTGGGCGGCCTTGCGGCTGTCGTAGCCGCCACGGGCGAAGGACCTGCGACTGCCGTCCTCACGGGGCGGCAGCTCCTGGCGTACGGAGTAGGTGCAGTGGTTCCTGCTGTTGCGCTTGGGGCAGGACGTGCCGAACTCCTTGCCGGTCTTCGGGTCGCGGCAGGAACAGCGGCGGTAGGTGGAGCCCTTCAAAAATCATTCTCCTCGGTGGTGTCGGTATCCGGTGGATCGATGTCGGCGAGTGGCGAGGGCAGGTGGGGTGGAGTACCGCCGCCTTCGCGGATGGCGTCGCGGTGGCGGCGCAGCTCTTGCTTGGCGTTGGCGGCCTGGTCGGCGTACCGGGCCAAGGCGCGCTCGGCCGCTTCACGCTGGACGCGGTTGGCGGCGGTCTTCACCTTCCAGCGCTCGTAGTCCTCGCTTTCCACGGCTGCCAGGGCTGAGCGGAGTTCGAGGTCGTGGGCCAGGAAGTGGTCGAGCATGTAGTCGGTGGCGTCATGAGCAGCCGAGCTGCCGGTGAACCACTGCAGGGCGTCCCAGGTCGGTCGCGGGTCCTCGTAGGGGAGTTGGCGGACTTGCGCGGTGTAGCCGACGGGGTAGATCAGGCTGATCGGAGACATACGCAGGGCCTTCGCAAGGACCATGACCTCGACCAGGGCCAGGCTGGCGCGGCGGCCGGACTCCATGTTGGCGATCACGTTGCGGGGGATCGGATAGCCGATGTCCTCGCACTTGTCGGCGAGATCCTGTGCGCTCCACCCCAGTTCCTTCCGTCGTCTGCGGACCTCGCCGGCCACGGTGGCCATGACGTGGTCCTCCCATTCGAGGTCGTCGGCCTCGGTGTCCTTCTCATATCCATGGTCGGAACGGTGTTGTGTCATGAAGACACATTAACTTGCCTACCGTTGATTCCATGGCCTGGAGACGAACGCGATCGCCGTGTTCGCCGAGGGCTCAGTCATGGATGGAGCGCGTATGCGCGAGAACGAACCCGCCGACCGAGCGAAGGGCATGCGCCGCGAGGAGCTGCTGGAGCTTCCCGCTGCCGTTGACCTGGAGACGGGCAATCGGGCTTTGGGGCTGGGGCGGAGCAAGGGGTACGAGCTGGCGAAGCGCGGCCAGTACCCGTGCAAGGTGCTGCGGCTGGGCAACGCCTACCGGGTGGTCACCGCGGAGCTGCTGGCCCTGCTGGGCCTGGCCGCGTGAGAGCGGGGAGCCGTAGCAGACCATTCTGCGCTGAGCTGACACAGAAACGCTGGACTGTGACGGGGCGTGGACGTACTGTCCGTGTTCCCTCGCGGTGCCCGAGCGCCCACGAGAAGGGGGAGAGCCTCCGGCGGTGCAACGCCGGAGGCCCGATGACTCCCCATCAATCCGATGCGAACCGACCCGGCGGACAGGGCATGAAACCCCGCCACCGCCAGAGGAGCCGCCCAGTGCCACCTGAGAACCCCGAGCCCTATTCCACCCCCGCCAAGGCGACCTGGCCCACCACCGCCATACCCGGTCAGCCCGGCGCCCACCTGCGTGCCACGCAGGCTAACGACACCGATCCGGACCTGAGCGATGATGCGCGCGCCCGCAGCGCCGACGAGGCGGAGACGCCGAGCGGCCTGGAGGCGATACCCGATGCGGAGCCGACTCTCGGCTCGAAGCTGCTGGGCGAACTGCGCGGGCAGATCGCCCAGTTCGTGATCCCGCCCTCGCCCGAGGCCCTCGACGCGATCACCTTGTGGGTGGTGGCGACGCACCTGCAGCCCGCGTGGCAGCACGCCCCGCGCCTGGCGGTGGTGGGCCCGGCGAAGCGGTGCGGCAAGTCGCGTCTCCTCGACGTGCTGACCGAGACGGTCCACGAGCCGATGCTCACCATCAACACCACACCGGCGGCGATCTTCCGGTCGATCACCGAGGAGAACCCGCCCACGCTTCTGGTGGACGAGGCGGACACCATCTTCGGCACCCCGAAAATGGCCGAGAAGAATGAGGAGATGCGTGGCCTGCTCAATGCAGGCCACCAGCGAGGGCGGTACGTGACCCGGGTCGTCGGCAACGACCACACCCCGCACCGCTTCGCGACCTTCGCCATGGCGGCCATCGCGGGGATCGGTGACCTGCCCGACACGGTCATGGACCGGGCGGTGGTGATCCGCATGCGGCGCCGGGCCCAGGGCGAGAAGGTCAAGCCCTTCCGCTCCCGCCGCGACATCCCGGTCCTGCATGATCTGCGCGACCGCATCGCTGCCTGGGCCAGGCCGCTACTGGACGAGGCCGCAACCCTGGAGCCGGAGATGCCAGTGGAAGACCGTGCCGCGGACACCTGGGAGCCCCTGGTCATCGTCGCCGACCTGGCCGGCGGGCGCTGGCCCCGGCTGGCGCGGGTCGCGTGTGCGCGGATGGTCGCCGCCGAAGTGGCGGCCGAGGAGGACCACCCGAGCGGGGCGAGGATCCTCGCCGACATCCGCCGGGTCTTCTACGCCCAGCGCGAGGTGGACAGCCTGTCCACCGAGGAACTCCTCCACCACCTGCGTCAGGACCCCGAGGCTCCGTGGGCGGAGTGGGGGCGCGGCGGCCTGACCGCCCGTGAACTGGGCAGGGTGCTCCGCGAGTTCGAGATCGCACCTGGCAACGTGCGGATGGCCGACCGGACCCAGCGCAAGGGCTACATGCGCAACAAGTTCCTCGACGCCTGGCGCCGGTACTGCCCCACCGTCCACTCAGTGGACACTCAGGCGGCCCGCCCGGTGACCCACTTGACGTTCACTGAGTGAACGCTCCGCCCGGCGAGCTCGACGCGGGCTGAACCCCGCCCCCCTTGTTGCCGTACTTGCCGTCCCTGCCGTGATCTCGCAGGTCAAACGGCATGCAGCCAAGACGGGAACCGGGGCCAAGACGGTAAAGCGATCGGCAATCGCAGCCTGCCGCCGAGACGCTGCCCGCATCCGTCTTGCGCCGTCCCCTGCCGTCCTGCCGTATCAGTGCAGGTCGCAGCACCGCCCTCTGGGACGGAAGGCGCAACGCCTCCGTCCCGCCTCGGGGCACCGCCCACCCAGAACCAGGCCCGCCAGGATGCGCCGACGTCTTGTTCCGACTCGGAACAAGACGTCGGCGGCACCCGCCAGGACGGAGAGCCGAGGCGGTTGCCGTACCTGCTCTGACCTGCGCTTGCAACGGCCAAGACGGCAAAGACGCACCACGCCACTACCCCAGGAGTACCCCGCTTGAGGATCCCTCTCATATCCCGTCGCCGAGACCGCCTGCCGCTGGACGACCAGCCCGGTCAGGAGCAACCAGCGAAGACGAAGCTCACTGCGGAGCAGTACGTGCTCCGCACGGCCGGCATCGTCATCGTGGCCCTTACCGCCGGTGCGTTCTGGCTCTCCTACGCCCACCTGGCCGACGTCGCCGCCCAGCACGGACTCCGAGACTCGCCGACCCGCCGATGGGCGTGGCCCGCGACGCTGGACGCGTTCATCGTCGCGGGCGAGCTGCTCATGCTTCGCGCGGGCCTGCGCCGCGTCACCGACCCATGGGCCATCGGCGTCACCGCCATCGGATCATTCGGCTCCATCGGGCTCAACGTGGCCGGGGTGACCGGCACTCGCGAAGTCAGCAGTGTCCCGTTGCTCGACTACGTGGTTGCCGCGGTTCCCCCGGCTGCCGCGATGGTGGCCTTCGGCGTGCTGATGCGGCAGATTCACGAGCTCGTCGCGGAGCCTGTCGACTACTCGGGCCCTGATTCAGCGCAGGTGCCGGAACCACCGGCCACCACATCCGTCCAGCCCGCCGAAACATCGGCCATCGCGGTCGGCCAGTCTGCCGGGGCTCCGGCCGGGCGGGTCCGGTCTGCCGGTCTGCTGGTTGCGCCCGGCCAGAGCACTGGGCTGCCGGTCGCCGTATCCGTCCAGTCGCCGGAATCGCCCGCCTCTGCTGCCGCGGGCAAGTTGCGCGGCGGTCGTCCGCCCGGCGCCCCACTCCAGGTACTCGTGGAGATCGGCCGGGCTGCTGCCGCTGAGCAGGGCAAGCTCACCCGGGCCGTCGTCCGAACGGCGATTGAGGACAAGGGACTGACGGTTGGCAGCAAGCGGCTGACCGAAGTGATGGACACCCTCCGGGCCGAGCCCGAAGCCCCCGCCGAGACCGATCGGTCTGGCGGCTGACCGGAACCGCTGCCGGGTGACCGGAACCCTTCCGTTCACCGGGCCCGCCGGTCACCGCCCCGCGTAACGCGCCATCGTCCACACCTGTGGATGAGGCGGTGTCTGCCTGAACTGTGTCTGACCTTGCTGTTGGCACGTACACCTTCCCTGCCCCTCTCTGGAGAACCCCCGATGAGGCACGATCCTCTCCACCCCGAGAACGCTTCCGACGAGCCGCTACTGCTGACGAAGTCCCCTACGCTGATGGATCGTTGGCGCCGCGCGTTCGGACGACCTGCTCCTGGCGGAGCCAGTAGTACCCCGAGTCCGACTCATGGCCGGACTTCGGGGGTCTCCGCCCCGGGGGTGGCGGAGACGGCCCAACACCAGGGGGCGCCGGACCAGGAGTTCGGGGCCGAGGGCGGCCCCGACTCGGACACGCTCCACGCCGTCCAGCGTGAAGTACTCCATCCCGCCCGCTCCGCCGAGACCGCCGCCGGCGAGCCCGCTGTGCAGAGCGTGCAGCCCATGATCCGCCGCTTCACCGGCACCAAGCGCGTCGTCCGCGTCGGCCCTCTGCGTTTCACCGGCGACGAGCACACGCTGCTCCAGGAGGCAGCCGCCGAGCACGGCTATAAAGGCGACTCCGGATTCGCCGCTGATATCGTCCTCGCCTTCGTCGCCGGCAGGTTCACCGCCAACTTGCCCCTGTCCGAGGACCGCCGCCGCACGCACATCTTCCGCGCCCAGGTCCTGCGCGAACTCAACCGGATCGGCGTCAACGTCAACCAGATCGCCCGCGCCCTCAACAGCGACCACACCCCACCCGACATCCGCCAGCGCCTCACCGGACTCCACGACCTGCTGGAGCTGATCGCCGAAGCCCTGCGCCAGCCCGTCGACCCTGAGACGGAGGCGTCCGCGTGATCGCCGCCATCAAACAGGCCGGTTCCAACACCCGGGGCCTGCTTGCCTACCTCTACGGCCCCGGCCGCCAGGACGAACACCTCGATCCACACATCGTGGCGGGGTTCGCGATGCTCGGCATGCCCGACCCAGGCCGCGACGAGAACGCCACCCTCACCGAATTGGCCCGCCATCTCGACGAGCCTGTCCGGCTGCGCAACAGCGAGTTCGGCAAGAAGGTCACCGACCACGTCTGGCACTGCCCCGTCCGCGCCGCCCCCGAAGACCGCTACCTCTCCGACGCCGAGTGGGGCGAGATCGCCCAGCGCATCGTCGAGGCGGCCGGCATCGCACCCGCCGGTGACGACTTGGCCTGCCGCTGGATCGCCGTACGCCACGCGGACGACCACATCCATATCCTCGCCACCACCGTCCGCGAAGACGGCCGCCGCCCCAAACTCCACGACAGCGGCCTCCGCGTCGGCGACGCATGCCTGGCTTCGTAGGTGACGGTGGACTCCACTTGTAGGTCAGTTCTGACTCCACCCGGCGCCTGGGGGACCTGATTTTGTAGGTGAGAAATGACTCC
>NZ_JBSFMT010000125.1:0-16641 GCF_053599695.1 Streptomyces sp. NPDC000878 | reverse complement strand
GTCCTCAGCTCGGTGTCACGGTCCTCGTCCGTCTCCACGGCGGCTTCGAGTTCGGCGTCGTAGCCGCGCACGATCCGGGTGGGGACGGCGGGGCCCCTGCTTTTCAGGGGCGCGGGGAACTGCGCGAGAAGCCCCACCGGGCCCGCACCCGACAACGCACCCAAAAACGCCCGGGCCCGCAGGCGGCGAACACCTGCGGGCCCGGGGTCACATCACACGCTGCGAAAGGCCAGCGTCAGCGTCACGCAGCCTTGGGCGCGTTGACGTCCGACGGCAGAGCCTTCTGCGCGACCTCGACGAGCGCGGCGAACGCACCGGCGTCGTTGACGGCCAGCTCGGCCAGGATCTTGCGGTCCACCTCGATGTTCGCGGCGTTCAGACCCTGGATGAAGCGGTTGTACGTGATGCCGTTGGCGCGGGCAGCGGCGTTGATGCGCTGGATCCACAGCCGACGGAAGTCGCCCTTGCGCTTCTTGCGGTCGTTGTAGTTGTAGACCAGCGAGTGGGTGACCTGCTCCTTGGCCTTGCGGTACAGACGCGAACGCTGACCGCGGTAGCCGGAGGCGGCTTCGAGGATCGCCCGGCGCTTCTTGTGGGCGTTTACTGCCCGCTTGACGCGTGCCACTTTTTAACTCCTTGTAGCGGGGCCGTGGTTGTCGTCACACGGCCCGGATTTCGACAGGGTCCCGGTCTTCAGACGTACGTACGGCGCGCGGGCGCCGGTACGTCACTTGCCGAGAAGCTTCTTGATCTTCTTGGCGTCGCCCGGGGCCATCTCGGCGTTGCCGGTGAGACGACGCGTCAGACGGGACGACTTGTGCTCGAGCAGGTGGCGCTTGCCGGCGCGCTCGCGGAGCACCTTGCCGGAGCCGGTGATCTTGAAGCGCTTGCTGGCACCGCTGTGCGACTTGTTCTTCGGCATAGCGCCGTTCTCTCCTCGTCAGTGGCGTTCCGGTGCCCGGTCAGGAAACCGGGCACGGTGGAACGTCATATGTATGGGTTGGCATCCCAGGGCGTGAGCCCCGGGATCAGACCTCGGCCGATGCCTCGGCCTGAGCCTCGACGGTCTCGGCCTCGACGGTCTCGGCCTCGGCGGTGTCGACGTCGTCGGCGATGTCCTCGCCGTCCGCGTCGCTCTCCGCGGCGTTCTGCGACTTGCCCGGGTTGGCCTTCGCTTCCGCCTTGCGGGCCGCCTGGGCCTCACGGGCCTCGGCCATCGCCTCGGTCTTCTTCTTGTGCGGACCGAGAACCATGATCATGTTCCGGCCGTCCTGCTTCGGGTTCGACTCGATGAACCCGAGGTCCTCGACGTCCGAGGCGAGCCGCTGCAGCAGTCGGTAGCCGAGTTCCGGCCGGGACTGCTCGCGACCACGGAACATGATCGTGATCTTGACCTTGTCGCCCTGCTTGAGGAACCGGACGACGTGACCCTTTTTGGTGTCGTAGTCGTGCGGATCGATCTTCGGCCGGAGCTTCATTTCCTTGATGACCGTGTGCGCCTGGTTCTTGCGCGCCTCACGGGCCTTCATGGCCGACTCGTACTTGAACTTCCCGTAGTCCATGAGCTTGCAGACCGGCGGGCGTGCGCTCGCCGCCACCTCGACCAGGTCGAGGTCGTACTCCTGCGCAAGCTCCAGGGCCTTGGCAAGCGGAACAATCCCGACCTGCTCGCCGCTGGGACCGACAAGTCGCACTTCGGGAACGCGAATCCGGTCGTTGATGCGGGGCTCGGTGCTGATGGATCCTCCTCGGTAGCACCACACGGCGGTCTGGCGGACCGCCGCGTATGTCTCTGATGACAATGGGACCAACCACCGTGGCACACGAAAAATGCCCCGACGGGACACAGGCGGGGCTCCAAAGGAATACCGGAGCACCGCCGCGGTCAACCGCGGGGCGCACATCGGGCGACTCCATCGTCCGTACGGAACGATGGTGGCCGCCTGACCGGGTGACCCGCCGTCCGCGAGGACAGCCGGGTGGGAGATCGGAGCCTCCACTTGTGGGCCGGGCACGTGAATGCCCAGCCGGTCGTGACAAAAGGTTAGCACCAAGTAGGGGGTGTAGCTAATCGGCTGGTAGCGGACGCCCGCACAGAGGCGCCCGGCGCCCTGGGCCTATCGTGTGGGCCATGAGTGAGACCCCTGCCCAGAGTCCCGAGAGTACCCAGAGCGGTTCCCAGGGTGCCGACTTCGACGCCATGACCCGCGACATCGCCGAGGTCCCGGCGGTCGAGGTGATCGTCACGGTCGCCGTGAACCTGATGAGCGCCGCCGCCGTGAAGCTCGGTCTGACCGACGAGGGCGACAAGTACAAGGACCTGGACGAGGCCCGCAAGCTGGTGCACGCCCTCGCCGGCCTGCTCGACGCGTCCACGACGGAGATCAGCTCCTTCCACGCGGCCCCGCTGCGCGACGGCCTGAAGTCGCTGCAGCTGGCGTTCCGCGAGGCGTCCCTCGTCCCCGACGAACCGGGCCAGGGCCCCGGCGAGAAGTACACGGGCCGGATCTACGGCTAGGACGCGCGTCGGGAACGTACGCGTCAGGAACGTACGTAAAGGGGCTCGCCAGGAGGTACTGCCCCGGCCGGCAGCAGTGCCAGGTCGAGGCCGCGCACCAGGCGGGCCCTGAGCGTCTCGTCGGCGGCGAGGCGTCCGGCGACCGCGCGGGCAGCGTCGGCCGGGGGTGCGGCAGGGTCCAGGACCAGCGCGAGGGTGCCGTCGGCCTGTCCCGGGCCCAGGTGGGCGCGGACCACGGCGGGCTCGGCGGCCACAGCGGCCCGTACGGCGTCGACCACGGCGGGATCGGCGAGCGGATCGGCCGTCGTACGCCCCTCGGCGAGCGCGCGCAGCGCGGGTCCGGTCAGCTCGTAGGGCACGGGGCCGGCCAGGTCGAGCACGATCGTGTCCGCCTTCTCGTGCACGGCGGCCTGGATGGCCTGGTGCAGGGGTACGGCGACGGGGCGGGCGGCCGGGTCCCAGCGGGCGAGGGAGTCGGTGGACGTGAAGGCGGGCAGCGCGGTCCGGTCCCCGGCTCTCAGGGTTGGTACGGCCATGTCGCTGGTCTTCTCGTGGCGCAGCCCGTTCTCGTCCTCCTCGACCTCCCCGAGCACCGCGACGACGGGGACGAGCAGCCGGGCGTCCTTGAGGGCCGCCAGCACCGGTCCGACGGCGGTGCGGTCCTCGGCCCAGGCCGCCAGCGCGGCGCTCAGCCGGGGGTCGGCGGTGCCGTCGTCGTCGGGGAAGCCGGAGTCGGGAATGTTCTTGTTCGCCACGGTGACCGACCCTATCGGGGGATCGCTCCTGGGCTTTCGCCGCCCCGGAAACCCGCCGTTCACCGGATTCACGGGATTCTCAGGCAGAGCTGACACACATCTAACATTCGCCTAATCCACCGCACAGTCACGGCCGTCAGCATCGCGGCATGGCCTCTGAGACAGCTCCCCGACGCCGGTCGCTCGTCCACATCGCCATCGCCGCCGCGGTCGTCATGGGCGGTACGGGGGTGGGTACCGCGTATGTGAAGGCACAGGCGCACGCGGGCCGCGTATCGTCGGCGTCGCCGGCCTCTCCGTCCCCCTCCGCGTCGGCGTCGGCGTCGAGTTCGGCTTCGGCTCCGGCTTCGGTGAGCGAGGAGGCGTCGGTGGAACCCGTCGCGGATCCCACGGTGGCCCCGGACACGCTGCTGTCCGAGGCGATGAAGCGGGTGACGGCTGCGGCCGAGGACGGGGCGAAGGTGTCCGTGGCCGTGCTCGACGTCAAGTCGGGCGCCAGTGCCACGTACGGGGACGGTGCCTTCGACACGGCGAGCATCGTCAAGATGGACATCCTGGCGACGCTGCTGCTCCAGGCGCAGGACGAGAAGCGGAGTCTCACCGCGCAGGAGAAGCGGTACGCCACCGCGATGATCGAGGTCAGCGACAACGCCTCGGCGTCGGCGCTGTGGACGGCGATCGGAAAGGCGAAGGGGCTCGCCGCCGCCAACAAGCGCTTCGGGCTGACGGACACCGAGGGCGGCACGGGCATGCTGTGGGGCCTGACCCAGACCACGGCGGCCGATCAACTCACTCTGCTCCAGCAGGTGTTCGCGGGGAGCGGGGAGGCGTCGCAGCTGAGCGGGGCGTCCCGGACGTATCTCCAGGGCCTGATGGACTCCATAGCCGTGGACCAGGACTGGGGGGTGTCGGCAGCGGCCGACGGAGGTACCGCGGGTTCCCGATTCGCCCTGAAGAACGGGTGGTTGCCGCGTACGGCGACCGGGCTGTGGGACATCAACAGCGTCGGGCGGGTGACGGCGGCGGACGGGCGGGAGTTCCTGGTCGCGGTGGTGTCGAACGGCAACACGACTAAGGCGAAGGGGATTTCGCTGGTGGAGTCGGCGGCGCGGGCGGCGGTTTCGGTGTTCGACAGCACGGACGCGAGTGCGAGTGCGGACACGGGTGCGGCCAAGGCCACGACTGCTGCCGACGCCACGAAGTCCGGTGCCGCTAGCGGGTCCTGACGGGCAGCCAGGTTGCCGAGGTTCGTCGGCGGCTCGGGCTCAGAAGTCGTCGTCGTACGAGTCGTAGGCGGGCTGGGTGACCGTCCTGCGGCGACCGCGCCACAGCGGGACCGCCGCGATCAGGAGTACGGCACCGAGGCCGCCCGCGACGGGCCCGGCCCAGCCGACGGAGTCGTCCTTCTCGGGGGCCGCGTCGGGGCCCGTACCGAAGTACTTCTTGCCGTACTCGGCCGACTCGAGGTCTTCCGGCTTGAGTTTGCCCGCCGCCTTGATGGCCGCCGCGGGGTCGATGAAGCCGAAGCCCCGGGAGTCGTCCCGGCCGCCGTCGGGCGAGTTGCGGGCGGTGTCCTCCAGGAGCTTCTTGATCTGGGCCGGGGTCAGTCCGGGGTGGGCGGCCTTGACGAGGGCGACGGCGCCGGAGACGAAGGCGGCGGCTGCGCTCGTGCCCCAGCCCTCGTAGTAGCGCTGGTCGGGGGCGGCGATGACGACGTCGACGCCGGGGGCGCTGACCGTGGCGTACCAGCGGCGGGTGGAGAAGGAGGCGCGGGTGCCGTACTTGTCGACGGCGGTCGCGGCGATCACGCCGGGGTAGGCGGCCGGATAGGAGATGTGGTCGCCCTTGTCGCCGCCGTTGCCGGCCGAGGCGACGACGACGGCGCCCTTCTCCAGGGCGTACTGGACGGCCTCGTCCTCGGCGGGTTCGGGGTGGGCGGACTTGGAGTCGTCGCCGAGGGAGAGGTTGATGACGTCGGCGCCCTGGTCGGTGGCCCAGCGGATGCCTTCGGCGAGGGCGTTGCCGCGGGTGTTGCGGGCCTTGCCGCGGGCCGAGTCGCCGTCTTCGAGGATCACGCGGACGGGGAGGATCTTCGCCTCGGGGGCGATGCCCATGACGCCGTCGTCGTTGTCGTAGCCATGGCCGTGACCGGCGATGATGCCGGCCATGGCGGTGCCGTGCTTGGCCCAGGCCGCGTCGCCCTCGCGGGCTCCGAAGCCGACCATGTCCTTGCCGGCGAGGACGTTGCCGACGAGGTCGGGGTGGTCGGCCTCGACGCCGGTGTCGAGCACGGCGACCGTGATGCCCTTGCCCTTGGTCGTGCGCCAGGCCTCCTGTGCGTGCATGGCGTCCAGGGCCCACTGCTGGGCCCGGATGCCGTCGGCGTACGCGCTGGTGGCGGGCAGGAGGCTGAGGGAGCCGGCCAGGAGGAGAACGAGGAGCCCACTGCGGGCCGTGCGGGTCCGGATCATGACTGCTGCTTCGCGGCCGAGCTGACGGTCTTTCGCAGGGCCCGCTCCACACGGTCGGCCAGGCCCTTCGCCTCGTGGCCGAGGCCCGCCTGGGCGGGGGCGGTGGTGGCGCCGGCGACCATGGCCGCCTCGGCGGGCTGCGGCGAGTCGACCTTCCGGCCGTCGGCCCAGCCGGAGACGGCGTACGCGACGACGGGGGCGTCAGTGAGGACGGAGATGGTCCAGGAGGCGCGCTGGGCGTCCGTGAAGTCGGCGGCGACGGTGTTCTTCGCGGCGTAGGGACGGGGCATCAGGTCGGTACGTCGGTCCAGCTTCTCGGTGCTGAAGCGGGTGCGCAGGGCGCCCATCGCGGTGGCGTCAGCCTTGGTGAAGAGCAGACCGACGGTGGTGACGTAACTCTGGGTCTCGTCGGTGTAGGTGGCGCGCAGGAGGCGCTGGCAGCCGACGGGTGCGAGGGCCTTGAGCAGCAGCGGGTCGAAGGCGTCGGCGCAGCCGGTGTCCGGGGCGACGGCGATCCGGATCCAGGTCCGGTCGGCACCGCCGGGACCGGCTCCGTCGCCGTCGACGGTGGGCGGGAACAGCTCGTCCACGGGAACGCTGTGCCAGAGACCGGCGGCGGTGGTGAACGCGGTACGCGCACCGGCGTCCCCCGACTCGTCCCCGGTCAGCCAACTCCCGGTCAGCGCACCCCCGATGAGCCCGAGCCCGACCACGGCACAGGCAACGGCAAGCAGCACCCGCCCACTGAAGGAGCGGTGCCGCCCCCCGATCCCGTACACATCGGGCTGACCAAGCGACACAAAGGCCCGCCCGGAACCGACACCACCGGGATCGCCGTAGGGCGCGTTCCAGGAGAGCGCGGGGTCGGGCATGCCGGGGGCGGGCGGCGCGTTCGCGGGGCGCGGGGGGTCGGCGGGGGCCGGAGGCATCTCGGCGGCGCCCGGACGCCCGCTCGACGCCTTCAGCGGATCGGCCACGGGCACGTTCGAGAGATGCGGCCGGCCGGCCGGGGCGGAAGGCGCACTCGCCGGGGCATTCTCGGCGGCGCGGAAACGGCCGCCGGAAGCCTGAGGCCGGTCGGCCACGGACGGGTCCGAGCGGTACGGACTGCTGGTTTGAGCGGAGGGCGCGTCCGCCGAAGGCACCTCAGCGGCACCGGAACGGCCACCCGACGCCTGAGGCCGGTCGGCCACGGACGGATCCGGGCGGGACGGACGGCTGGTTTGAGCGGAGGGCGCGTCCGCCGAAGGCACCTCAGCGGCACCGGAACGGCCACTCGACGCCTGAGGCCGGTCGGCATACGGACGACCAACCGGGCCGGAAGGCTCGCCCGCCGAAGGCACCTCGGCAGCGCCGGGACGCCCGCCCGACGCCTGAAGCCGGTCGGCCGCAGCCGGGGCCGAGAGATACGGCCGGCCAACCGGGGCCGAGGGCCCGCCTGTCGGACGCGGAGGGTCTGGAGGCGCCGGAGAGTCGGCCACGGGCGCGCCCGCGAGGTACGGGCGGCCTGCCGGGGCGGAGGGCGCGTTTGTCGGGCGCGGGGGATCGGCGGGCGCCTGAGGCATCTCGGCGGTGCCCGGACGGCTGCCCGGCGCCTGAGGCCGGTCGGACGGGTCCGAGAGGTACGGGCGGCCACCGGGGGCGAAGGACCGGTCCGGGGTACGGGGTCCTGCCTGGGGTGCGTCGGTGGAGCGCGGCTGGTGGCCGAAGCCGGGGCGGCCGTTCGGGCCGGGGGCCGTCTCGCCGGTGCGCGGCTGGTCGGTCGGCCGGGGAGGGGTGGCCTGCGGGAACTTGCGGAGACGCCGGGTCGTCTCCGACTCGGTCTCGGCGAGGGCGGTCGGGCGCCAGGGTGCCACGGGCGGCTCGTGGGTCGGGCGCGGCGGCAGATCGGGCCGGGGGCGCGGTGCCGCCGGGATCCGGCCGGCCGGCGGCGCGTCGGGGAGCCGGGCCGAGGAGGGCGGCGGCGGAGGCGGGGCTATGGGCTCGGTGCCCTCGCGGAAAGGGGCGCGCAGGTGCGGGAAGCGGGGCGGGACCCCGTCTTGGGTGGCGTTCGGCGCCGTCGGCGGGGCGGGGGCGGCCGGTGCGCCGGGGGCTGTCGTCGCGCCGGGCCCGGTCGAACGCGGGGCCGCCGCGCCGGGAACGGTCGTACGAGAAGTCCCCTCACCGGAGGACGTCGAGCCGGAAGACGCCGGGCCGGAGGATGCCGAGTCCGAGAACAGCGAGCTGGAGGACGCCGAACCGGAGGACGTCAAGCCCGAGGGCCCCGTGCCGGAAGGCGCCGAACCCGAAGACACCCAACCGGAGAACACCGAACCCGAGGACGCCGAACCCGAAGACACCGGACCGGAGGGCTCCGTACCGGAAGGCGCCGAGCCGGAAGACACTGGGCCAGAAGACGCCGAACCCGAGGACGCGGGACCGGAAGGCACCCGGCCGGAGGACACCGAACCGGAAGCCGTACCGGGCGCCCAGATGTCGTTCTCGGCACCCGGGCGGGGGTCCGACGGGGGCGACGGCACACAGGGCGTACCGGCGGTGCCGGGCACACGTCCGGACGTCGTGCTCGTCGCGTCGTCGATCGCGCCGGGCGGGTCGCCCGCACTACCCGCACCGGGCCGATCGCCCGTGTTGCCCGTGCCGTTCCGGTCGGCCGTGGTGCCCGCACCCAGCCGGTCGCCCGGACTGCCAGTACCGGCCCAGTCGCCCGCGCTGCCCATACCGTTCCGGTCGCCCGCACTGCCCATACCCAGCCGGTCGCCCGGACTGCCAGTACCGGACCAATCGCCGGCGCTGCCCATACCGTTCCGGTCGGCCGTGCTACCAATGCCGGGCCGATCGCCCTCACTGCCCGCGCCCAGCCAGTCGCCCGAGTTGCCCGTCCCGTTCCGGTCGGACGTCGGCCCGTCCGCCGGCGTGCGCGGTCCCGGCGTACCGAAACCCGATGTGCGGCGCGCGCCGTCCGACGCACCCCCCGCGTCCCCCGCCGTCTCGTCCGTCGTGTCGTCCGTGGCCGGTGGAGTGGACGGGTGTGGAGGGATGGAGGCGCGGCGCGCTTCCGTGCTCATGCCACCCCCCGTTTCCTCGTACCGACGGCAGGGCCGGCGGAGTCCGTGCGGCGCGGGACGCGGCCGTCCCGGGCACGCATACCCGCGCGGGCGTGCCGCCATCCGGGCGCGTAGCTCCGCGCGCGGTGGCTCCTCCCTGCGTGAAGCGTCACTCTACGGGTTGACCCCCACCGAGCGGGAACCAGTCCGCGGCACCGTGGCTTCTGCCCGGATCGTCCCCCTACCCTGCGGTAATCGTGTCTGGCAGGCTTCGTTCATGACTGCCCGCGCCGCTGACCGGGCCCGTTACGACCGGGCCACCGCTCACCTCGACGCCCCGCTCGCGATCGTCGACCTGGAGGCCTTCGACGCCAACGCCGACGACGTCGTCCGGCGGGCCGCGGGCAAGCCGATCCGCGTCGCCAGCAAGTCCGTACGCTGCCGGACCCTGCTCGAACGCGTGCTGGCCCGGGAGGGCTTCGCGGGCATCATGTCGTTCACCCTCGGTGAATCCCTCTGGCTCGCGCGGTCGGGCTTCGACGACATCCTGCTCGCCTATCCGTCCGCCGACCGGAAGGCCTTCGCCGAGCTGGCCTCCGATCCGAAACTCGCCGCCGCCGTCACCGTCATGGTCGACGATCCGGCTCAGCTCCGGTTCATCGACGACGCCCGGGGCGGCGGACGCGAAGTCGTGCGCGTCTGCCTGGAGTTGGACACCTCGCTGCAGCTGCTCCGGGGGCGGGTGCGCATCGGGGCCCGGCGGTCGCCGTTGCGCTCCCCCGACCAACTCGCCGAGCTGGCCCGGGCCGTCGCCCGGCGGCCCGGTTTCCGGCTCGTGGGGATCATGGCGTACGAGGGGCACATCGCCGGGGTCGGTGACGCGGTCCCGGGGCAGCCGGTGCGTTCGCGGGCGATCCGGCTGATGCAGGCCACGGCCCGGCGCCAACTCGTCGAGCGGCGCGCGGCGGTCGTGCGCGCGGTGCGGGCCGTCGCGCCTGATCTGGAGTTCGTCAACGGCGGCGGTACGGGCAGCGTGCAGACCACGGCCGCCGAGGACGCGGTCACCGAGATCGCCGCCGGGTCCGGGCTCTACGCACCGCGGCTCTTCGACAACTACACGTCGTTCAGGGGGCGTCCGGCCGCGCTGTTCGCCCTGCCCGTCGTGCGCCGGCCTGGGGTCGGGGTCGTCACGGTGCTGGGCGGCGGCTATCCGGCGTCCGGCGCCGCGGGGGCGGACCGGCTGCCGGTGCCGTATCTGCCGGAGGGGCTGCGGTACGACGCCCAGGAGGGCCCGGGTGAGGTGCAGACGCCGTTGCTCGGCGCGCCCGCCGACGATCTGCTCGTCGGCGACAAGGTGTGGTTCCGGCACGCGAAGGCCGGTGAGCTGTGCGAGCGGTTCGAGGTGCTGCGGCTGGTGGCGGGCGACACGGTGACGGCGACGGTCCCGACGTACCGGGGCGAGGGCCACACCTTCCTGTAACCCCCAACTCCCTGTTGCTTTGGCTCAGTTCGACGCGCCGATGCTGCTGCCCACTCCCCCGCCGGTGTCCGCGTCGCCGATCGGCCGGATGCCCTTGGTGATCTGGTCCAGGTCGGTGAGCGGCGGCCCGTCCGGGCCCGCGTCGACGGCGAACCGGACGATGACCGGTGCCCCCGTACCGACGGTGGACGGGAAGGCGAGCGACTGGACGTAACCGCCGGGCCCGGCCTCGGTGGTGACCCGCCAGCGGACGAAGTAACCGGCGCGGCCCGCGACGGCGACCGTGCCCGAGCCGACGATCCGGTGCCCCGTGATCCCGCCGAAGGGCCGGCCGCCGATGCGGTCGCGGTCGTACGCGTCGTCGGCCGCGTCCGCGATGTCCGCCCTGGCCAGGGCCTCGGGCGAGGTCTCGGCGTTCTCGGTGACCGTGCGCGAGACGACCCGGCCGTGGTGGCAGACGCCGGGATCGCCGGGGCAGTCGTAGGTGCCGTCGGTGGTCATGACGACATCGTCCTCGGTGACGAACTCGGGCCTGGCCCAGCCGTCGAGGAGGGGGAAGGTGATGCCGTTCAGTTCGTCGGCCACACGGGTGGGGGCTCCAGAGGCAGAGGAGGTGGCGGTGGGTGGGGTGTCCGGGGGCGAGGGGGCCGTGCTCGTAGCTGCGGTGTTCGTCTTCGTCCCCGTGTCGTCGCCGCCGCTCAGGACCAGCACGCCCGTGACGATCGCCGCGACCAGGACCCCTGCCGCCGCCGAGAGGACGGTGGCCCCGGCCCGGCCTTCGCCCCCGCCGGGCTGCGGCGGGGGCAGAGGCGAAGGCGTGGGTGCCTCGGGTACGCGCCGGTGGTCGGTCCAGGCCGTGCCGTCCCACCAGCGTTCCGTGTGCGGGGCGGACGGGTCGCGGTACCAGCCGGGCGGTGGCGTCGTGCTCATTCCGGCACCATAGGGCGCGCCCCGAGCGGTTTCCGTACATGTTCCAGCATGTTCCAACGTGTGCCAAAACCCGGAAAGCGTACGGCTGTTGCCCTACACGGGAGTGACGTACGCGCCCGCGATGCCGCCGTCCACCAGGAAGTCGGTGGCGTTGACGAAGGACGAGTCGTCGCTGGCCAGGAAGGCGACGGCGGCGGCGATCTCGTCGGCCTCGGCGAACCGGCCGACCGGGATGTGGACGAGCCGGCGGGCGGCGCGCTCGGGGTCCTTGGCGAACAGTTCCTGGAGGAGCGGGGTGTTGACCGGGCCGGGGCAGAGGGCGTTGACGCGGATGCCCTCGCGGGCGAACTGGACGCCCAGTTCACGGGTCATGGCGAGGACGCCGCCCTTGGAGGCCGTGTACGAGATCTGGGACGTGGCGGCGCCCATCCTCGCCACGAACGACGCCGTGTTGATGATGGAGCCCTTGCCCTGGCGCCGCATGTAGGGGATCGCGGCCTTGCAGCACAGGAAGACGGAGGTGAGGTTGACCTCCTGGACGCGCTTCCAGGCCTCCAGGCCGGTGTCCAGGATGGAGTCGTCGTCGGGCGGCGAGATACCGGCGTTGTTGAAGGCGATGTCGACGCTGCCGTAGGTGTCGTACGCCGTCTTGAACAGCGCCTCGACCTGTTCGGGGTCGGTGACGTCGACCTTGACGAAGATCCCGCCGATCTCCTCGGCGGCCTGCTTGCCGCGGGTCTCGTCGACGTCGCCGCAGACGACGTGGGCGCCCTCGGAGGCGAGCCTGCGCGCGGTGGCGAGGCCGATGCCGCTGGCGGCACCGGTGATGACGGCGGTACGGCCGACGAGACGCCTGCAAATGCTCTCTGCGGTCACTGTGCGGGCCTTCCGTGCTAGAGGTCTAGATGGTGCTGATGAAGACGTTCTTGGTCTCGGTGAAGGCGGTGAGGGCGTCCGGGCCCAGCTCGCGGCCGATCCCGGACTGCTTGAAGCCGCCGAAGGGCGTCCAATAGCGCACGCTGGAGTGCGAGTTGACGGACAGGTTGCCCGCCCGGACGGCCTGCGAGACGCGCAGGGCGCGACCGACGTCCCGGGTCCAGATGGAGCCGGAGAGACCGTAGTCGGTGCCGTTGGCCAGTTGGATCGCCTCCGCCTCGTCCTCGAAGGGGAGGACGACGGCGACCGGTCCGAAGACCTCCTCGACGGCCACGCGCGCGTGCGGGTCGACGTCGGTGAGGACGGTCGGCGGGAACCAGAACCCGGGGCCCGCGGGCGCCTCGCCCCGGATGCCGGCCAGGTCGTCGGTGACGTACCCGCGTACGCGGTCCAGTTGGGCCCTGGAGATCAGCGGGCCCATCTGGGTCTTCTCGTCGGCCGGGTCGCCGACGAGGACGGCTTCGACGGCGGGGGCGAGGAGCTCGAGGAAGCGGTCGTACACGGAGCGCTGGACGAGGATGCGGGTGCGGGCGCAGCAGTCCTGGCCGGAGTTGTCGAGGAAGGACATGGGGGCGGCGGCTGCGGCGGCCTCGATGTCCGAGTCGGCGAAGACGATGTTGGGGCTCTTGCCGCCGAGTTCGAGGGTCACGCGCTTGAGGAGCGCCGACCCCTTCGCCAGCACCTGCTTGCCGACGCCGGTCGACCCGGTGAAGACGATCTTCGCGACACCCGGGTGCTCGACGAGCGCGTTGCCCGCGACGGGACCGTGGCCGGGCAGCACCTGGAAGAGGCCCTCGGGAAGGCCTGCTTCCAGGGCGAGTTCGGCCAGCCGGAGGGCGGTCAGCGGGGTCGTCTCGGCGGGCTTGAGGATGACCGCGTTGCCCGCGGCGAGCGCGGGTGCCGTGCCCCAAGCCGCAATGGGCATCGGGAAGTTCCAGGGCGCGATGACGCCGACGACGCCGAGGGGTTCGAGGATCGTGATGTCGAGGCCGCCGGCGACCGGAATCTGACGCCCAGTCAGCCGTTCCACTCCCCCGGCCGCGTAGTCGAGCAGATCGCGGACGTTGCCGGCCTCCCAGCGGGCGTTGCCGATGACGTGCCCGGCCTCCCGCACCTCCAACTGGGCCAGTTCTTCGAGGTGTTCGTCGACGATGGCCGCGAAGCAGCGCAGCAGCCGGGCGCGGTCGGCGGGCGCGAGGGCCGCCCAGCGGGCCTGGGCGTGCGTGGCCCGTACGACGGCCGCGTCGACGTCCTCGCGGGTGGCGGCGGGGAGGGTGGCGACGATGTCCTCGGTGGCGGGATTGAGGACGTGGAGTTCCCCCTCGTACACAGGTCGGTGCTCGTGTTGATTTTCATGCTCGTACGACAAGGAAGGACCTCTCACAGGCGTTCGAATCACAGGCGTTCGAAGGAGCGGCGAAGCTCCCAGTCGGTCACCGCGGCGTCGAAGGCGTCGAGTTCGACGCGGGCCATGTTGCGGTAGTGGGCGACCACCTCGTCGCCGAAGGCGGCCTCGGCGATGGGGCTGTTCTCCCACAGCTCGGCGGCCTCGCGCAGGGTGGTGGGGACGTGGGCGTACTCGCCGGTGTACGCGTTGCCCACGCACGCCTCGGGCAGCTCCAGCTTCTGCTCGATGCCGTACAGCCCGGCGGCGACCAGCCCGGCGACCGCGAGGTACGGGTTGACGTCACCCCCGGGCAGCCGGTTCTCGAACCGCATGGACCGCCCGTGGCCGACGATCCGGAGGGCGCAGGTGCGGTTGTCGTACCCCCAGGCGACGGCGGTCGGCGCGAACGACCCCGGCTGGAATCTCTTGTACGAGTTGATGTTGGGCGCGTAGAGCAGCGAGAAGTCCCGGAGGGCGGCGAGCTGCCCGGCGAGGAAGTACCGCATGACCTCGGACATGCCACCGGGGTCGGCCGACGTACCGGCCATGACGTTGGTGCCGTCCGAGTCGGCGAGCGAGAGATGGATATGACAGGAGTTGCCCTCGCGCTCGTTGTACTTGGCCATGAAGGTGAGCGAGTAGCCCTCCTGGCTGGCGATCTCCTTGGCGCCGGTCTTGTAGACGGCGTGCTGGTCGCAGGTGACGAGGGCGTCGTCGTACTTGAAGGCGATCTCGTGCTGGCCCGGGTTGCACTCGCCCTTGGCGGACTCGACGATCAGCCCGGCGCCCGTCATCTCGTTGCGGATGCGGCGCAGCAGGGGCTCGATACGGCCGGTGCCGAGGACCGAGTAGTCGATGTTGTACTGATTCGCCGGGGTCAGGTCACGGTAACGGGCGTCCCAGGCCTGCTCGTACGTGTCCTTGAAGACGATGAACTCGAGTTCCGTACCGACCTTGGCGGTGAACCCGTGCTCGGCGAGCCGTTCCAGCTGGCGGCGGAGGATCTGGCGGGGCGCGGCGACGACCGGGGAGCCGTCGTTCCAGGCGAGGTCGGCGACGAGGAAGGCCGTACCGGCGTTCCAGGGCAGCCGCCGGAGCGTGGAGAGGTCCGGGTGCATGGCGAAGTCGCCGTAGCCACGCGCCCAGGAGGACATCTCGTACCCGTCGACGGTGTTCATCTCGGTGTCGACGGCGAGGAGGTAGTTGCAGCCTTCGGTGCCGTGCTCCAGGACGTCGTCGAGGAAGAAGCGGGCGGCGAACCGCTTGCCCTGGAGCCGCCCTTGCATGTCGGGGAAGGCCAGGACGACAGTGTCGATCTCACCGCTCGCGACGAGGGCGTGCAGTTCCTCGACGCCGAGCGGGGGTGTGCGGTCTGCCACGGGAAAGCTCCTTCGGCTTCTGCGCGTTTTTTCAGCCGGGCCGGAAGCCATAAGGTATTGCGGAGAACCATTGCTTGGGAAGGGGGCACGGCCAGATGTCGCTGGACGCTGAGGGCGGCCTGGAGGACCGGTTGACGCCGGTGCTGCGGCCTGTGCGGGCGGGCAACGGTTTCGAGGAGGCGCTGGAACAGATTCTGCAGGTCGTACGGCTGGGCCTGGTACCCGGGGGCGAGCGGCTGCCGGCCGAGCGGGAACTCGCGGAGCGCCTCGGGATCAGCCGGGTGACGCTGCGCGAGGTACTGAAGGTGCTCCAGGACCAGGGGCTCGTGGAGTCGCGGCGCGGCCGGTACGGCGGCACGTTCGTGCTGCCGCGCGGCGACGCGGGCGCGGGCGGCGAGGACGAGCTGCGGCGGCGGATCAGCGCGGTCGACATAGAGGACGTACTGCGCTTCCGGGAGGTGCTGGAGGTGGGCGCAGCGGGCCTGTGCGCACAGTACGGACTGTCGGCGGAGCAGGCGGGGCGACTGCGGGAGGCGCTGGCGCGCACACAGGACGCGCCTCTGTCGGACTACCGTCGCCTGGACACCCTCCTCCACCTGACCCTGGCCGAGCTGTGCGGCTCCCCGACGCTGACGTCGCAGTACGCGGCGGTACGGGCGACGGTGAACGACCTGCTGGACTGCATCCCGCTGCTGGTACGCAACCTGGAGCACTCGCAGCGCCAGCACGCGGCGCTGGTGGACGCGGTGCTCGACGGGGACGCGGACGGCGCGCGGGAGATGATGCGGGAGCACTGCTCGGGGACGGCGGCGCTGTTGCGGGGGTTCCTGGCGTAAGGCTGTTCGGCGTGTGAGACGCGGGTTGCCTGATGGGGCGAGGGTCGGCAAAGGTATGGCGGTACGCCATTGGACGCCCGATCGGACGCCCCATTGGATGCCCCATTGCATGTCAGGGAGGCCCTCGTGACGACCGCCGGACGACGCCCGCTCATCGGCGTCAGCACCTACCTGGAGGCCGGCGCGCGCTGGGGTGCGTGGGAGCTGCCCGCGGCGCTGCTGCCTGCCGGGTATCCACGGCTCGTGCAGCGGGCCGGGGGCATCGCCGCGATGCTGCCGCCGGACGACCCGGCACACGCCGCCGCGACGGTCGCCCGGCTCGACGGTGTCGTGATCGCGGGCGGTCCGGACGTCGATCCGGCCCGGTACGGAGCGGATCGCGACCCGCGCACGGGGCCGCCGGCCGAGGCGCGGGACGCGTGGGAACTGGCGCTGATCGAGGCGGCGTTGGCGTCCGGGACGCCGTTGCTGGGCATCTGCCGGGGTATGCAGCTGCTGAACGTCGCCCTGGGCGGCACGCTGGTGCAGCACATCGACGGGCACGCGGCGACCCTGGGGGTCTTCGGCGACCACACCGTGAAGCCGGTACCGGGGACGCGGTACGCGGAGGCGGTACCGGAGGAGACGTCGGTGCCGACGTTCCATCACCAGGCGGTGGACCGTCTGGGGAGGGGGCTGGTGGCGTCGGCGTACGCGGGGGACGGGACGGTGGAGGCGGTGGAACCCGGGGTACCGGGTTCCGGGTGGGTGTTGGGGGTGCAGTGGCATCCGGAGATGGGGGAGGACTTGCGGGTGATGGGGGCGTTGGTGGGGGCGGTGGGGTAGGGCTTTTTTTCTCGCCCCCGCCGCCCCTACCCATTCCCATCCCCGGGGGGGGGGGGGGCCCCCCCCCCCCCCCCCCCCCG
>NZ_JBSFMT010000124.1:0-17126 GCF_053599695.1 Streptomyces sp. NPDC000878 | reverse complement strand
CAGGTGAACAGGGCGATGACCTGGGCGGCGACGAACATCATCACGAGGTAGCCGGACATGCTCTTCACGGACTCGGTGAACAGATGTCGGAACTGCCCTCAGAACAGCCGGAGTTTGTCGTCCTCGATGCCCCGCAGCGCGTTGTAGTCCAGCACCGCGCAGCCGATGCCCCGGTCCGTGGCGAGGACGCGGGCCTGGGGCTTGATCTCCTGGGCGGCGAAGATGCCGCGGACCGGCGCGAGGTGCGGGTCGCGGTTCAACAGCTCCAGGTAGCGCGTGAGTTGCTCGACCCCGTCGATCTCACCGCGCCGCTTGATCTCGACCGCGACCGTCGCGCCCTCGGCGTCCCGGCACAGGATGTCGACCGGGCCGATGGCCGTCATGTACTCGCGGCGGATGAGGGTGTAGCCGTCGCCGAGGGTCTCGATGCGGTCGGCGAGCAGTTCCTGGAGGTGTGCTTCCACGCCGTCCTTGATCAGGCCGGGGTCCACGCCGAGTTCGTGGGAGGAATCGTGCAGGATCTCCTCCATCGTGATGATGAGCTTCTCGCCCGCCTTGTTGATGACGGTCCAGATCCCCTCCTCTTCTCCTGCCCCCTCCTTCAACGTGCAGGGCGGAGACATCCAGTTGAGAGGCTTGTAGGCGCGGTCGTCCGCGTGGATCGAGACGCTGCCGTCAGCCTTGACCAGGATGAGACGGGGGGCCGACGGGAGATGAGCGGTGAGCCGGCCCGCGTAGTCCACGGAACAGCGCGCAATGACGAGACGCATGGTCGGCAACGCTACTCGACGCGTGGTGCTCCACGCGATTCGCCCACCTCACAGTGCTGACGAGGGCCTGGTGGGCCGAAGGAACATGCCAGGGGCAACTGTTCGTTGTTGGCTGATTGTGTTCCTACGGGGACGGTTCTGACCAGTCCTGTATTCGCGTTTTCCTGGTGCCGTCACGGTCCGTTGCATACCGTAGTAACCGGGAGGTCGCGATGCATCTACGGAGCGTGCTCGGTGTCGCGGGCTCCCTTTCCCTGTCCGGCAGCCCCCAAGACCTCGGGGGTGCGAGAGGAGAACTCATGTCGCTCGACGTCTCACCGGCCCTACTCGAACAGGCCGAGCGAGGCGACGTCGACGAAGCTGAATTCGTCGACTGCGTCCGGACCTCCCTGCCCTACGCATGGGAGATGATCAGCTCCCTGGTGGCCCAGCTGAAGGTGGACGGCGGAGACTTCGCCGACAACCAGACGCCGCCGCCGGACGAGCAGGCACGTGGCCAGCTGCTGCGTGCGCTGGCGAGTGACGCGATTCGCGGCGCGCTGCAGCGGCACTTCGGGGTGCGGCTGGCCTTCCAGAACTGCCACCGGGTGGCGGTGTTCCCGCTGGACGCCTCGGTGGACGTCAAGCTGGCCCGCTTCACCTCGGTGCGCAGTCAGTTGCTGAACCAGTCGCCGGAATTCCGGGACTGCTGAGGTGACGGTGATCTAGGGCGCCGGCTTGCCGCTCCGTACGCGGGAGGTGTTTCTGTACGGGGCGGCAAGCTCCCTGAGGGCAGCGGCGGTTGACCGGGTCGACCGGGTCAGCGCAGCTGCGTGAGCACCTCGGTCCCCAGTCGTCGTACGTTCTCCTCCGTGGCCGCCAGATCGCCGGAACCCTCGATGAGCAGGGCGAAGCGGGAGATGCCCGTCCGTTCGGACGTGGCCGCGAGCCGGTCGGCGCACAGTCTGGGAGTGCCCACCGGGTGCAGTCCGCAGAGGAGTTCGGTGTACGCCACCGGGTCCCGCATCGAGCGCTCCCGGCCGTCCACCGTGACATGTGCTTCCAGTCCCTGACGCAGCCAGCCCGGCATCGCCTTCATCAGCGTCTCGACCGCGTCCGTGCGCCGGTCCGCGATCTGGCAGATGCCGGCCGACACATGGGCGGCGCCGTGGATCTCGTCCGCCGGACGTCCCGCCGCACGCGCCGACCGCCGCCACAGGGTGACCATCTCGGCCTTCTCCTCGTCCCCGACATGCATCCCGAGGAGCATCGGCAGCCCGCGCTCGGCGGCCAGCCGCACACTCGCCGGCGAGGTGCACGCGACGACGACCTCCGGTCCCGCCGTGTCCGTCAGCGACTCCGACGGGCTGGGTACGACGGGCACGTCACGGAACCTGAACCGGTCGCCGTCGGCCGACACGGACGGTTCACGCAGCCAGCGGACCAGCAGATCGAGTGATTCCGGGAACGCCTTCTCGTACGCCTCGATCCCCGTCCCGAACACTTCCAGGTCGACCCACGGTCCGCCGCGCCCCACGCCCAGCGTGAACCGCCCGCCGGACGTCAGGTGCAGCAGCGCGGCCTGTTCGCCGAGCATCACGGGGTGGGTGGTGGGCAGCACGCTCACCGCCGTACCGACCCGGATGCGCCGGGTGCGGCCCAGCAGCAGCGCGGCCAGGGTCGTCGCGGACGGGCAGGTGCCGTACGGCACGAAGTGGTGCTCCGCCAGCCAGACCGTGTCGAGACCCGCCTCCTCGGCGACCTCGGCGGACCGGACCGCTCGGTGCAGCGCCTCCCCCTGGCCCTGGCCCGGGAACTGGGCCGCCAGCACAAAACTTCCTACGCGCATTGCTCTTTCCTGCTTCCTAGGCCCCGACGTGGAGCTCCCCCGCTCGGCATAACCGCTCGACACGTGCCGAAGTCACGGCCTGGCGGAGAGATTGGCGGATTGTCTGCAGAATCGGGCAACCGGGCGAAGCGTGGCCGGGGTGCCGACGGCGGACCGGTGGGGGACCGACGGGGGATTCGAGAAGGGGTTCGAGAGATGTTCGTGCGGGGATGGTGACTTACTTCTACCCAGGATCGCGCCGCGTAGGCTGGAGACGACTCCAGCCCCCTGAACCGCTCCGTGAGGTGTTCCGTGTCCCCGCGCCGCAACCGCCCCCAAGGCCCCGGCTCGCCCGGCCGGAGCGCCGACGAGGACGACTCCGGCCGCTACGGCGGCTTCCAGTCCTCGGAGAGCTGGCAGGGCGAGAGCTGGAACGTCCGGCACGTGGCGGGGGCCAGCGCCCAGGGCAAGACGTACCGCTGCCCGGGCTGCGACCAGCTGATCCCGTCCGGCGTCCCGCACGTCGTCGCGTGGGCCGAGCACGCGGGCGTGGACGACCGCCGGCACTGGCACAAGGCCTGCTGGAACGCGAAGGACCGCCGCACCACGCGGGTGCAGCGGTCCCGTAACTCTCCGAGGTTCTGACCCAACTCGCCTGTCAGCTTGCGGAGTTCATCCCTCCGGGTGAATCAGCCGAGTCGGGTGAGCCAAGTGGATCAGGCGATTCAGGTGGTTCACACGTCCCGGCGGTCCAGCAGGACGAAGGCGCCGGCGATCGCCGCGGCGGTCACTCCGGCGAGCAGGCCGAGCTGGGCACCGCCGCCGGTGCCGTTCCCCTCGTCGATCCCGAAGATCTTGGCGAGGGAATTGGGCGCGTTGTAGTCCAGCATCTTCTCGCCGATCGCCCGCATGCTCTCGGACAGCAGCAGGAACGCGGGCAGGATCGCCGGCACCAGGACGAGCCCCAGCATCGCGGTGATCGCGCCCGCCGAGTGCCGCAGCATCGAGCCGACCGCGAGGGCGAGCACACCGAGCAGCGAGACGTACAGCGCGCCCATGACGACCGTGCCGCCCCACGCCTTGCCCTCGCCGCCGCTGTGCATCGACTCGGTCACCAGGCCGACGAAACCGATCGCGAACGCGGACACGACGAACGCGACCGCGAAGAAGATGATCAGCTTGGCGGCGAGCACCCGGTGGCGCTGCGGCGACGCGGTGAACGTCGTACGGATCATGCCCGTGCCGTACTCGGACGAGATGACCAGCACGCCCAGCGTGATCAGGCAGATCTGCCCGAGGACCAGCCCGAAGAACGCGGGGATCGTGTACGGCACGTCCCCGAAGTCCTCGTTGGTCGTCTGCGCGGCGACCAGCAGGCCGATGCCGATGACGAGGACCAGGAAGACCCCGAGCGTCCACATCGTGGAGCGCACCGACTTGATCTTCGTCCACTCGGAGGCGAGGGCGTGACCGAGATGCGTGCGCGTGACCGGGATCGGCGAGGTGTAGGCGGCGGCGTACGAAGTGCCGGGCGCCGCCTGCCAGTCGGGCGCCGCCTGCGGCACCGGCGTCTGCGTCGGGGGCTGCTGGGGCGTACTCATCGGGCGTCCTCGGGCTTGGTCAGGTCGGGAGCGGCGGCGGAGGGAGCCGGCTGCGCGTACGGGTTCGGGTGGCCGCCCACGGGCGTGCCGGGCCCGCCAGAGGCGCTGTACGGCCCCGCGGGCGGTCCGGGCTGCTCCGGCGCCGAGAACGGGGGCTGACCGCCCTGCTGGGGCGGCGGCGGGGCGTACCAGCCCGGCTGGCCCTGCCCCGGCACCGGCATCTGGGGCGGCGGCTGCGCGCCCGGCGGCGGCAGCTGCTGGAGTCCGGCCCGCTGGTCGATGGTCGAGCGGTAGTCGACGGCGCCCTGCGTCATCCGCATGTACGCCTCCTCCAGCGACGCCTGGTGCGGCGACAGCTCCCACAGGCGTACGTCGGCGGAGTGCGCGAGGTCGCTGATGCGGGGGAGCGGCAGGCCCATGACGCGCAGCGCGCCGTCCTGCTCGGGCAGCACCTGGCCGCCGGCCTCGGTCAGCGCGGCCGTCAGCTTCTCGCGCTGCTGCGGCTCGGTCTCCGGGGTGCGTACGCGTGCGAAGTCGGCGGAGTTGGCGGAGATGAAGTCCCGCACGCTCATGTCGGAGAGCAGCTGTCCGCGCCCGATGACGATGAGGTGGTCGGCGGTCACCGCCATCTCGCTCATCAGGTGGGAGGAGACGAACACGGTCCGGCCCTCCGCCGCGAGCGCCTTCATCAGGTTGCGCACCCAGAGGATGCCCTCGGGGTCGAGGCCGTTGACCGGCTCGTCGAAGAGCAGCACCTGGGGGTCGCCGAGGAGCGCGGCGGCGATGCCGAGCCGCTGTCCCATGCCGAGCGAGAACCCCTTGGAGCGCTTGCGGGCCACGTCCTGGAGCCCGACGACCCCGAGCACCTCGTCCACGCGCCGCGCCGGGATGCCCGACAGCTGGGCCAGGCAGAGCAGATGGTTACGGGCGTGCCGGCCGCCGTGCACGGCCTTGGCGTCGAGCAGGGCACCGACCTGGCGGGGAGCGTTGGGCAGCTTGCGGTAGGGGAAGCCGCCGATCGTCACCCGGCCCGAGGTGGGCTGGTCCAGGCCGAGGATCATCCTCATCGTCGTCGACTTGCCCGAGCCGTTGGGTCCGAGGAAGCCGGTGACGGACCCCGGCCGCACCTGGAAGGAAAGGTTGTACACGGCCGTCTTGTCGCCGTAGCGCTTCGTCAGGCCGACTGCCTCGATCATGCTCCGCACCCATCGAAAGGTTCAGGACAGCGGGGCACACGCCCCCGTAAGGGTTAGGAGCTTATCGGGGAGCTGACGGTTCCCTTAAAGAAGCGACAAATATGTCGGGTCCATGACGGTCGGCCGGCACAACGTTCAGGCGTCCCGTTTCTTCAGCAGGACATACCCCCCGAGCAGCGCCACGACCACCCACACCACCATGATCGCGAGCCCACCCCACGGCCCGTACGGCGTGTCGTTGTCGACCGGAGTCACCACCTGCATGATCTTGCTGCCGGCCTGGTCGGGCAGATAGCGGGCGACCTTCTTCGTCGCCGAGACCGCGCCCAGGATGTTGGAGATCAGGAAGAAGAACGGCATCAGGACACCGAGCGACAGCATCGGACTGCGCAGCATCGCGGCCACGCCCATGGAGAACAGGGCGATGAGCGTCATGTAGAGCGCCCCGCCGATCACCGCGCGCAGCACGCCAGGATCACCGATGGACGTCGAATGCCCGCCCAGCATCGCCTGCCCGAGGAAGAACGCGGCGAAGCTGGTGACGACCCCGACCGCGAAGGCGAGCCCGGTCGCGACCGCGAGCTTGCCGGCGAGGAACGTGCCGCGCTGCGGTACGGCGGCCAGCGAGGTGCGGATCATGCCGGTGCTGTACTCGTTCGACACGACGAGCACCCCGAACACGATCATCGCGAGCTGACCGAGACTCATCCCGGCGAAACTCGTGTACGTCGGGTCGAAGGAGAGCCGGTCCTTCTCGCTGAGGTCGCTCCACTGGTTCTTGAAGAGCAGCGAGATCAGCGCGCCGAGCGCGATTGTCACGACGGCCGCGAGACCGAGCGTCCACACCGTGGACGCCACCGACCGGATCTTGGTCCACTCGGACCGGAGGACCTGGGTGGCTGCCATGCTCAGTCCTTCTTCCAGCCGTCGTCCCACGGCCCGGGGGAGGGGGCGGCCGGGAGACCGGCCGAGGGCGGTGTGTCGCTGTGCGCGTGGTACTCGACCGACTCGGCGGTCAGCTGCATGAACGCCTCCTCCAGGGAGGCCTGTTGGGGGCTCAGCTCATGCAGCACGATGTGGTGCTGCGCGGCCAGCTCACCGATCCGCTCGGCCTTCCCGCCGTCCACTTCCAGCGTCTCGGCGCCCGCCTGCACGACGGTGATCCCGGCCGAGTGCAGGACATCGAGCAGCCGTTCGCGCTGGGGGGAGCGGATACGGACGTACGAGCGCGAGTTCTGGTCGATGAAGTCCGCCATGGAGGTGTCGGCGAGCAGCCGCCCCTGCCCGATGACGACCAGATGATCGGCCGTCAGCGCCATCTCGCTCATGAGGTGAGAAGAGACGAAGACCGTACGCCCCTGCGCGGCCAGCGATTTCATCAGGTTGCGGATCCAGTGGATGCCCTCGGGGTCGAGGCCGTTGACCGGCTCGTCGAACATCAGGATCCGTGGATCACCGAGCAGCGCGCCCGCGATACCGAGCCGCTGCCCCATACCGAGCGAGAACCCCTTCGCCTTCTTCCTGGCGACCGCGGTGAGCCCGACGGTGTCGAGCACCTCGTGCACGCGCGTGCTGGGGATGCCGTTGCTCTGGGCGAGACAGAGCAGGTGGTTGAAGGCGCTGCGCCCGCCGTGCATGGCCTTGGCGTCGAGCAGGGCGCCGATGTACTTGAGGGGGTCCTTGAGCCGGTCGTAGTGCTGACCGTCGATCCGGACGTCACCGGCGGTGGGGCGGTCGAGGCCGAGCATCATCCGCATGGTGGTGGACTTCCCGGCACCGTTGGGACCGAGGAAGCCCGTCACGATGCCCGGTCTGACGGTGAACGTCAGATGATTGACCGCCACTTTCTCGCCGTACCGCTTGGTCAGCCCCTCTAGCTCGATCATGCGGCCACGCTAGTTGGGGGCGATGGGGGGTGCCACTTGTGTGCGGCAACTTCTGGTGAACGTGGGTTCGTTTCTTTGGGGGTGTTCGGTGGGTGGGTGAGTGCTGCGCCGTCGTGGCTGGTCGCGCCCACGCGGCGGAGCCGCAAATGTCACAGCCCCGCGCCCCTAAGACAGCTGCCCGCACCCCCGTAGAGAGGTGCGGGCAGCTACAGCCGTCAGGCGACCGTTCGTTCCTGCTGCTTACCGGGACTGCTGGGCCGGGACCCCGCGGGTGATCGGCTCGTCGTCCGTCGTCGGGGCGCCGGCGGCGGCGACCGCGGCTCCCGTGAGGGTGGCGAGCATCTCGCGGACGTTCGTCAGCTGGGCGTTGATCGAGTCGCGGCGGTTGGTGAGAGCCGCCAGCTCGCGCTCCGATTCCGAACGGATCCGGTCGGCCTTGGCGTTCGCGTCGGCCACGATGTCCTCGGCCTGGCGCTGGGCCGTCTCGACCGTCTGGCGGGCGCGGCGCTCGGCGTCCGTGCGCAGCTTCTCGGCCTCCAGGCGGAGCTGCTCCGCGCGGTGCTCGATCTCCGCGAGGCGCTTCTCGGCCTTGGCCTGACGGGACGCGAGGTCGCGCTCCGACTGCTCACGGCGCTTGGCGAGGTTCGTCTCGAAGTCCGCGGCGGCCTGGGCGGCCTTGGCGCGGGTCTCCTCGAAGAGGGCGTCCGCCTCCTCACGCTTGGACTGCGCGTCCTTCGTCGCCTCCTGGCGCAGCTGGGAGGCGTCGCTCTTGGCCTTCTCGACGATCCGGACGCCCTCGTCCTCCGCCTTGGACTTGCGGTCCGCAGCGAACGATTCTGCGTCGTTGCGCACCTGCTGAGCCGCCGACTCGGCCAGCTCGCGGTGCTGCTCGGCCGCGCGACGGGCCTCCTCGCGCAGGTCCTTCGCCTCCTCCTCGGCGAGGCGGAGGATCTTCTCGACGCGCGCGCCGAGACCGGCGTACGACGGCTCTGCGTCGCTGACCTGGGCCTGGGCGTTCTGCGTTTCGAGGTGGAGCTCCTCGATGCGCTTTTCCAGAGCAGTGATACGGGCCAGAGCGCTGTCACGGTCGGAGACGAGCTTCGAGATGCGTTCGTCCACCTGAGCGCGGTCGTACCCACGCCGCACAAGCTCGAAGCCGTAGGGGGAAGTGTCGCTCATGGGGTTCCTGTCGAATGAGACCGGTGAGGTGATAGGTGGAATCCTAGGGGGCCAAGCGGCGTGTCATAGAGCAGAAGCCTGATTGATATGGAGAATGAGACCCCTTTTGAGTGGCTAACCGGCGGGCTGCTTGCCAAAGAATTGGTCAAAGACCCCAGAAAGCCCCACAGAATGCACGCAACGCGCCCTCCGTGCTAGCCATCTGACGACTTGCCACCCGTACGGGTGACGCCCACGGCAGCGGTCGCCTTGACGCCGCTGTCCTTGTTCGCTGACGGGGCCTCAAAAGACTCCAACGCTTCCAGCACGTCCTGGACACGGGAGATCTCCGCCTGGATGTCCTCGCGGCGCCGGACCAGGATCTCCAGTTCGCGCTTGCCCTCCTCGACCGTGGCCTTCGCCTCGCGGATCGCCTCGGCGCGCAGTTCCTCGGCCTCCCGGATCAGCGAGGTCTTCTTCTGCTCGGCCTCCTTCAGGAGCCCCTCGGCCTTCTTGACGGCGGCGATCCGGACCTTGCCCGCCTCGGAGTTGGCCTCCGAGACCAGGTCCTTGGCCTTCGCCTCCGCCTTGGCGAGCTGCTCCTCGGCGGCCGTGATCAGCGCGTCGCAGCGGTCGCCGGTCGACCTCATCGTCTCGGCGGCCTCGCGGCGGGCCCGCTCGTGCAGGCCCTCGATCTCGGTCGTGATGCGGTCGCGCAGCTCCTCGGCCCGCTCCCTTATGGCGGTGGCGTCCCGGCGCGCGCCGACGAGCAGCTCGTCCGCGTCCGTACGGGCCTTCTCCACCGTCGAGTTGCCCCGGGCCGTCGCCTGGGACACCAGCCGGTCCGCCTCGTTGCGGGCAGCGCCCACCATCGAGTCGGCCTGCGCCTCCGCCTCCGCGGTCGTCTTCTGCGCGGCCTGCTGCGACTCCGAGAGCAGCTTGTCGGCCTCGGCGGCCGTCTCCGTGATGAGCGTGTCGACCTGCTCGGCCGCCTCGGAGCGCCGCTTGTTGGCCTCCTTGCGGGCCTCGTCCAGCGTGCTGTCGGCCTCGTCGCGCGCGGTCGACATGAGCCGGTCGGCCTCCGCCGCCGCCTCCGCCTTGACCCGCTCGGCCTCCGCACGCACCCGCTCCGCGTGCTGCTGCGCCGAACCGACCGTCTCGGCGGCCTCGGCGCGCAGCCGCTCCGCCTCCCCGGTCGCGTCCGAGATCAGCTGGTCGGCCTTGGCCGTCGACTCGGCACGGACCCGCTCCGCCTCGGCGTTGGTCTCCTCGGTGAGCCGCTCCGCCTCCGCCGTCACCTCGGTGATCAGCGTGTCGGCCTGCGTCGCCGCGTCCGAACGGATCCGGTTCGCGTCCTCGCGGGCCTCCGCACGGCTGCGCGAAGCGTCCTGCTCGGCGTTCGCGATGGTGTCCGACGCCTCCGTGCGCACCCGCTGGGCGTGCGCGGCGGCGTCCTGGCGCAGCCGCTCCGCCTCGGCGATCGCCTCGCCCACCGTGCGCTCGGCGAGCACCTTGGCGTGCTCCGACGCCTCGGACGCCTCGCGCCGCACCCGGCTCGCGTCCTCCGAGGCCCGCTCCCGCTCGGAGTAGGCGTCGGCACGGACCCGGTCCGCCTCCTCCGAGGCCTCGCGCCGCATCCGGTCGGCGACGTGCTCGGCGGCGGAGCGCAGCCCCTGGATCTCCTCCTGGGCCTGCTCGTGCAGCCCCGACACCGACTCCCGTACCTGCTGGGCGTGCTGTTCGGCGGCCGACACCATCTCGTTGGCGCGCCGGTCCGCCTCCTCGACCAGCCGTACGGCCTCGGCCTGGGCGTCCTCCACGCGCCTGCGCGCCGACGCCAGCAGCTCCTCGCTCTGCTCGCGGGCCCGATCGCGCTCCTGGTCGGCCTCCTGGCGGGCGGAACCGAGGGTCTCCTCGGCCTCGCGGCGCCGCCGGGCTGCCTCCTCCTGGGCGGCGGCCAGCGTCTCCGACGCCTCCGTCGCCAGCCGCTCGGCGGCGGCCTGCGCCTCCGTCCGTACCCGGTCGGCGGTGTCCTGGGCCTCCGACTTCAGCCGCTCGGCCTCGGCCGCCGCGTCGGACCGCAGGCGTACGGCGATGGCCTCGCCCTCCGCCCGGGACGCGGACGCGTCCGCCGCCGCCTCGTCGCGCAGCCGCTGGATCTCCGCGTCGGCCTGCGCCTGGAAGCTCCGGACCCGCTCGGCGGCCTCGGAACGCAGCCGCTCCGACTCCTCGGAGCCCTCGCGGCGGATCCGGTCGGCCTCCGCGCGGGCGTCGGTGAGCGCCTGTTCGGCCGCGGTGAGCCGGTCCTCGGCCTCCGTGTGCAGCCGGGTCAGCTCGGCGGCGGCCTCGTCACGGCGTGCCTCTATGGCCCGCTCGGTCTCCTCGCGCAGCTCGCGCGAGGCCTGCTCGGCGTCCGCCGCGATGCCCTCGGCCTGCTCGACGGCCTCCGCGCGGTGCCGCTCGGCCTCCTTGCGGGTGCGCTCCAGGGTTTCCTCGGCCTGCCGGCGCAGTGCTCCCGCGCGCTCGATGGCCTCCGTACGGACCTTCTCGCTGTCCGTCTGGGCGGTCTGGCGCAGCTCGTCCGCGTCCGCCCTCGCCTTGCCGAGCAGCTCCTCGGCGGTGCGGGCCGCCTCCTCGATCTGCTGGACGGCCTCGCGGCGCGCCTCCGCGCGGATGCGCTCGCCCTCGGCGACCGCGTCGGCGCGCAGCTGCTCGGCCTCGCCGCGCAGCCGCCGGGCCTCTTCCTGAAGCTCGACGGTCTTGGCGCGGTACTCCTTGGTGTCGTCCTTCGCCGTGCCCTTGAGCTGCTCGGCGATGTCGTGCGCCTCGGCGCGCAGCCGGTCCGCCTCGGTCTCGGCCTCGGCGCGGATGCGCTCGGCCTCCTCGGTGGCCGCCTTGGTGGTCGACTTCGCTTCCTCGGACGCCCGGTTGAGGACGTCCTCGGCGGTGCGGGCCGCCTTGGCGAGCTGGGAGGCGGTCTCCTCGGCGGTGAGACTGCGGGCGGTCTCCTCGGCCTCGGCGACGATCTTCTCGGCCTTGGCCTTGGCGTCGGCCACGACCTCCTCGGCGGACGCCTTGGTGGCCTCGGCCTCCTGGCTGGCCTCGGTGACCAGCCGGGCGACCTGCTCCTTCGCCGTACGGGTGCGCTGCTCGTTGGCGGACTCGGCGCTGGAGGTCGTCTTGGCCGCGGTCTCCTTGGCCTCGGTGACGACCTTCTCGGCCTCGGCGCGCGCCTCGCGCAGGGCGGCCTCGGCCTCCTGCATCCGCTGTTCGGCGGCCCGGCTCAGCTCGGTGGCCTGGCGGCGGGCGCTGTCCGACTCGGTCACCGTGGAGGTGCGCAGCTGCTCGGCGTGGTCGGCGGCCTCGCGGGCCTCGGAGGTCGCGCTGTTCAGGAGGCGGTCGGCCTCGGCACGGGCCCGGCGCAGGAGCTGGTCGGCCTCCGCGCGGGCGGCCTCGTTCTCGCTCTGCAGCCGCTGCCTGGCCTCGTTGGCGACCCGCTCGGCCTCGGCCCGGGCGGCGGCCAGCGCCTGCTCGGCCTCGGACCGGGACTCGTCGACGAGCCGGCGAGCCTGGGACTCGCTGCGGGCCCGCAGCTGCTCGGCCCACGCCACGTTCTCGTTGACGTGCGACTCGACGGTCTTGCGCCGCTCGGCCAGCTCCTGGTCGAGCTGCTGGCGCCGGGTGACGGCCTCCTGGTGCAGCTCGGCCTGCAAGCGGGCCGCCTGCTCGGCGTGCTCCTGGAGGATCCGCTGAGTCTGGGCGCGCGCCTGCGACATCTCGCGCTCGGCGTCCTGGCGGAGCTGGTCCGCCTGGATCTGCGCGTTCCGCAGCAACTGCTCGGCCTGATAGCCGATGTCACCGCCGTCATAGGCGGGCCGGGACATGAGGGTGCGGCGCGCCTCGTGAAGCTTGGCGCGCAGTACCTCGACCTGGTAGCCGAGGTCCTCGGCGTGCTGAATCGCCTTTTCCCGCTCGGTCTTCAGCCGCTCCATCTCGGCCTCGAACCGAGAGAGGTGGTCGACGTCAGCCGCCGGCTCTCGCTCCTGGCGTTCGTAGCCCCGCACTGCGCGGTCCCATCCGTCCCTGGTCGCAACCTTCTCCGAACGAGCCACGTCCGTCCGCCGAACGGGGCCCCCGGGGAATGGTGTCAGATCAACGGCGAAGCACGGACTCCCGCCCTCACCCTCGGCCCCCGAAACCTGAACCCCGGCCCTCGGATCCCCACCTCCACACATCAGGACCCGGACCGCTCCCCGACAACACGGCAGCGGCCGTCCCCAACCCTACCGGCCCATATGTACGAGGGTCAGTGCTCAGGTGACTCAACAGCCGCCGAAGTGACCAGTTCTGTCAGTACTCCGTGGCAATCCTTTGGGTGCAGGAAGGTGATCCGCGACCCCATGGAGCCGATCCGTGGCTCCTCGTACAGAACGCGTACGCCCTTCTCGCGGATGTCTGCGGCGTCCCCGTCCACATCCGCCGTACCGAAGGCGATGTGGTGCACGCCCTCCCCGTTCTTGGCCAGCCACTTCCCCACGGCGGAGTCCTCACGGGTGGGCTCCAGGAGTTGCAGATAGGAGGCGCCGCCGTCGTCCGTGTTGTTGATCTTCAACATGGCCTCGCGTACGCCTTGCTCCTCGTTGACCTCGGAGTGGAACACCTCGAAGCCGTACGTGGCCCGGTAGAACTCGACGGTCGTGTCGAGGTCGAAACAGGCGATCCCGATGTGGTCGATTCGCGTCAGCATGGTGTTAGTGCAGCGCTCCGGAGGTGGTTACGCAACGTGCGCGCGATCACACCGACCGCCCGATGACGGAGGGGGTACTGCTCAGTACATTCAGGTAAACCCTCGTTCACACTCCTCAGCTCTCCAGCTGAAAGGGGATCGCACCTCATGTCAGGAACGAACAGCAGTACCTCGGTGATCGTCGCGGGCGCGCGCACGCCCATGGGACGGTTGCTGGGCTCGCTGAAGACCTTCTCCGGAGCCGACCTCGGCGGCTTCGCGATCAAGGCCGCCCTCGACCGTGCGGGGATCGGTGGCGACCAGGTTCAGTACGTGATCATGGGCCAGGTCCTCCAGGCCGGTGCGGGCCAGATCCCGGCCCGGCAGGCGGCGGTCAAGGCCGGCATCCCGATGAGCGTCCCGGCGCTGACCATCAACAAGGTGTGTCTGTCGGGCCTCGACGCGATCGCGCTGGCGGACCAGCTGATCCGAGCGGGCGAGTTCGACATCGTGGTGGCCGGTGGCCAGGAATCGATGACGAACGCCCCCCATCTGCTCCCCAAGTCCCGTGAGGGCTTCAAGTACGGCGCGATCGAGATGCTCGACGCGATGGCTTACGACGGCCTCACGGACGCCTTCGAGAACATCGCCATGGGCGAGTCCACGGAGAAGCACAACACCCGTCTGGGCCTGCTGCGCCCCGAGCAGGACGCGATCGGCGCCCTCTCCCACCAGCGCGCGGCGGCGGCACAGAAGAACGGCGTGTTCGAGGCGGAGATCACGCCGGTCGAGATCCCGCAGCGCAAGGGCGAACCGATCGTTTTCAGCCAGGACGAGGGCATCCGGGCGGAGACGACGACGGAGTCGCTGGGCAAGCTGCGCCCGGCGTTCACCAAGGACGGCACGATCACGGCGGGCACGTCGTCGCAGATCTCGGACGGCGCGGCGGCCGTGGTGGTCATGAGCAGGGCGAAGGCCGAGGAACTGGGCCTGGAGTGGATCGCGGAGATCGGTGCCCACGGCAATGTGGCGGGCCCGGACAACTCCCTCCAGTCCCAGCCCTCCAACGCGATCCTGCACGCCCTCAAGAAGGAGGGCCTGGGCGTCGAAGATCTTGACCTGATCGAGATCAACGAGGCCTTCGCGGCGGTCGCGGTCCAGTCAATCAAGGACCTCGGGGTGTCCACGGATCGGGTGAACGTCAACGGTGGTGCGATTGCCCTGGGTCACCCGATCGGGATGTCCGGCGCCCGGCTCGTCCTGCACCTGGCCCTCGAACTGAAGCGGCGCGGCGGCGGCGTGGGCGCGGCGGCCCTGTGCGGGGGCGGCGGCCAGGGTGACGCGCTGATCGTGCGGGTACCCAAGGCATAAGCGGTTCGGGATGAGCCGGTTTTGGGGTGAGCCGTACGGCTGAGATCGGAACGGAGTTGTGATGCAGGACGTCTCCACGCTGGTGGCGCAGGCCCGGGAAGGCCGGCCGCGGGCCGTGGCCCGGCTGATCTCCCTGGTGGAGGGGGCGTCCGAACAACTCCGCGAGGTCATGGCCGCGCTGGCCCCGCTGACCGGCAACGCGTACGTGGTCGGCCTGACGGGATCACCGGGCGTGGGCAAGTCGACGTCGACGTCGGCGCTGGTCACGGCATACCGGCGGCAGGGCAGGCGGGTCGGCGTCCTCGCCGTCGACCCGTCGTCGCCCTTCTCGGGCGGCGCCCTCCTCGGCGACCGCGTCCGCATGTCGGACCACGCCTCCGACCCCGGCGTCTACATCCGCTCGATGGCGACCCGGGGCCACCTCGGCGGCCTGGCCTGGGCGGCCCCGCAGGCGATCCGCGTCCTGGACGCGGCAGGCTGTGACGTGGTCCTGGTCGAGACGGTGGGCGTGGGCCAGTCGGAGGTGGAGATCGCCGCGCAGGCCGACACGAGTGTGGTGCTGCTGGCGCCCGGGATGGGGGACGGCATCCAGGCGGCGAAGGCGGGGATCCTCGAAATCGGCGACGTGTACGTGGTCAACAAGGCGGACCGGGACGGCGCGGACTCCACCGCCCGCGAGCTGAACCACATGCTCGGCCTCGGCGAATCCCGGGCGCCCGGCGACTGGCGCCCCCCGATCGTGAAGACGGTCGCGTCCCGGGGGGAGGGCATCGACGAGCTGGTGGAGGCGCTGGAGAAGCACCGGGCGTGGATGGAGGAGCGGGGGGTACTGGCCGAGCGTCGCAGGGCCCGCGCATCCCACGAGGTCGAGACGATCGCCGTCACGGCACTCCGTGAACGCATCGGCGACCTGCACGGGGACCGGCGCCTGAGCGCGCTGGCGGAGCGGATCGTGGCGGGCGAACTCGACCCGTACCGGGCGGCGGACGAACTGGTCGCGGGCCTGACCGAGAAGTGACGGGAGCGGCGAGGGGGCGGGCTTTCCCGGTGGTCGACCAACGGGACACGCTGCTACGTTGACCGGCATGTTCCTCCTCTTGGCGTAGGTGTCGCCGACACCACCGCGACCGGCCCGCACTCGCAGCGCAGTCGTCGTGGTGAACCGGCGTCCCCACCTGCCACGGCGCCTTCTCGACGCGCCGCTTCCCAGAGGAACTTCGCATGCCCGCGACATCGACGCGGCCTTCCTATGCCGCCGTCCTGCGCATCCCGTACGCCCGCCGCACCTTCGCCACCGCCCTGCTCGGCAGGCTGTCGTACGGGATCGTCCCGCTGTCGGTGATGCTCGCCGTGACCCGGGCCTCGGGCTCGTACGCCGTGGCCGGCACCGTGATGGCGCTGTTCGGCGCCACCGTCGTCCTGCTGGCGCCCGTCAGGGCCGCCCTCATCGACCGGTACGGGCCGTGCCGGTCCCTCGTCCCCATGCTGCTCGCCCACCTCACCGCGCTCGGGCTGCTGACGGCCGCCGTCTGGCGCCCGGGCGCGCATGTGTTCGTCGTAGCGTCCCTGACCGCCCTCGCCGGAGCCTGTGTGCCGCCGCTCGGGCCGACCATGCGGGCCGTATGGAGCCGGATCGCCGAGGACCGGGCGTTGCTGCAGCGGGCGTACAGCCTCGACGGCGTCGCCGAGGAACTGCTCTTCGTCTCCGGGCCGTTGCTGGTGGGCGTCCTCGTCGGGTTCACCGTGCCGGCCGTCGGCATCGTCGTCGGGGCGGCCCTGATGGCGGCGGGCACGGCTGGGTTCGTGACGTCTCCGGCGGTACGGGCGATGCGGCCCGCCGAGCGCGGGGCCCGGCCGGGGACGGGGGGTGACGGTCGGCGTGTGCTGGGCCGCATCCGGGCGCCTGTCGGCGCCGCCGCCGGTGTCGGGCTCGCCCTCGGCTCGCTCGACCTGCTGGTCGTGGTGTTCGCCGGGCAACACGGCCACGGTGGCGCGAGCGTGGCCTGGGTACTGGCCGCCCTGTCCGCGGGAAGCGCCGTCGGGGGGCTGCTCAACGGCGCCGTGGCCTGGCGCCGGCCGGCCAGGGTCCGGCTCGCCCTGCTGGCGCTCGGCCTGGGCCTGGCGCTGCTCGGTGCGGGACTCGCCCCTGGCCTGGGCACTCTCGCCCTCGCCATGACAGTGGCCGGGGTCTTCGTGGCCCCTGCGCTGACCACGGCGTATCTCATCGCCGACGAGGCGGTGGCGCCCGGGGCGCGGGTCCGGGCCGGGGCGTGGGTGAACACGGCGACCAATGCGGGGAGCACGGTCGGCACGGCCACGGCGGGAGCCCTCGCCGGTTTTCTGCCAGTGGCCGTCTGCTTCACGCTGACCGGCGTGGCCGTGCTGCTGACGGGGCTGGGCGTGACGAGGGGCACGCGCCGTGCCTTCAGTGCAGACCGGGGTGGATCAGCTTGTCCGGAGACCGAGGGCAAGGTCCGTGCAGCCTAGGCCGGCAAGTTCTCGCCCCCGCCGCCCCTACCCGTCCCATCCCTGGGGGCTGCGCCCCCAGACCCCGCTTGTCGCGCTAGAACGCGCTCGTCCTCAAACGCCGGACGGGCTGGTTTGTCAGCCC
>NZ_JBSFMT010000123.1:0-17452 GCF_053599695.1 Streptomyces sp. NPDC000878 | reverse complement strand
CCTGGTGGTGATGCTCGGTCCGGCCTCCGAGCCCGTGCGGGCCCTGGCGGCCGGGCGTGAGGACCTCGCCGAGCAGCTGCTTCATCCGTGGCGGGCGCTGGCCGGGGCGTCCCTGCGGCTGGAGACGGTGTGGCTGGGGCGGCAGGGGACCGGGCCCGGGTCGCTGCGCCTGGCCGCGCGGACGGCCGGCCTGGCCGACCGGCTGGGTGTGCGCGCGGTGCTGACCAACTCCGTCCGCTACGCCGACGCGGCTCAGCACCGGCTCGCCGATGTGCTGGACGCGGCGCGGCTGCTGCGGCCGGTCGACCGCCGAAGCCTGGACGGCGGCGAGCGGTGGCTGAAGGACCCGGCCGCCATGGCGGCGGCCGCCGACCGGATCGCGCAGGCCGCCGGCGCCGATCGGGGGCGGGCCGCCGGGCTGCTGGGCGAGACCGAGGCGACCGCGCAGTCCTGCATCCTGACCCCGGCCGATCTGGGGCTGGGGCGGCCGCACTTCCCCGAGCCGTCCGTCGTGGGCGCCGGCCCCGAACCCGGTTCGGCGATGCGGCTGCTGCGCCAGCGGTGCGAGGCGGGGATGACCGCCCGCGGCCTGGACACGGACGAATCCGCCGTACGGCAGCTCGACTACGAGCTGGAGGTCATCGGCCGCCTCAGATTCGAGGCGTACTTCCTGGCCGTCGCGCAGGTCGTGGCCGATGTGCGGGCGATGGGGATCCGGGTCGCCGCACGCGGCTCGGGCGCCGGTTCCATGGTCAACCACGCCCTGTTCGTGGCCACGGCCAATCCGCTGGAGCACCGGTTGCTGTTCGAACGCTTCCTGTCCGAGCGTCGTACGTCGTTGCCGGACATAGACCTGGACGTGGAGTCGGCCCGGCGCCTGGAGGTCTACGACAGGATCATCGAGCGGTTCGGGCGGGAGCGGGTCGCGGTCACCGGCATGCCCGAGACCTACCGGGCCCGCCACGCCCTGCGTGACACCGGCCTTGCGCTCGGGCTGGCCCCGCAGGTCGTGGACGAGATCGCCAAGAGCTTCCCGCACATCCGGGCCCGCGACATCCGCGCCGCCCTCACCGAGCTGCCGGAGCTGCGCCGACTCGCATCCCGGGCAGGGGAGTTCGGGCCTTTGTGGGAGCTGGCGGAGGGCCTGGACGGGCTGCCGCGCGGCTACGCCATGCACCCGTGCGGCGTCATCCTGTCCGACGCGAGCCTGCTGGAGAGGCTGCCGGTGCAGCCGACCCCGGGCGGCTACCCGATGGTGCAGGCCGACAAGGAGGACGTCGAAGACCTCGGACTGCTCAAGCTCGATGTCCTCGGGGTGCGGATGCAGTCGGCGATGGCGCACGCCGTCGCGGAGATCCGCCGCACGACGGGCCGTCTGCTCGATCTCGACAACCCCGACCACGTCGACCTCAACGACAACGCTGCCTTCGACCTCATCCGCCGCTCCGACACCGTGGGCCTGTTCCAGCTCGAATCACCCGGCCAGCAGGACCTGGTGGGCCGGCTGCAGCCGCGCCACCTCCAGGACGTCATCGCCGACATCAGCCTCTTCCGGCCCGGCCCCGTCAGCGGCGGCATGCCCGCCCTGTTCATCGCCGCACGCCACGGCGCCGCGCCCCGCTACCCGCACCCGGACCTGGAGGCGATCCTCTCCGACACGTACGGGGTGGTGATCTGGCACGAGCAGATCATCGCAATCCTCGCCCGGATGACCGGCTGCGACCGCGCCGCCGCCGATGTCGCCCGCCGAGCCCTGGCCGACCCCGACCGGCTGGCGAAGGTGGAGGCATGGTTCCGCCGCACGGCCGCCGAGCGCGGCTACGACACCACGGTCCTGGACGAGGTGTGGGAGACCATCGCCGCCTTCGGCGCCTACGGCTTCTGCCGCGCCCACGCCGTCGCCTTCGCCGTCCCCGCCCTCCAGTCCGCCTTCCTGAAAGCACATCACCCCGCCGCCCTGTACGCGGGCCTGCTGGAACACGACCCGGGCATGTGGCCGCGCCGCGTGATCGTCGCGGACGCCCGCCGCCACGGCGTGCCCGTACTGAACGTCGACGTCAACCGCTCCCGCCCCCGCCACAGCGTGGAACAGACCGGGCAGGGCTGGGGGGTACGACTGGCGTTCTCCACGGTCAAGGGCATCACCGAGCACGAGGTCGACCGCCTCGCGGCCGGCCAGCCCTACACCGGCCTCCAGGACCTGTGGCAGCGCGCCCACCCGTCCCTGCCCATCGCGCAGAGCCTGATCCGCATCGGCGCCCTCGACTCCCTCGCCACGGACCTGACCCGCCGCGACCTGCTCCTGCAGGCCACTGAACTGCACCGCCAGTACCGCAACCGCGCCGCCACCGACGGACAGCTCCCGCTCGGCGGCGAACTCGCCGCCGCCGAACCGAGCGGCCTGCCGGAGATGACCGGCCGTGACAAGTTGGGTGCCGAGCTGGACGTCCTGTCCATCGACGTCACCCATCACCTGATGGAGCACCACCACCGGCTGCTGCGCGAACTCGGCGCCACCGACGCCGCCCACCTGCGCGCCCTGCACCCCGGCCAGAAAGTCCTGGTGGCCGGGGTACGCGCCTCCACCCAGACCCCGCCGATCCCGTCCGGCAAGCGGATCATCTTCGTCACCCTCGAAGACGGCTCAGGACTCGTCGACCTCGCCTTTTTCGAAGACAGCCACGAGCGCGTCGCGCACACCGTGTTCCACTCCGGGCTGCTCCTGGTACGCGGCACCGTCGAAGCCCGCGGGCCGCGCCGCACGGTCGTCGGCGAGATGGCATGGGACCTCGAAGAAGTCGCCGCCGCACGCCGCGACCACGGCCCCCAGGCCGCCCTGGACCTGCTCGACCGCGACGCTCCCGCACCCACCCCCGCCCAGCCCCCGCAGCGGACACTCACCGACGGCACCGCCGGCGCCCGCCTGCACCCGTACGCTGACCTCCAGCCCGCCGGCACCCGCTCCGCCGACCTCCGCCGCCTCGGCCACCGCAGCCCGGGAAGCGCAGGGTGACCACCATGGGCGACCGCCACATCCTCCACCTCCGGTTCGTCCTCCCACCCGGCCACGACCCGGACCTCCTGGAGCAGCTGCACCGGCTCCTCCAGGACGTCACACCGCGCGTGCAGATGCTGCCACCGGACAGCGCCGTGCTGGATCTCACCGGCAGCCTGCGCTTCTGGAACCGCGACGCCCGCGGCATCACCGACCTCATCCAGCTGCGCGCCGCAGCGTTCTTCGGGGTGTCCTCGTCGGCGGCAGCAGCGCCGAACCCGATGCTCGCCGCCATGGCCGCCGCCCTCACCCCGCCCGGCCGACGCACCGTCATCGACGACACCCCCGAAGCAATCGTCCTGTTCCTGCGCCCTCGCCCCGTCCGGCACCTGCCCGGTGCCAGCACGGCGACGGCGGCCACGCTCACCGAGTACGGCCTGCACACCGTCGGCGACCTCGCCGACGCCCCCGCACTCGCCCTGCAACGCCTGCTCGGAGCCCGCACCGGCCGCACACTCCACGAACGCGCTCACGGCCGCGACACCACCGTCGTCGACCCCGCCCCCGTCCCGACGGGCATCAGCGCCGAACACCGCTTCCCCCACGACGAACTCGACCCCGCCCAGCACCGGCGCGCCCTGCTCGCCCTGGCCGACGACCTCGGCACACGGCTGCGGGCCGACGGACAGATCACCTCCAGCCTGACCTGCACCGTCCGATACGCCGACCAGACATCGACCCGCCGCAGCCGCACCCTCCCCCCTCCCCGAGGCCACCCAGCACACCGTCCTCCTGGCCCGTACCGCGTACGCGATATACGAGTCCCTTGGCCTGCAACGCGCCCGGGTCCGGAGCATCGCCCTGCGGGCCGACGCCCTGAAACCCGCAGCTCACGCCGTCCGGCAGCTCACCCTCGACGCCGGCGAGGACAAGCACCTCGCGATCGAATCCGTCGCCGACCGCGCCCGCACCCGCTTCGGCCACAGCATGCTCTACCCCGCCGCCCTCGCGACCGGCGCGCACACCGTCGGACGTCACCCGCGGCCACATCGCCCGACGACTGAGTGAAACCCCAGGTCACCGGCCTGTTGAGCAAAGGGACGTCACCGTGGAATCTGACACAGGGGAAGCGGCACGGCCCCCTGTGGAAGTCGATCGCTGCCCGTTACGGCTTCGATCCCGTTCACCCTGTTCCCGTACGGCACGGTCACGGTGGTGCTGGGACGGGGCTCCCTCGGGTATCCCGGCCAGGTACGGAGGAGGAGTGGTGCGCAGTTTCGAGGCGGGACAGACGGTCGTACGACGCGACGTACACCGCGGCGGCCGGGTCAAGCTGGCCAATGGGACGGCCGCTACGTCTCCTGCTGGATCGCTGACGTGAAGCTGCAGCGCCTTGTCCTTCGCCCGCCGGGCAGCGACTTTGCGAACGGGCACCGAAACAGGGGTAAGGGTGGGCGTCATGATCGCTTGCGCCGACCAGGCCTGCGAAGCGGCGAACGTGGGGGCTGTTACTCACTTTCGGGTGACGGCCCGCGCGGTGCCGGGGTGGCGTGGTGTGGCGGCTGCGGGGACTGGGGCAACTCCTGCACGGGGGCGGGATCGTGATGGGTCGTCAACATGGGGCGACAGTTGCATACATGGATGAGGCAGGCGAGAGTCACAGGAATATGGGCAACAGGTAACACAGTCCATGTTTTCTACTCAACTCCTGCACGAGGTGGACAGAGTGTGGGTGTGCGGCCAACCGGTCGCCACCCGCACACCGCACCGACTCCCGCGGCGGCCGGAAGGCCGTTTACAGGGGGATGGGTGCCTGTACTTTCAGGGGTACTTCTTGTCCGCTTCTGCTTCTGTCACCGCCCGTCGTCTGGCCGCTGCCGCGCTCGCGGCCGGTGCTCTGGTCTCGGTGGCGGCGCTGCCGGCGTCCGCGGCCGACCACGCCCGCCCGCAGCGCCCGAAGGTGGAGATCTCCGCTGTCCAGTACGACTCCCCGGGACGCGACGACCGCTCCAACCGGTCGCTGAACAAGGAGTGGGTGGACCTCACCAACACCACCCGCCACGCGGTCAACCTCGACGGCTGGACCCTCAAGGACGCCTCCGGTCACACCTACACCTTCGACGACTACCGCCTGGCTGGCCGTGCCACGGTCCGTATCCACACCGGTAAGGGCCGCGACACCCGCACCGACCTCTACCAGGACCGCCGCAACTACGTGTGGAACAACGACCGCGACACCGCCACCCTGCGCAACGACCGCGGCCGCTTCATCGACGACGAGTCCTGGGGCCGCGACCGCGACCACCGTCACGGTGACGCCCGCCGCTGACACCACCCCACACCGGGAGCAGGCGGCTGACCTTGCCACCCGCCCCCGCACGTGAGACGACGGCGCGCCCGGCCCCCAACGGCCCGGCGCGCCACCGGCGTGAGGCGGGACGCTCCACGGGGCAGCCAGGTGGAGATCGGAGTCGCGCCGCAGCTTGACGCGTCGCCGCCAGGCACATCCCTGCGGGCTGTGGTTTGCACGGTCGTGGTCGTGGGGCGAGGTCGGATCGGTATGCACCGACGACGAACTCGCGCGCCTGGTCCAGGATTCCAGCGTCGCTGGCCTGCCAGCTCCCGAGAACGGCGAGCGCCTCCCCGATGCCCTCGAATCCGGCACGCGGTCCTTCCCCCGCATGGCGCTGCACCCGATCACCGACGTCGCGCTCGGCGCCCCGCGCGGCCCGGCTTCCATGGTGTGTTCATACCTCTGAGTGAGGTCGGTCGGGTTCAAGGTCGGCCGGAGTAGAGGTCTGCCTAGGGTGATTCTGGGGTGGCGGGCAGCCGTTCCGATCGGCGCGTCGATTCATGTACGGGAGTTTGTGTGGAGCAGCAGCACACGACGTCACTCCGGCTCCGTCTCCGGTATCGCTTCGACCATCTGGTCTCGGGGGGAACGACCGCGCTCATCGGCTGGCTCGCCCTGGCCTGCCTCGCCGTCGTCGTTCCGGCGAGTATGGTCCTGGTCTGGTCCGACCGGGCTGCTCCGGCAACGCTCTCCGGCCGGCTCGCCGCCGTGTGGGTCAGCGTCGGCCAGACGCTGAAGATCGGGGGCGTCGTCGGCTCCCCGCTCTACGTGCTGGCTTCCGTGTCGCTCGCGCTGGTGGCGCTGCTTTTCGTGTCGACCCTGGTCAGTCTGATCACCACGGGCATCAACCGGCGCATCATGTCACTGCGCCTGGGCCACTCCACCGTGGTGGAGACGCGGCACACCGTCGTCCTGGGGTGGTCAGACCAGGTCTTTCCCGTGATCGGGGAGCTGGTGGCCGCCAACGCGAACCAGCGGCGCTCCGCCGTCGCCGTGCTGGCCCCGCAGGACAAGGTGTGGATGGAGGACGAGATCTCCACCCGCGTCAGCGACAGTGGCAGGACGCGGATCATCTGCCGCAACGGGAGCACCACCGACCCCACCGAGCTGTGCCGGGTGAGTCCGCGCACGGCGAAGGCGGTGCTGGTGCTGCCTCCCACGGGGGACACCGGTGACGCCCAGGTGGTGAAGACGCTGCTGGCCCTCGACGCGGCCGTCCCCGGGTTCGGTGAAGGGGAAACGGTGGTGGTCGCCGCCGTCCGTGACTCCCGCAACCACCTGACCGCCAGGCTGGCGGCCGGGCCCACGGGACACGTCCTGTGCATCGACGACATCGTCGCCCGGCTCCTCGTCTCGACGGCCCGGCAGCCCGGCCTCTCGCTCGTCTACTCGGAGTTGCTGGACTTCGAGGGAGACGAGTTCTACCCGGTCGCCGCCGGGGGCCTGGTGGGGCGTACGTTCGGCGAGGCGCTGCTGGCGTTCGCCACGTCCTCGGCGGTCGGCCTGCTGCACACCGACGGGAGTGTCACCCTCAATCCGGATCCGGGGGCGGCGATCGGCCCGGGCGACCGGATCATCGTCATCTCCCAGGACGACGACACGGCCGTGCGGGCGGACGTGGCCTCCCATGTCGAGGAGGACGCGATCGTGGCGGCCGGGCCCAGGACCGCCCAGGCCGAACGTCTCCTCCTGCTCGGCTGGAACCGCCGCGCCTCGCTCGTCATCGAGCAGCTCGACCAGTACGTGAGCCCGGGAACCACCCTGGACGTCGTGGCGCTCGGCGAGTACGCGGCCACGCGCGGCGCCCGAGCCGTCACGGCCGAGCGGTCCCACCTCGAAGTCTCCTGCTACGACGGGGACATCACCGACCCGCGCACCCTGGCCAAGCTGGATGTGCCCTCGTACGACAGCGTGATCGTGATCGGTGAGACGGAGCTCGCGGCCCCGGCCTGCGGCTCGGCCTCGGACACGCCCGTCGCCTCCTTCGTTCCGGTGACGGATCCGGAGGCGCGGGCGGACGACAGGACACTGGTCACCCTGCTGCATCTTCGGGCCGTCGCGGAGGCCGCGCAGCGGCAACTCGTGCTCACCACCGAGATGTCCGACGATGGCAACCGGCTCCTCGCGCCCGCCCGGGACGGCGCCGACTTCATCGTGAGTGGCAGGCTGATCAGCCTGCTGATGACCCAGATCTCACAGAGCCCGTATCTCGCCGAGGTCTTCGAGGAGTTGTTCACGGCCCAGGGCCACGAGTTCCGCCTCAAGCCGGCCGCGGACTACGTCCGGGCCGGCTCCGAGGTCTCGTTCGCCACCGCCGTCGAGTCGGCGCGCCGTCGCCGGGAATGTGCGGTCGGCTACCGGCTGCGTGCGCGGAGTACCACGGGCCCCGACTACGGGGTGCGGGTCAACCCCGACAAGCGGCAGCGGGTCCGGTTCTTGGAGGGGGACTGGCTGATCGTGCTCGCCGAGAGCTGACGGCGGCGCCGGGGCGGCCGCTACGCCGTGTGTACTTCCAGGGCGGTCCGCACTGCGGATTCCAGGGCTCCCTCGATCCAGGCGGGCTTGATGGAGGTGTGGCAGCCGGCGAAGTGCAGGTTGCCCTCGGCCTTGCGGACGTGGGGGAAGAGCTCGGTGTGCTGGCCGGGCAGCAGTACGGACGCCTCGCCGTAGGCGTACGGGTCGCGCATCCAGGACTGGGTGCGGCCGACGCCGGTGTAGAACACTTCGATGCGCTGCCCGAACACCTCCTGGACCCCGGCGAGGGCGCGCGGGTAGCGCTCCTCGTCGTCCAGGGAGTCCCACTTCAGGGCGTCGTCCGACCAGCTGTAGGAGGCGAGGACGACGCCGCCCGGGCTGCCTTCGACGGGGTAGGAGGGCTGGAACATGAAGCGGTTGGGGTTGTCGGTGGCCGAGCCGCCGCCGATGACGCCGGCCGCCTCGGGCTGGTCGCGGGTGACCACGCGGCTGGCGGCGTAGTGGGCGCGCTGGCCTGCGGAGACGTGGCCCTCGGGGACGGAGGGGTGGGCGCCCAGCAGGGTTCCGTTCGTCGGCGTCTGCCCGGTCTGGTACTTCCGGTACAGGCCGGGCTGCACGGCCTCCAGCTCGCGCTTCCAGTCGGCCTCGTCGAACTCCCACCAGCGGCGGCTGAATTCGAGCAGCACCTTGGTGGCGGCGTCGTAGTGCAGCTCGGTGACCACGCGCCGCTTGCCGTAGGAGAGCGCCGGGGCGATGGGGATGTGGCGCAGCCCGGAGAAGGGGACGGTGATGATGGCGGTGTCGGCGGTGAAGGTCTCGCGCCGCACGGGGTGGCCGCCGCGGCCTTCGGAGACGGTCTCGACAGTGACCTTGCCCTCGCCGTGGGTGATGCGGGTGGCACGGCGGTCGAGCCGTACCAGGTCCTTCACCCGGGAGTACATCGCGTCGGCCAGGGTGGCGGTGCCGTCGGGCAGTTCGTAGAAGGCGGTGTCGGGGCTGATCAGGGAGGCGCCGATGAAGCTGTGTACGAAGGCGAGGTGCAGGCGGGAGGTGAGGTTCTCGACGGTTCCGATCAGGTCGATGGTCCGCTCGTCGAGCCTGGCCTCCTCCGTCAGGAAGCGGTACATCGACATGTGGCCGTAGCGCTGGATGACGCGTGCCCAGCCCTCGACGAGTTCCTTGTCCTTTTTGCCCTCGATCTCCTTGCGTACGGGGGCGAAGGCGTCGCGGACGATCTGCGAGGCGGGGACGGACTCGTACGCCTGCGGCACTCCGAAGGAACGATTGAGTGTTTGCGGGGCGCGTGCGTAGTCGGCGCGGCGGACGCGGATGCCGTTGACGTAGATCCACGTCCGGTAGGCGGGGCGGCCGGTCCCGTCCACGTCGACCAGGTGGAAGCGACGGCGCTTGAGGCCGAGGCTGTCCATCAGTCCGGTGACCAGGGGGTGGCTGTCGGGGATGCGCATCGCGCCGGCCTCGGCGTACTGCTTCGGGTCGGCGAAGGGCTGGGCGGCGTTCTCGTGGCCGCCGGTGCGGAAGGTCTTGATCCGGCCGCCCACCCGGTTGGCGTTGGCCTCGATGAGGGTGACCTGGTGACCGGCCTCGCGCAGGAGGTGTGCGGCGGTGAGACCGGCCGGCCCGGCGCCGACGATCAGCACCTTCTTGCCGGGGCGGCGCGAGCGGGGCAGACCGTTGTTCAGGAGGATGTCGGCGTAGCGCGGTACGAGCGGCTGGTCCTCGTCGTCCCGTACGAGGATCGCCCGGGCGATCGTCAGGCAGGCGTCCCAGTCGGTGACCGCGGTGGTGGGGGCGGCCTGCGCGGTCCCGGCGGAGGTGGCGGCGACCGTCAGCCCGCCGGCTCCGGCGACGGCGGCCGCGCCGGCGATGACGGTACGACGGGAGGGCGCCGGTGCGGGCCCGCCGGGGGTACCGGGAGCTTCAGGGGTTTCGGAGTTGGCATCGGGATCCATGATCATGACCCAACTCTTGCCGCCCGCCCGGACCCGAACGGCCAGAATGCACCCGCGCAGGCAAGTACCACCCGGACGTGCGTCGCGCGCCGTCCCGTGCTGACGAACTGAGTTTCGTACGGGCGGTCTTCGTTCCGAGCAGCCGAGCGCCGCACTGGCTGCACCGCCGGTGTTCCCCCTGGCCATGTGCCCCAGGCTTCTCCCGTCCAGCGGGGCCCAGGGACCTCACCCAGCTGGTGGCCAGTGAGCTGGTCACCAACGCCCGCAAGTACGCTCCCGGCCCGGCCCGTTCTGCTCCGCTGCCGGACGCGATCGCCGTCGGCGCCTTCCCGCTGCTACCGCCCAGGACGCTGCGCTACGCAGAGGCCCCAGCGCGCTACGACGGCGACGCCGTGTCGATCTTCTTGTGCGGCGGCATTCACCGGGTGCCCGAACTGGCAGCGGGCGAGGTGACGGCGAAGTTCTACGACCGCACCGGGGCGAGGTCGCCGACCTCATCGAGCACCGTTTCGTGGGCGCGGGCGGTGTCTGCGACAGAGCTTTGGCAATGCGGATTCGCTCGTCCGAGCGGTCCTTGCCGTGGGTTCAATAGCATTTGCATGCTGAAGTCCTATATAGAGCAGTATCCGTGCATGGAGAATCCTGCATGTGACGGGACACCGTCGGCGGAGGGGATTTTGTCTGGACCTGAGGTCGTCTTTACGGCGGACTTCGCGTCTACCCGTCAATGGGTGGCAGGGCGTTCGTGGGCATATCCGAACGGCGGACCGGTCAACCCCGGCGACAACAAACTGGATCACCTGACGGCGGACCCCGCGTACAGCCGCTCGGGCACCTTCCGTGCCAGCCTCCGCAAGGACGGCCGGTGGGACACGGGCCTGCTCACCACAGAGGGGAGCGAGGAGGGTTTCACCGTCCGTGCGGGGGATGTGCTCGAGGCGCGGGTCAGATTGCCGTACGAGGCCGGGGCCTGGCCGGCCATCTGGACCTGGCGGGACGGCGACCAGGAGATCGATGTCTTCGAGTACCACCCAGACAACCCCGACCTTCTGGAGCTGACCAACCACGTCCGCGGCGGCAACCTCTACTACCGCGACGCCGCTATCGGCCCGGGCGCGTGGGTCGACCTTCGCGTTGAGTTCGGCTCGAGGTCCGTGATCTGGTGGGTGAACGGCAGCCGGGTGTTCGCCGACCGTCAGGGCGTGGGGCGTGCCTGGCACGCCTACCTCATCGTCAACCTGTCGGTGTGTGCGGGCCGTTATCACCCGCCACCGGCTCCCCACGTCAAGGAGATGTCGTACGAGGTCCAGCACCTCGTGGTGCGGCGGCCAGCCGCGCTTATGGAGGCACTGCCCGACGAGTCCGAGGCGGTGGCCGACAGCGATGGACCGTGAGCCTGTGGGAGACGGAGATATTCCGCAGGCCAGAAGCGACGAACGAGGGGACCTGTTACTCACTTTCGGGTGACGGTCCCCGCGGTGCCGGGGTGGCGTGGTGTGGCGGCTGCAGGGTCTGGACCCACTTCTGGACGGGGGCGGGATCGTGCTGGGTCGTCAACATGGGGCGTCTGCGGCATACGTGGATGAGGCAGGCGAGAGTCACAGGAATGTGGGCAATCAGTAACACAGTCCATGTTTTCTGCCCAAGTCCTGCGTGTGGTGGGCAGGGTGTGGGTGTGCGGCCAGTTCGGCCGCTACCCGCACACCGCACCGACTCCCACGGCGGCCGCAAGGCCGCTGGCGGGGGAGGGGTGCCGCATCTTCTGGGGGACTTCTTGTCCGCTTCTGCTTCTGTCACCGCCCGTCGTCTGGCCGCCGCCGCGCTCGCGGCCAGCGCTCTGGTCTCGGTGGCGGCGCTGCCGGCGTCCGCTGCCGGCGCCCGTCCGCAGCATCCGAAGGTGGGGATCTCGGCGGTCCAGTACGACTCCCCGGGACGCGACGACCGTTCGAACAGGTCGTTGAACAAGGAGTGGGTGGAGCTCACCAACACGACTCGTCACACGGTCAACCTCGACGGCTGGACCCTCGAGGACGCCTCCGGGCACACGTACACGTTCGACCACTACCGTCTGGACGGGCGGGCCACGGTCCGTATCCACACCGGTGAGGGCCGCGACACCCGTACCGACCTCTACCAGGACCGTCGCAACTACGTGTGGAACAACGACCGTGACACCGCGACCCTGCGCAACGACCGCGGCCGCTTCATCGACGACGAGTCCTGGGGCCGCGACCGGGATCGCGACCACCGCCACGGCGACGCCCGCCGCTGACCCTCTCCAGCGCACCGGGTGAGCGCTGCTCGACGGTCGCGACCCCTCATGACGTGCCTGCGGCGCGCCGTCCATCCAGGGCGGCGCGCCGCCTCGCTGTGTGGGTCCATCAGGCTTCCCGATAGACCCTCGTGCGCTGGTGGGCGGGCCATAAGTTGTCGGTGGGTGGTCCATGGGAGCGGTTGTCGCCATGGTGGAGGTAGCACTGAGGGGTGGACATCGTGGTGGTGGATGAGGGCAGCCAGGGTCGTCTTTTGACGGTGGATGAGCGGGCCCATTGGCGGGAGCTGGGGCAGGTGCGCCGGTTCGGTGACGGTGAGGTGCTGTTACGTGAGGGGGAGAACACGCGCCGGGTGATGCTGCTGGTGGGAGGCCGCGTCAAGGTGGTGACGTCCACCGATGAAGGGGCCGAGGTCGTGCTCGCCTATCGGGAGCCGGGCGAGGTCTTGGGTGAGATGGCGGCTTTGGACGGCGGAGAGCACTCGGCGAGTGTGATCGCGGTCGGGCCGGTCGAGACGTGGGCGTTGTCGCCCGAGCGGTTCGAAATATTCTTGAACCGGAACCCGCGTGCGTGCAGGGCCATGCTCATGGTGATGGTGCACCGGTTGCGTCAGGCTGACCGTCAGCGCCTTGAGTACCGTGCCCGCAGCGTGACCGAACGCATCGCGGGTCGGTTGTTGTTCCTCTCCGATCAGGCGGGAGAGCCGATGACCGATGGCGGGGTACGGATCGGCATCAGGCTGACCATGCCGGAACTGGCCGCCACGGTCGCAGCCGGCCGCGACATGACAGTCAAGGCGATGAGCCGGCTGCGGGCGCTGGAGGTCGTCAGAACCGACGCCGCCCACCACTTCGTACTGCCGGACTTGGAAGCTCTGCGGGCGGTCGCCGAAGGACGGGCGGCCCGCCACTGAAGACGGACAGGGTAAGAATCCGCTGCGCCCCGTTCGCGGGAGCGGCAGGATTTCCCTCGCTGCGCCGATCAGCGCATCAGCGAACGAGGGGACTTTCATGCCTGACATGCCGCCTTCCAGGGCTTTGCTCGCCGTGGACGTGGAGAAGTACACGGCCAATCAAGGACCCACGCTCCCGGCGATTCGCGCGACTGTCCGCACCGCTCTTTCCGATGCGCTGCGCACGAGGGGACTGGACTGGGACCGTGATGTGGCCGATGCCGAGGACACCGGGGACGGCTTCCTCATCGTCTTGACCGACGAGCGCACCCACCTCCTCATCGACGCCGTTGGAGCCCTGAACGACCAGCTGCGCCGCATCAAGCTGTCAGGTGGACCGGCGCTGCGGATGCGTGCGGCCGTACACGCCGGGCCCGTCCACGAAGACGGGGCGGCGACAGCCAAAAGCCGGCTGTGCCGACTTCTGGAGGCCGACATCCTGCGCCAGGCGCTGGCCGCCACACGCTCCCACGTGGCACTCGCCGTCTCGGACTCCGTGTTCCAGACAGCCGTGATGGACGGCTACACGGACCTCGACGCCGAGAGCTTCCGCCAGGTGCACGACTCCGTCAAAGGGATGCCGCTCACGGGATGGATCTATACCCCCGCGAATGACCTGCCCCCCACCTTCGGCTCCGGGCCGGACGGCAGCGCGGCGACGGCGCCCCCTGCGCCCGCCCCTGATCCGGCTGCTCCCGCTCAGCCCGAACCCCTCGCTCCGGTCTTCCACATCGGGGCGCAGAGCGGAAACCAGATGATGGGCGGCACCGTCCACGGCGGAATGAACTACAACGCCGCCACCGAGCACGTACACGGGCGCAAAGGCGACAACGTCGCCGGTGACAAGAAGGTCCGAGGCGGTCGAGATGCCTGACCCCGACCTCCCTGACGATGGCCCCGCCGACGTCAGTACGCCCGTCACCGTCGGCGCTCGCGATGCCTTACCGGAAAGTTCTGCCGGCAAGGTCCCCGAGGACGAGTGCGAGGCAGAGGAACAGCAGACGCCGTACGTCCCTGTCGCGCCTTTCCTCAGCGTCGTCGGAAACGTACTGTTCAACTCCACCGTCCATGACGGCGTCACCGCACAACTGCCCGGCTCGGCTGTACTGGGTCTGCCGGTGCGCGTCGGCACTGTACGGCGTGCCGAACGGGACTTCGTCACCACCACGTTCGCCGAACCGCCGGAATATCGCGCTGCGGCCCGGACGGTCCGCAGCCATCTCGTGCTGCTCACCGGACCCGACGGCGTAGGCAAGCGCGCGTTCGCCCTGCACCTGCTGGAGCAGTACGCGGAGGACGTCGGCGAGGTGAAGGCCCTGGACGCCGAGCAGTCTCTCGAAGACCTGGCCGACGAGCTCCGCCCAGGCACCTGCTACCTGCTGGACCTGGACGATGCCGACCAGCTCGCCATCACCCCGGCACGCCTTCAGGTACTGCTCAACGCACTGCGCGCCACTGGCGCCTACCTGGCCGTCGTGCTGACCGAGCCGCCCTCTGCACCCATGCGGGCCATCACGGGAACCTGGCGCCCCTACCTGATCTCCTGCACCGCTCCCGATCCCGTAACCGTGGCCCGCAACCACCTGGCACACCACCTGGGACCCGGGTGGGCCGACAACCACCCCGGCCTCCTCGACGACGAGGTCCTGGACGCGCTGCGCCTGGTGCCGGGCCCCGGCCAAGCGGCAGCCGTGGCCCGTGACCTGGCCGGCGCCGCACTCGGCCGCTACGACAAGACCGACGTACTCGACGCGGTGCGGGATCGCGATCACGCCGACATCGCCGACTGGTTCACCTCCCACCCCAACCCGCGCACCTGGGCCTGGATGCTCGCAACCGCAGTGTTCGAGGGACAGGACCGCGGCGTCATAGCCGACCGCGCCACCGCTCTGGAGGCCGTCCTGGCATCTGGCTCCCAGGCCCCGGCCGCGTCCGCTTGGCCACCACCAGGCAGCAGCAAGGAACTGGACGCGATCCGAGCCACCCCTGAGCCGGCCCCCTCCAGCGGCAGCTTCCCCCGCTACAACCTGGAGCGTGTCCGCTTCCTTCGCCCCGGCTGGGCCCAGCCGGCCCTGGACCATGCCTGGCGGGAGTACCCCACACTCCGCGACCCGCTGCTGAACTGGCTTGCCGCGACCCCCCTGCGTGGGGACCTGCAGGACCTGGCGGGCGCCGCGGCCGGCTTTCTCACCGCGGCCACCACCGGCCACCAAGCACTCGCGCCACTGCGGCGATGGGCACGCCAGGACCGGCCGCGCCAGGAACTGGCCGCCCGAGCCCTGGGCGCCGCCGCCGCACACGACCCCGCCATCGCCACCCAGGTCCGCCGTCTACTGGGCAGCTTCAGCCGTGCCGACGCGGGAAAGGAACTGCGCCGCACCGCAGCGCTTGCCTACGGCACCGCCTACGGACTCGCCTACCCGCAGACGGCCCTGCGCCGCCTGATGGAGCTGGCCTGTGCCGAAGAACGGGAGGTGGCGCAGGCCGCCGTCAACGGGATCCTCGCCCTGCACCGCGCGGGCGCCACGTCGGGACCGGCCGCTCTACTGCATCAACTGGCGGCCTGGGACCTGAGCGACGACCAGCGCTGTGCCACCGCAGTCGACCTCGTATCCGGGCTGCTGACCGTCACCACCCAGCGCCCCGCCCGCCCCGGTACGGGATTGCCGGAGCAGACGGCAGCCGTGCTCGGCGATCCCGAGGCCGCGCATGCCGCGGCCACCGTGCTTGCGGCGCTGAGCGCACACCCGGTCGGCTACGGACGGGTCCTGGACTGGATCACCGGCTGGCTGTTCGCCGTCCGCGGTCACCCCCAGCACACCCTGGTACGCGACCTGATCGCGGCGATCTTCACCATGCTCCGGCACCTGGACACCGAACGGCTGGCCTACGACCTGACCCGCCTGGCACACGAACAACCCAACGCCGAGGACCTGGAAACACTTCGCCCCGCACTGCGCGCCTTCGAAGAACCCGCACTGGCCTGTGGAGGACACGCATGACCACCCCGCTGATCGAACCGGTGACCGGACCCCTAACGCTCGCCTATTTCGCTCACAAACTGGGACGCCACCGCGACCGCGCCCTGGTCGCCGTCACCAGTGACCTGCCGGCGCCAGCACACTCCACGCGCCGCTCGGTCTCCCTGGCGGACCTCGTGCAGGCCGAGGAGGCGTACTGGGTACGGCTCACCAAACAGGGAGAGTCCTTCACCCTCCCGGTATGGGACGGTGCCGCCCGCCGGTTATGGCAGGCCCAGATCACCGTGTCCTGGTGGGCCGACAACCCCCATCTCGTGGCCGCCAGACACCTCTTCGACTGCGTGCCGCTCGTACGCCGCGAGATCGAGACCCTGGTGCACGCCACCCTGACAAACGCCCACACTGCCGACCGCGAGACCCTGGAGGAGAAGCTCACCGCGTCCTTGAGCACCCCTGTGCACTTGCAGGACATCGGCATCACCTACGGCCACGGCACCCTGCTCCTCATCGAAGACGCCGTTCCCGAAGAGCGCAGGGCCCAACTGCACGACGCCCAGTGGGAAGTCGCGGTCACAGAGCAGAACCACCAGGTCCAGCACGCCCGCCTGACGTTCTACCGAGACCTCGTCGAACAGGGGCCGACCGCGCTGCTCGCGTTCTGGCTCATGCACCGCCCCGACGACGTGCCCCGGATTATCGAAGCGGTCCAAAAGATCGCACCCCCGCCGACCGCAGGCCCGGACCCCGACGAGCAGCACCTGCCAGCCCTCTTTGAGGGCATGACCGGCTTCGAACGCCAGCAGGTCCGCAAATACACCGCCCTCGGGCTGGCCCGAGCAGGAGGAGAGCCAGGCCGCGCGCTGATCGAGGAACTGGGCCTCCTCGACGGTGTGCCGCACCAGAAGGACGCACCGTGATCCCTTACAACCGCGAGCCCCACGCCACAACGCCTCCCGCCCCACCAACGCACGATCACGAACTCGCACAGGCTCTGCGGGCGATCGAAGACATCGGACGCTGGGCCGTCGCCATCGATACCAAGTCCACCTTGGTGGCCGCCATGGCCAGTACCGTCGTAGTCGGACTTCTCAGCCAGGCCGACCTGATCCACTACACCTGGGACAGCAGCGTTCTCGGCGCACCGCTGCCGGTATTCCTCCTGGCGGCGAGTCTCGCGGCCCTTGCCGCGGCCCTCACCGAACTGGCGGCCGCAATTTTGCCCCGGCTGGGCCCGTTCACCCAAAGCCGCTTCTCCTACCCCTGGCTGGCGGTGAACGATCTCGACACCGCCGCCACCCCGCCCCGTGCCCCCTCGCGTGACGCGTGGCAGCACGCCCGCCTCCTGGCACGCCTCAATGTGAAGTTCCCCCCGCGAACTGGACAGCGGGTGTTTACGCTGCCGGGACGAGGCTCTGCCTGAGCAAGGATCTCGTTTCGAGCGGGGTGACGTACC
>NZ_JBSFMT010000122.1:0-18653 GCF_053599695.1 Streptomyces sp. NPDC000878 | reverse complement strand
ATCATCACCGGTGACGCCAAGGCGTTCGTCAACGGCACGGCCAACGCCAACGCCTCCTGGAGCTGCACCGGCTTCGAGAACAAGGTGCAGTTGAACCCCCGGACCCCCGTCCGTCCTCAGGCACCGGAGGTGCTGGTGGGCCACGCCTCCGCCAGCATCTTCCGCGTGTCCCCCAGCAGCTGCGGCAGCACCTTCGTGTGACCCACCACCGGCATGAAGTTCGTGTCGCCGCCCCAGCGCGGAACGATGTGCTGGTGCAGATGGGCCGCGATGCCCGCACCCGCCACCGTGCCCTGGTTCATCCCGATGTTGAACCCGTGCGCACCGGACGCCGTACGCAGGGCCGTCATCGCCTGCTTGGTCAGCTCGGCCAGCTCGGCGGTCTCGGAATCCGTCAGATCCGTGTAGTCGGCGACATGCCGGTACGGCACCACCATCAGATGACCGCCCGTGTACGGGTACAGATTGAGCACCGCGTACACCTGCTCGCCACGTCGGAGGATGAGGCCGTCCTCGTCGGACTTGGCCGGGATCGAGCAGAAAGGACAGCCGTCGTCGGCACCCGGGCCGGTCGGCTTGTTCTCGCCCTGGATATATGCCATCCGGTGAGGCGTCCACAGGCGCTGAAACGCGTCCTGCGTCCCGACTCCGATCTGCTGCTCCGGCTCACTCGTCATGCCATGCAGCATATTGCTTCGCCCAGATGGACCGTGTCGCCGGGGCACACGCCGGGACACCCACGGCCAAGCTGACGGAATGGACGACGACAGCCGCACACAACGCTGGGAGCGGCGCACCGAGGCCCCGCTCGGAATGGCGTCACTGCTCTTTCTCGCCGCATACGCGGTCCGCGTACTCGCCCACAACCTGTCCGCCACCGGACAGGCCCTCTGCCTCGCCGTACTGCTGGCCGCCTGGGCGGTCTTCGCACTCGACTACACGGTGCGCTGGCACCTGAGCGGAGAGGGCGCCCGGTTCGTACGCACACACTGGCTGGACACCCTCGTCCTGCTGCTGCCCCTGCTGCGCCCGCTGCGAGTGGTCAGGGTGTACGAGGCCGTACTGCACCGGCGCGGCACGCCCCGGCTCGCGCTGTACGCACGCGTGACCGTGTACGCCGGTCTGTCGGTGGCCCTGCTCGGCTTCGCGGGCGCCCTGGCCGTGTACCAGCAGGAACACGCCGCGCCCGACGCGACGATCCTGACGTTCGGCGACGCGGTGTGGTGGACCTGCGCCACGCTCGCGACCGTCGGCTACGGCGACGTATCCCCCGTGACCCCGATCGGCAGGGTGGTCGCCGTGGGCCTGATGGCGTGCGGGCTGGCACTGCTGGGGGCGGTGACGGGGTCGTTCTCGTCGTGGCTGCTGGGTGTGTTCTCGCGGGAGGACGACGAGAGGCCCCCAGGGAGGTGAACTCCCCGGGGGCCTGCGGAACCTCGGATCAGACCTGCGCCCGCTCCTCGACGACCTTCGCGATCTTCGCGATGGCCTCCTCGAAGGGAATGCCGTTCTCCTGCGAACCGTCGCGGTAGCGGAAGGAGACCGTCTCGCCGTTCATGTCCTCGTCGCCGACGATGACCATGAACGGCACCTTCTGCTTCTGGGCGTTCCTGATCTTCTTCTGCATACGGTCGGACGACGAGTCGACCTCGACGCGCAGGCCCTTCTTCTTGGCCTCCGCGGCGAACTTCTGCAGGTACTCCACATGCCCGTCGCCGATCGGGATACCGACCGCCTGAACAGGCGCCAGCCACGCCGGGAACGCCCCCGCGTAGTGCTCAAGGAGCACCGCGAAGAACCGCTCGATGGAGCCGAACAGGGCCCGGTGGATCATTACCGGCCGCTGCTTCGAGCCATCCGGACCCGTGTACTCCAGGTCGAACCGCTCGGGCAGGTTGAAGTCGAGCTGGACCGTCGACATCTGCCAGGTCCGGCCAATGGCATCGCGCGTCTGGACGGAGATCTTCGGCCCGTAGAAGGCGGCGCCCCCCGGGTCCGGAACCAGCGGAAGCCCCTGCTTCTCGGCCACCTGACGCAGCGTCTCCGTGGCCTCTTCCCAGACCTCGTCCGAGCCGACGAACTTCTCCGGGTCCTTGGTGGACAGCTCCAGGTAGAAGTCGGTCAGGCCGTAGTCGCGCAGCAGCCCAAGGACGAAGGTGAGCGTCTTGTCCAGCTCCTCCGCCATCTGCTCCTTGGTGCAGTAGATGTGCGCGTCGTCCTGCGTGAAGCCACGCGCACGGGTGAGGCCGTGCACGACACCCGACTTCTCGTACCGGTACACGGTCCCGAACTCGAACAACCTCAACGGCAGTTCACGGTACGAACGACCGCGCGCGTCGAAGATCAGGTTGTGCATCGGGCAGTTCATGGGCTTGAGGTAGTAGTCCACGCCCTCGTCGAGCTGCATGGGCGGGTACATGCCGTCGGCGTACCAGTCCAGGTGGCCCGAGGTCTCGAAAAGTTTCCCCTTCGTGGCGTGCGGGGTGTAGACGAACTCGTACCCCTCCTCCTCGTGCCGGCGGCGCGAGTAGTCCTCCATCACGCGGCGGATGATGCCGCCCTTGGGGTGGAAGACGGCGAGGCCGGAGCCGATCTGGTCCGGAATGGAGAACAGGTCCAGCTCGCTGCCGAGCTTGCGGTGGTCGCGCTTCTCGGCCTCGATGAGGAAGTCGAGGTGCGCCTTCAGCTCCTCCTTGGAGGGCCAGGCGGTGCCGTAGATGCGCTGGAGCATCGGGTTCTTCTCGCTGCCCCGCCAGTACGCGGCGGCGTTGCGCATCAGCTTGAACGCCGGGATGTTCCGGGTGGTGGGCAGGTGGGGACCGCGACAGAGGTCCTTCCAGCACAGGTCACCGGTCTTGGCGTCGAGGTTGTCGTAGATCGTCAGCTCGCCGGAGCCGACCTCGACGTTCGCGCCGTCATCGGTCGACGCGGAGCCCTTGATGCCGATCAGCTCCAGCTTGTACGGCTCCGACGCCAGCTCCTCGCGAGCCGCCTCGTCGGTCACCACACGGCGGGAGAACCGCTGACCGCGCTTCTGGATCTCCTGCATTTTCTTCTCAATGGCCTTGAGATCCTCGGGCGTGAACGGCTTCTCGACGTCGAAGTCGTAGTAGAAGCCGTCCTTGACCGGCGGGCCGATGCCGAGCTTGGCCTCGGGGAACAGCTCCTGCACGGCCTGGGCCATGACGTGGGCGGTGGAGTGGCGCAGGATGCCCAGGCCGTCCTCGGAGGAGATCTCGACGGGCTCGACCTCCTCGCCGTCCGCCACCGCGTACGCGAGGTCCTTGAGCTCCCCGCCCACGCGCGCGGCAACGATCGTACGTTCGCCGGCGAAGAGGTCGGCGGCCGTAGTCCCCGTCGTCACCACGCGCTCTTCCCGCTCGGAATCGCGTTGGATGATCACACGGACGTCTGACACCGGTCTCTCCTGACTGAAGGGGGATGCGGCGCCATACCGTGAGCGCGCGCAAGTGAGGATCGTACCGACCCCGACCCGCCCACCGCGAAACAGATAACCGACAGCCCTGGTCGACGGCCCCCTCAGTCGTCCCCGCTGCACGCCTCCTCGAAGAAGTCGAGGTTCTCCTGCAGCGACTTCATCAGCCGGTCCCGCTCCGCGTCGTCGACCTGGACGGGTACGACCTCGGAGGCCTGGGTCAGCCTGCGGAAGCCGCCCCGGCTCTCCAGCCGGCCGTGCACCCGCACCGGCAGCCCGACGAGGTGCGCCTGCCCGGCGATCCGGTACGCCTCCTCGTCCAGCGTCATCCGGACGTGCGGGATCTCGGCGCCGGCCAGCACCCGCAGGCGTACCGCGCCTTCGCCGCGCGGCCCCGACCTGCGCATCCGTACCACCGTGCCGGTGATCCGGACCGGGACCGAGGGTTCCTCGCGCAGGTAGCGGGTGCCGGCCGCGCGCAGGACGGGCAGGTCCCCGGGTGAGAACTCGACGGGCTCGGTGGTGGCCGAGCAGCCCTCGGGGACCTCAGCGCCGGGTGCCCACTCGACGACGACGCGGGCGCCCTCCGTACCGCGTACGAGGGCGACGAGGGCCTCCGTCAGCTCGTGGCTGACGCCTGCCTCGACGGCGCCGTCGAAGGCGTCCATGCCGCCGGTGGCCCGGTGGTAGTCGATGGCCTCGCGGGCCGCGTACAGGGCCTGGTGGAGGCGTACGGCGAGGGGGCGGCCCGTGCCGACGGGGACGAACGCGGTGAGGCTGCGTCCTGCGGGGGCGGCGCCGACGAGGACGTGTTCGAGGAGCGCGGCGGCGGTCCTGCGGTGGCGGGCGCCGTAGTAGCCGGCACGCGCGCGCGTGGCGAGTGCGCCGGCGAGCATCATGCGGCGGGCGGCGGAGCGCAGTTGTTCCTCGACGGGCCAGGAGGCGATGCCTGCGGGGCCGGTCGGGACGTCCCGCCACCAGCGGATCTCGTCGCTGGGGACGGCGAGGCCGATGAGCACTTCGCGGGCGGCGGGTGATCCGCTGCGAGCGAGGGCGATGAGGGCCTCGCCGAGGAGGTCGTCGCTGTCGGGGTAGGCCCGGCTCTCGGGCACGAGGAGGCTCGTGCCGCTGCCGCCGGGCCCGGGTGGGGTCCAGCGTCCGTACCGTCCGACGGCTCCCCCGCGTCGCTGCCAGCCGTGCCGGCGCAGGAGGGCGCCGAGGACGGCGGGGTCGACGTGTTCGGGCGCGGGCGGTTCGTTGTCCCAGGTGGTGTCGACGGGGTGCGGCCGGACGGGCCGCAGGGGCTCCTCGGTGGGGCGGTGCGTCACGGTCTGCCTCCCGTCCCGACCCGCGTCATGATCTCGCAGAGCGCGCGGTCGTCGAAGATGCGTGAGGTCGGTATCCGCACGGTGGTCCGGTGCCGGCCGGTTATTCGCTGCCCGGCGAGGTTGATCCAGTAGCAGCAGTGCCGCAGGTCGAGCCGGTCGTGGCTGGCTCTCAGCCAGTCGTCCTGCGTGCGCGGCACGAGCATCACGACCAGGATCTTGTGCACGGAGACCGGGGTGCGGGCGAGCTTCGCGAGGTGGGCGTTGTCGAGCGTGAAGGAGAAGTAGGGGCCCGGCGGGTTCGGCGCGATCTGGTAGGTCGCCTTCAGCTGGACCTTGATGGTGACCTCGTCGTCGACCGTGTGGCCGGGTGAGCCGTGGCTGACGTGCCAGTCGATGCCGTTGTCGGGGAACGGCTGGGACAGCGAGCAGCCGGCCGCCGCCGCGACGGCGTGCAGATAGCCCACCTGCAGTGTCTCCATGCAGGCGGTGGTGGCGAGGGTGCCTCGATGGGGTGCCGTCCGCTCGGGCAGCAGCCCGCCCCGCTCGGGCTGCGCTATCGCCATGACCAAGTGCCTTCCAAACCAGGTGAATTTGAGTGACAGGCCGCTGAAGTGCGTAAACCTGTACCTCTGTTGTCTCCTTCCGGCGTACGGCGCAAACAGCCCGGGTATCACCAAACAGGCAGAAGACGGTGCGTCAGCTGCCGTGGGTGAACGAGGAGTTGCATTGGTATGACGTGCTGGTACGAGGGCCCCTTGGCCGCGTTCGACACGGAGACCACGGGTGTGGACGTCGAGACCGACCGGATCGTGTCGGCGTCCGTCGTGGTCCAGGAAGGTCCGGCCATCCGGCCGAGGATCAGCCGCTGGCTGATCAACCCGGGTGTGCCCGTGCCCGCTTCGGCGACGGCGGTGCACGGGCTGACGGACGAACATCTGCAGCGCAACGGCCGCTGGCCGTCCCCTGTGATGGAGGAGATAGCCCGGGCGCTGGCCGAGCAGGCGGCGGCGGGCCGCCCACTGGTCATCATGAACGCGCCCTTCGATCTGACCATGCTGGACCGGGAGTTGCGCCGCCATCGCGCCTCGTCGCTGGACGACTGGTTCGAGTCGACACCGCTGCTGGTGCTGGACCCCCGGGTCCTGGACAAGCACCTGGACCGCTACCGCAAGGGCCGCCGCACCCTCACGGACCTGTGCGCGCACTACGGCGTCACGCTGGAGGGCGCGCACGACGCGGCGGCGGACGCGATGGCCTCGCTGGAGGTCGTACGGGCGGTCGGGCGCCGTTTCGCGACCCGGCTGGAGCGCCTGTCCCCCGCCGAACTGCACACGCTCCAGGCGGTGTGGCACGCGGCGCAGGCACGGGGTCTGCAGGCGTGGTTCGCGAAGAGCGGTTCGCCGGAGGCGGTGGATCCGGCGTGGCCGCTGCGTCCGGAGATGCCGGCGGCGGCATAGCCGTACAGGAGCTGTACGAGCGCATGGAAAAACCGGCCCGTCGATGACGGACCGGCCTTATCCCGGTGGGCGATACTGGGTTCGAACCAGTGACCTCTTCGGTGTGAACGAAGCGCTCTCCCACTGAGCTAATCGCCCGGGAACGGACTGAACAATACAGGTCCGGACGGGCTTGGTTCAAACCGCTTGGTTCACACCGCTGGTTCAGACCGCTTGGAGGTGGGCGGTCAGTCCGCGCTGTCCCGCGCGCATCATCAGGGCGTGGTTGGCGCGGAAGAGGGGCCGTCCGGGTACGGCGAGGAGGCGCATCAGTGGCTTGGTGACGTCGACTTCCTGGTCGTAGCGGGCGAGGGTGCCGGAGCCGGCCGGGGTGAGTGTCCAGCGGGCCCAGCCGTCGAGGTCGCCGGTCATGGCGATCTCCAGGATTCCGGCGGCCGGGTCACGGCGCACCTCGCGTGCGGTGAAGACCAGGTCGTACGGCAGGGTGGCGCGGATCCTGATGACGCCCGTGGTGTCGTCGAGGCGGTCCACCGCACGGACCTGGGGCCACCAGCGGGGGTAGTCCTCGGCCTGTTCCAGCAGGTCGTAGACGGTGGCGGGCGGCGCGGGCAGGGTCCACCGCGTGCGGAAGCGGTAATGGCTCCAGTCCATCCACAGAGTGTGCCCGCAGGGACTTGAGTAGGTTCTGAGTACGCGCACTCATGCCGTACGACGTGACGCGGACCACACTCCAAGGCATGACGCACATCCTGCCCCCGGCCGAGGAGTTGCGGCTCCTCGATGCCGAGCTGTGGCAACTCGACCGCCGCCGGGCCCAGTTGCTGGCCCGACGGGCCTGGCTGGTCGCCGCGCTGAAGCCGCGGCCGACGCAGCCGGCCCCCGTGACCTCGCCGCGTCCGGAGACCAGCGCGCCCGGCGTGCAGAACCTTCTCCTGCTGCTCGGCGGTGTCCTGCTCACCATCGCGGCGATGGTGTTCACACTGGTCAGCTGGGGCGAGATGGGTATCGCGGGGCGGGGCCTGGTGCTCGGGACGGTCACGCTGGCCGCGCTCGCCGCTCCGCTCCCCCTGGTGAAGCGCGGGCTGCGGTCGACGGCCGAGTCGGTGGCGGGCCTGGGGCTGGCGCTGACGGTGCTGGACGCGTACGCGCTGTACGTGCTCTCGTTCGCGGGGACGGGAGCCGCGGGATTCACGGCGGTGGCCTCGGCGCTGCTGGCCGGGCTCTGGACGGCGTACGGCCTGCTGCCGCGTGCGACCGAGCTGCGTCTGCCCCTCCCCGCCGCGCTCGCCGCGGCCCAACTCCCGCTGTTCTTCTGGGCTCTGTCGTCCTCCGCGGACTCCTACGGGATCACGGCCGCGTTGTTGCTGACGGCCGGGTTCGACACCGCTGTGGCGCTCCGAGTGACCGCCGGGCCCGTACGCGTCGTCGCCGCCGTCGGCGCGTACGGACTGGGCTCCTCGGGCGCACTGGCGGCCGGCTGGCTGTCGTGGACGGCCACCGGTCCGAGCGCCGCCACCCGTGCGGCGGCGCTCGTCCTCCTCGCGGCGGCCGTCGCCCTGGGCGCGGCGTGGCACGGCGGCCTGGGCAAGGGTCACGCCGTCGGCCTCGCCGTGGCCTCCGGGCTCCTCACGGTCGCCGCGCTGGGCAGCGCGGTCCGGCCCGCGGTGCCGGACGTCTGGACGGTTCCGGTCCATCTCGCCTGCGGGATCGCCCTGTTGGCGGCGGTACGCGTCCACCGGATCCCTGAGCCGGTGCGGAACGGTCTGGCCTGGTCCTCCGTCGCCGTACAGGGGCTCGCGGCGCTGTGGGCGCTGCCGCTCGTGGCGATCACCCTGCTGGGGCCGGTCGCCTGGGCGTCGCGGGCGTGGTCCGGGGCGCCCGCGAACGCCCGTGCGGCGGTGACGGTGGACCTGCCCTGGCCCCCGGACACGGCGACGGCTCCGCTCGTCCTGGTCGCGGTCGCTGCGGTGCTCGCCCTGGCTGTCAGGGGCACCGACCGGCGCCCCCGGGCCCTGACCGGCGCGCTGATGCTCGGCTGGGCCGCGGCACTGACGGTCCCGGCGGTTCTCGAACTCCCTTACACGACCGGCCTCTTGGCGCTCGGGGCCCTGACGGCGGTCGTCCTGGCCTCGCCGTACGGGCAGCCGGCTGCGACGGTCCTCGCGCTCGTCACCTCCGCCGGTCTCTCGTTCACCGCGCTGGCCTCCCAGACGGCGACCCTCACCACGTTCTCCGTGCTCACCGTGTTCTTCGCGGCGGTCTCGCGGCGACTCACTTCGGTCACGGCCCCGGCCGCCCTCTCGTACGCCACCGCGCTGGCCTGCGCGACGGGAGTGGCCGCGGGCTGGCAGCCGCAGCACACCGCCCTGCTGGTCCTGACGGTCCCGGTCGCCGCGGCCCTGATCGCACCGCGCGTGAGCGCACGGGTTCCCATGGAGCGGATTCCCATGGAGGTGACGGGAGCCGTGGCCGCGCTGCTCGCCCTCGCGCTCGCGGCGACCGACCTGCCGATGCTCGCCCTGGTCCTGGCCCTGTGCGGAGTGATCGCCGCGGGCACGGCGATCCGCCCGGACCGCCGCCCCGTCGGTTACGTCGCCGCCGTCCTGTTCGTCCTGGCGACCTGGGTACGCCTGGCGGCCTGGGACGTGGGGATCCCCGAGGCGTACACGATCCCGGTGACAGTCCCGGCGCTGGTCATCGGCTTCCTACGACTGCGCCGCGACCCCCTGACCTCGTCCTGGACGGCCTTCGGCCCCGGTCTCGCCGCCACCTTCCTGCCGAGCCTCGCGGCGGCCTGGAGCGACCCGCACTGGACCCGACCGCTCCTGCTGGGCCTGGCCGCTCTGTCGCTCACCCTGCTGGGCGCCGGCTACAACCTCCGCGCGCCCCTCCTGCTGGGCGGCGCGGTCCTGACTCTGGACGCGCTGCACGAGCTGGCCCCGTACATCGTCCAAGTGACCGACGCCCTCCCCCGCTGGGTGCTTCCCGCCCTGGCTGGCCTACTCCTCCTGGCCCTGGGCGCAACGTACGAACAACGCCTCAGGGACGCCCGAAAAATGCGGGATTTCCTGGGAAGCCTTCACTGAACCCACCCAAGGGGCGCGGGGCTGTATCGATCTGCGGCTCCGCCGCGCGGGCGCGACCAGCCACAACGGACCCGCAGTTCCCCACGAACCTGTTAAGGCATCCTGTCCCCGAGCAGCGCCAGGTTCTCGATGGCGGCAAGCCCGTACAACGCGGTGTCGTTCGTGGACACCCAGGCAGCCTCACTGCCCGGCACAAGCGTCACCGGGCCGCTCAACTCCTCGGTCTTCCAGGGCGCAGACTCCTTGTAGCCGTCGGAGTTGTAGAACTTGTCCCACGCGCGCGTGGCAAGCTTCGCGTCCCCGGTCTGCACAGCCGCGTACGCGTCGAGTCGCGAGTGGCCCTGGAAGAGGAGCAGGGTGCCGAAGTTGGAGCCGTAGCGGGCCGCCTGTTCGGCCTTGGTGGCGTTGAAGTAGCGGCAGTAGTCGAAGTACGCCTCGTTGAACTCGGGCATGTCGACCAGGTCGATCAGTTCGGTGCACAGCTCGTTGAGTCCGAAGACGGCGGAGAGGTGCGAGACGCCGACGACGGGTGACGCGGCGACCGCGAACTTCCCGGTGTCGAGGTCGTACAGGCCGCTGCCCTGCACGAATCCGTTCGGCTGGGCGGCGATCGTCTCCATGGTCGAGAGCACCCGTGCCTTGGCCTTCTCCCACTTGGGGCCCTTGCGTTCCCACTCGGTGAGCCAGGCGGAGACAAGCCCGCTCCAGTCCGTACCGAAGCCGATCGACAGGGCGTGCCGGTCGGGGGTGTAGGGCTCGGTGCGGATCTTGCGCAGCGGGTCGAGGGCGAGGAAGGTCTCGTCGCTGTCGACGTTGGCGTGCATGAGGTCGCCGACGCGTTCGTCGCCGGTGAGGAAGTAGTAGTAGCGGCGGTAGGTGGTGTTGGCGATGCGCTGCTGCTTGGCGCTGTCGGCGTAGTGCTGGACACCGTGCCGGGTGCCGAGGCCGGCCCACTGGCCGAGGTGGTAGACGTCGACCTCGCCGGTGTGACGGGTCATCGCCTCGGCGAAGCGGAAGATGTCGGCGCGGCCGGAGCGGAGGTAGGCGAACCAGAGCCAGAGGTCGGGCGAGAGTTCGGAGTTGTCCCAGGCGTAGCCGCCGACGTCGTACCGCCACTGGTGTCTGGCGGTGTCGTACGAGTGCATGATGTCGCCGTAGTCCCAGAAGCCGTACCAACGGCGTTGCTCCACCTGGTCCTTGTAGTAGGTGAAGAGGAAGTCGAGGTGGTCCTCGATCTTGGCCTTGGCGGGGGTGGAGCGGTCGGGCTCGGAGTACAGCCCGGGGCCGAAGACCTGAGCCTTGATCAGTTGCCTTGGCGGGGCGGCCAGTTGAGGCAACACCCTTACGGCCTCTACCTGTTGGGCCAGCACTGCCGGTGACGGCGTCGACTCGTTGGCCCAGAAGAGGAGTTCGGAGGTACGGGCGATTCCGTACGGGGTGCCGAAGCCGGGTTCGTAGTCCTCGTAGGTGATGTTGAGGCCTTCGAGCTGTTCGGCGTACGTGTCCTGGCCCATGCCGTCGTGGTAGAAGCGCAGGTCCATGGGCTGGGCCTCGGGCGACCAGAGCCAGAGGGTGACCTCGGCCTCGTCGGTGTGGGCGTCGCGGATGTCGAGCTGGGCGGGGTGCTTCTCCCAGAAGTCCCGCAGCCCGAAGGAAAATCCGCCGCTCGCCCCGCCGACGTAGCCGAACCCGGAGGCCCGCTTGCCGCCGCCGGCGCCGATCCAGCCGTAGCCCTTCTTGGTGCGCTTGCGGAGGGTGAAGCCGTCGGCGGAGAGCTGGGAGAGGGTGTAGTCGCCCCACTCGGGGATGTACTGCAACCTGGTCGTCACCCGCTGGTCCCAGGTGGCGGGGTCCGGCAGCTTCTCGCCCTCGAACTGGGCCGCCTGGACGGCCGCTCCGGGGTCGCGGCGCTGTCCTGTGATGCCCTTGACGGCCTCGCGGAGCAGTCCGGTGCCGTCGCCGCCGATCCGGATGTGGCGGTCGTACGAGGCGTCCCGCATCGGCACGGTGAAGCGGACCCCGAGGCCGCGGATGAAGTCGCCGCTGGCCTTGCCGGGTTCCTGGGTGCCGTCGTACGTGATGGTGTGGACCATGCGGAACGAGTCGGCGCCGGCGTAGAAGTAGAGGCGGATCGAGAAGGGGAGCCAACTGCGGCTGCCCTTGCGGTGCTTGCCGTCGATGCGGACAACTGCCCTTACGGGGCCGTCCTGTTCGACCTCGACCTCGCTGATGGCGCTCTCGAAGCGCTCGAACTTGGTGGCGCCCTGGTCCTCGTCCTCGATCTCGGGCTGGCGGATGAGGACGAGCCGCCCGTTCTTCGCGATCTCGGTGGAGCCGCGTGTCACCGATTTCACCAGCGTGGAACCGGACTTGCCGATGCGGGCGGTGATGACCCCGGTCGATATGTCGATGGTCCCGCCGCGTTTGTCGACGGTGACCTTCGAGGTGGGGGCCTCGGGGGCTCCGGCGGCGAGCGTCAGTTGCCCGGCGCCGCCCGAACTCACGGCGTGCGCGGTCCACTTGAGGGTGCCGTCGGGCCAGTAGGCGAGCGGCCAGGACTGTACGGGTACGGCCTTGCCGTCGGCGTCGGTGAGCGCGAAGGCCTGGTCCGCGTCGTACGTGCCCTTGGGCCAGGGCACGCCGACGGTGGAACCGGGGGCGGCGCCGAGGCCGCCGTCCTCCAGCCAGTCCAGGGGCACGGGATCGGTGGCTGCCTCGGCGGCTCTGGGCGCGGCCTGCGCGCCCTTCGCCCCTAGGGCCCAGCTGAACTGGGCGGCGGCTCCGGCGACTGCGGCAGCCTTGAGGAGGGACCTGCGGGGGATGGGAGACATGGGTGACCAGCCTTTCCTTTCCGTGCGGGTGCGGGGACAGTCAGGATTTAGTCAGGGGCATGACAGCGAGAGGTACGGCACCCGGGGCGCCGACCTGGTGCGAGGGCACCGCCCGTCAGCGGCGCCGGTACCGCTCCTCGACGGCGACGGCCGCCGCCGCGACGGCCCCGAGGACGGGAACCGCCAACGGCGGAAGGAACCCTGCGGACAGGGCTACGACGGCCAGCCCGCAGACGACCAGGAAGGACCCGGCGGGATCGCGCACGGTCCGGCGCCCGGCGTCCGCGAGCAGCGCCCGCCAGGGGGCGCCCGGCGTCCAGACGGCCGCCGCCCGCAGCAGGGCCACGGCGAGTCCGAGCAGCGCGAAGATGCCGACGGCCCCGACGAACGGCCCGCCGGGAATCCCGGCCCGTGCCGCCAGGACGTCCACCCAGACCGCGACGCCCGCAGCCCAGCCGGCGAGCCCGACGAGCCACCCGCCGCGCACGGCCGCCCGGAAGTCCGCGACGAACTCCCGCCAGCCGCCGGCCTCGTGGGCCGTACGGCGCCGTAGATGCCGTGCGCCGGCGGCGAAGGCGGCAGGGTAGGTGACGACCCCGAGCGAGGCCACGGCGATCCAGACACCGGTGAGCAGACACTCGGCGAAGACCGCGAAACGCTCGCCGAACAGGGACTCCTTGCGTGGGGAGCGGGCCTTCACACGTGCTTCTGCCATGGTGACCGCATCAGCCTTTCTGCATACGTCAGTCCGGTCCGCCTACTTCAGTCCGGACGTCGCCATACCGTCGATGAGATAGCGCTGGAAGGCCATGAAGAAGGCGACGACCGGCACCAGCGCCACCAGCGACATGGCGATCATGCTGCCGTAGTTGGAGATGCCCTCCTGGTCGCGGAACATCATCAGGCCGAGCGAAACGGTGTACTTGGAGGGGGTGTTGAGGTAGATCAACGGCCCCATGAAGTCGTTCCAGGCGTTGATGAAGGTGAAGATGGCGCTGGTGATGATGGCGGGCCGGCTCAGCGGCAGCACGATGGACCAGTAGGTCCTCAGGTGTCCGCAGCCGTCGAGTTTGGCGGCCTCGTCCAGCTCGCGCGGCAGCCCACGCATGAACTGCACCATCAGGAAGACGAAGAACGCCTCCGTGGCCAGGAACTTGCCCGCGACGAGCGGCACGAGCGTGTCGATGTAGCCGAGGTTGCGGAACAGCACGTACTGCGGGATGAGCAGCACGTGGTACGGCAGCAGCAGGGTGCCGATCATCAGCGTGAACAGCAGGTTCCGCCCGGCGAACCGGATCTTGGCGAAGGCGTACGCCGTCAGCGAGCTGGAGATCACCACGCCGACCACGGCCAGGCCCGCGTACATCAGCGAGTTGGTGAAGAAGCTGGTGATGGAGATGCCGGAGATGCCGTCGGCGAGCCCGGAGAAGTTCGCCCAGACCGGCTTGGTGGGCAGCAGGTCGAGGCTGGCGATGATGTCCTTGCTCGGCTTGAACGAGGCGCCGAGCACCCAGATCACCGGGTAGAGGACGACCGCGAGCACGAGGAGCGCGCCCACGTGCCAGGCGAGGGATCCGATACGCCGTCGCTCGGTCGCGGGGCGCACGACGGGGGTGGCAACAGTGGTCACTTGGCTGCTCACTTGGCTGCCTCCTCGTAGTGCACCCACTTCTTCTGCGACCAGAACAGGACCGCCGTGACGAGCGCGACCGCGATCACCAGCGTCCAGGCCATCGCGGAGGCGAAGCCCATCTGGGCCTCCTTGAAGCCCTTCTGGTAGAGATAACAGGTGTAGACGAGGGTGGCGTCGGCGGGTCCGCACCGGGTGTCGGAGACGACGTACGCGGAGCCGAAGACCTGGAACGCGTGAATGGACTCCAGCAGCACGTTGAAGAACAGCACCGGGGAGATCATCGGCAGCGTGATGTTCCAGAACCGCCGGAAGGGACCGGCTCCGTCCACCTCGGCGGCCTCGTACAGTTCCCGCGGCACCTGCTTCAGTCCCGCCAGGAAGATGACCATCGGCGCGCCGAACTGCCAGATGCTCAGCGCCACCAGGGCGTACAGGACGTAGTCCGGATTGCCGATCCAGCCGCCGACGTCGAGCCCGAAGACCTTCTGCGTACGGTCCACGACGGCGTCGTCGGAGAACAGCGCCCGCCACACGAAGCCCACGGAGACGCTGGCGCCGATGAGTGACGGCATGTAGAAGGCGGCCCGGTACAGGGCCTGTCCGCGCCGCTTCTGCGCGAGCAGCAGCGCCACTCCGAGCGCGAGGAGCAGCTTCAGCGGTGTCGCCACGACGACGTACTTCAGCGTGACCTCGACCGACTTCTGCCAGCGCGGGTCCTGGAACATCGTCGTGAAGTTGTCCAGTCCCACCCACTGGGGCGGTGTGAACAGGTTGTAGCTGGTGAACGCGTAGTACAGCGACGCGATCATCGGTCCTGCCGTGAGCAGCAGGAAACCCGCGATCCACGGCGACATGAAGAGATAGCCGGCGAGGTTCTCGCGGCGCCGCCCGCGCCGCCCGGGGGCGGGGGCGACGGACCGCTTCCCGGCCGGGCGCACGGGCGCTTCCTTGACGAGCGTCATGCTGGTACGTCCCCTCAGCCCGCGAACGCGGCCTTGGCCTCGCCGAACAGTGCCTTCGCGCCGTCGGCCGGCTTGGTCTTGCCCTGGGCGATCTCACCGCCGATGCGCAGGAAGGCCGCCTCGATGACGTCCGCGCCGGACGGGTGCGGGGTGATCTTCCCGAGGACGCCGGCCTTGGCGACCTCGTCCTCGTAGGCCGAGACGCCCTTGTTGTTGGGGTCGGTCGGCTTGAAGGCGGCGTACTGCTCGGTGGTGGCGAGGATGCCGCGGTCGTAGCCCATGATCTTGCCGACCTCGGGGTCGTGGACCATGAAGTCGATGAACTGGGCGACCTCCTTGGGGTGCTTGGTCCCGGAGAAGGCACTGAGCATCAGCGAGCCGAGGTACTGGCCGGTGTCCTTGCCGTCCGTGGTGGGGATCGGCGCGAGCCCGTAGTCGGACTCGCCCTCGCCCTCGTAACGGATGGAGAAGTTGTCCCAGGTGAATTCGGACGCGGCGAGCCCCGCCGACAGACCGGACTTGGGCGCGACCTGCTCGATCTTCTTGGGGTCGGCGACAAGACCGGACTTCACGCGCTTGTAGCCGTCCTCCCACCACTGCGTCAGATCGTCCTCGGTGAAGCCGAGATCGGTGTCGGTGAAGAAGGCCTTGCCGTTCTGGCGCAGGTACAGGTCGTAGAGGTACATGATGGTGAAGTAGCCCGTGTCACCGGCGATCTTCAGCTTGTCCTGGATCGTCTGCAGCGCGTCGAAGTACTCGTCCCAGGTCCAGCCGAACTTCGCCTCGACGCCCGCCTTCTCGAAGGCCTTGAGGTCGATGACGAGTGCCATGGTGTTGGCGCCGACGGGTATGCCGATCTGCTTTCCGTCGACCTGACCGTTCGCCAGAACCCCGTTGCGGAAGTCCTCCAGGCTCAGATTCCCGGCGTCCGCCTGCGTTTTGAGATCCATCAGAACGCCACGCTTGTCGTACTTGCGCAGAAAGCCGACCGCATTCTGGAAAACGTCCGGCGGATTACCGCCGGAGGCCTGGGTCTGGAACTTCTCCCAGAACGCCGCGTAGTCAGTGAATTCGGGCTTGATCTTAATCTTCGGGTACTTCTTCTCGAAGAGCGCGATCGTCTTCTTGATGGCGATGGTCCGCGGTTCGCCGCCCCACCACGCATAACGGAGCGTCACATTCCCGTCCCCGGCACCACCGTCGCCACCGCACCCGGCCGTCGCCGCCAGCCCCAGCGCGACCGCCGAGGCTCCGGCCGCCTTGAGGATCGTTCGTCTCTCAACATTCCCGTTCTTAGGCACAGTCGGGCCCTCCCCGCGACGTCATTGGCGCCTGCGTGAATCGTTTCAAGTAAGCGCTTGCTGGCACAAGTTACGGAGGGGCTCGGAGTGCGTCAATGATTCGGACAGGAATTTTCTGTGAGCGGGCTGGGGGAGGTCTGGGTGCGAGTCGACTCGCACCCCGGGCAAGAGGGTTGGCGTCGCAGGTGAGGCGGTTGGGGTCGGCGGGTCGAACGCTCGCGGAACGCCAGTGTTTATTTGGGGCGAGGCCGAAATGTGCCTACCGGGTGGGGAGTTGACGTCGGAGGGGACGGAAGGGGGTGGACTGTCGAACGGGACGGCGTCGGGATCGACGGGGGCGGATGGAGGGGCCGTCGCGGGGGTCCGAGGGGTCCTGATGAGGGCCACGGAGAGGTCCTGATGGGGGGCTCGAAGGGGGTCCCGGCGGGGGCGCGAAGGGGGCTCAAGGGGGTGCACGGAGAGTTCCGAGGATGAGGATGGTGACGGGATGGCGCCGGGGCGGTCCCGAGGACGGTGCACGGCAGGGCGCCAGGACTGACGAGGCCGGTGCGCGAGATCGCGCCCGGGCAGGCAGGCTGCGGCCGGGCGCCGACGAAGCCGCCGCGCGGGCGCTGGCCGAGGCGACCGGGCCCAGGGAGGGTGCGCTGGAGAGTGCCGAGGGCGACGCCCGGGAGGATGCGCCGGGTGGGGCCGGAAAGGGGCGCGCGGGGCGCAGCCGGATAGCGACGCGCAGGCGAAGCCGGTCGGAGACCCGCAGGTGGAGACGGTCAGAGACCCACGGGCGAAGCCGGTCGGGAACGGCCAGGGACTCGGGGGCGAAAGCCGGCCGGAGACGGTCGGGGAATCCCGGGTGGGGACAGCCAGGGACTCGCGGACGAAAGCCGGCCGGAGACGATCAGGGACTCCCGGATGGCACCCGTCGGGCTTTCGCTGGTGGGGCCGATCGAGGATGCACTGATGGAGCCGGTCAGGGCTTCGCCGGTGCCGCCGGTCAGGGATTCGCGAGTGCCGCCGCCCAGGGTGCGCCAACCGGTCCCACCAGCACCTGAACCGCTCCAGAGCGCCCCTCGAACCCACCACGAGGCGAAGCTTCCATGCCGCCGGCCTGCGGCAGCAGACTACTGGTTACTGGCCACTCAGCCACGCTGTACGGCGATACCCGCGACGTACAGCGATGCCCACGGCGCACGGACGCAGCCCGCGCGGAGACGACCACGGAAACAACACAAATACGGCCCGTGTCCACGTTTCCGTGGACACGGGCCGCACTCGATCCGGTGGGCGATACTGGGTTCGAACCAGTGACCTCTTCGGTGTGAACGAAGCGCTCTCCCACTGAGCTAATCGCCCGGACGCAGGGAGAACATTACCCCATGTCAGGGGGTGCCCCGGTCACGCACCGGATCACTGGTCCTTGATCTTCCAGGGCATTTCCAGCCCGAACTTCCATACGTAGATCCCGACGAGAACCGCGATGATCACGAGGCCGATCGTCGTCAGGATGATGTTCCGGCGGCGCACCTTGGGGTCGAGCGCACGCTGTGTCGCCTCGGTGACCTTGCGCTTCGTCCAGCGCAGCACCAGCTGGGCCCAGACGAACTCGGTCGCCCAGATCGCCATACCGCCGAAGATCACCAGCCAGCCCGGCCCGGGCAGCGGCAGCATGACAATGCCGGCGCCCACCACGGCGAGGCCCACGACGAATACGCCGACCTGCCAGCTCACATGCAGCATGCGGCGCGCCTTGATGAATTCCGGCGCCCTCGACCCGAGCTCCCGCTCCTCTGCGGTCCCACCGGCCTCGGTCTCATCTGGTGCCACGGCGACCTCGCCAGGCTTGTCACTCCCCGTATTCATACGACCAAACCCTACCCGACGGAAACCGGTCACCGGAATGGTCGTAGCCGACGAACCGGTTCTCGGCCGGAAGAGTTACGTAAAGACACGCAAAACACCCAGAGGGGTTTACAACGGCACCGTAGGTGGCATGTCGATTTCGCCGACGTGCGAATCCCCGAGCGCACACTGAGCGAAAGGCCTTGGCGCTTATGAACACCACGGTCAGCTGCGAGCTGCACCTGCGCCTCGTTGTGTCGAGCGAGTCCTCACTGCCCGTTCCCGCAGGACTGCGGTATGACACGGCCGATCCCTACGCCGTGCACGCCACCTTCCACACCGGAGCCGAGGAAACCGTCGAGTGGGTGTTCGCCCGCGACCTGCTCGCGGAGGGCCTCCACCGGCCCACCGGCACCGGTGACGTCCGAGTCTGGCCGTCCCGGAGCCACGGTCAGGGCGTTGTCTGCATCGCCCTCAGCTCCCCGGAGGGCGAGGCCCTGCTCGAAGCCCCCGCACGAGCCCTGGAGTCCTTCCTGAAGCGAACGGACGCCGCTGTGCCACCCGGCACGGAACACCGCCACTTCGACCTCGACCAGGAGCTGTCCCACATCCTGGCGGAGAGCTAGGACGAGGCCCCCACAGAGCCGCCCGGCGCCGTCCACTCGGGGAGACGGCTCGGGTCAGGACAACCGCATATGGCACACCGTCGCCGCCCCGCGGGGGGTACGCGGGGCGGCGCCGGTGCGGGGGCGTGGCCGTTGGCGGGTGTCCGCCACACAGATC
>NZ_JBSFMT010000121.1:0-18725 GCF_053599695.1 Streptomyces sp. NPDC000878 | reverse complement strand
CGTCCGGCGTTTGAGGACGAGCGCGTTCAGCGCGACAAAGGGGGGTCTGGGGGCGCAGCCCCCAGGGATGGGACGGGTAGGGGCGGCGGGGGCGAATCCAGCTCGTCCTTCAGGCCCACCCCCGTCAGCCCCAACTCCCGTGCCCGCCCCATCAACGCCGCCAACTTCCCCGCCGCCGTCTCATAGCTCAGCCCCAGCGGAGGCCTGATGTTGGACAGGCAGTTGCGGTCCGCGTCCGTGGTCGTGCCGGGGCGCGGAGCGTACGTCAGATACGCGCCCAGCGAGTCCGCCGCCGACATACCGGGGCGTTCGCCGATCAGGACGACCACCATCGTGGCGCCCATGGCGTGGGCCACGTCGTCACCGAGGGCCACCCGGGCCTGCTCGGCGAGGATCACCGGGGCCACCCGTACCCCCGGGTCCAGCAGTGCCGTGGTCGCCCGCACCAGTGGCGCCGCATGCTCGTGCACCGCCCGGCTGGACAGGCCGTCGGCCACGACGAAGACCAGGTCCCAGTCGCCGCCGGGGAGGTGGGCACGGTCGATGTCGTCGAGGCGGCGCCCCAGGTCGGGGCGCTGAAGGTACGTGAGCCGGTCGCCGGCGGCGCTGCGTACCCGTACCGTCGGTTCGCCGGTGAGTCCCGCCGCGACCACCTCGGGATCGAAGGGCGAGTGCACCGCGTCCCTGGCGGCGGCGTGCGCGGCCTGCAACTCCAGGCGGTGACGCGTGGGCAGCGCCGAACCCGCGCGGCCGAGCCCGATCCGGGCCTGCGTGTGCCGTCGTAGCGCCGACCACATGGGCAAGTCGTCGGCGGCAGCGGCCAGTTGACGCTCCACAGAATCGGTCATGCCGCCAGCTCCTTTCCTATCGCCGTCAGCGGATGCGCCGTACCGGAGACGTCCCGGATCGCGCCCCGCTCGTCCAGCAGCCCGATGCCGTCCAGCCACGCCTCGAACTCCGGTGCCGGGCGCAGCCCGAGGACCTCGCGCAGGTACAACGCGTCGTGGTACGAGGCGGATTGGTAGTTGAGCATGATGTCGTCGCCGCCCGGTGTGCAGATCACGAAGGACGCGCCCGCGACGCCGAGCATCGTCAGCATCGTGGCGATGTCGTCGTCGTCCGCGTCGGCGTGGTTCGTGTAGCAGATGTCCAGGCCCATGGGCAGGCCGAGCAGCTTGCCGCAGAAGTGGTCCTCCAGTGCGGCGCGGAGGATCTGGCGGCCGTCGTACAGGTACTCGGGGCCGATGAAGCCCACGACCGTGTTCACGAGCAGCGGGTCGTAGCGGCGGGCGACCGCGTACGCCCGTGCCTCCACCGTCTGCTGGTCCACCCCGTGATGCGCGTCGGCGGACAGCGCGCTGCCCTGCCCGGTCTCGAAGTAGAGGGCGTTCTGACCGACCGTGCCCCGCTTCAGCTCCCCCGCCGCCGCGTGTGCCTCGTCGAGCAGCCCCAGGGTCACGCCGAACGACGCGTTCGCAGCCTGCGTACCCGCGATGGACTGGAACACCAGGTCCACCGGCGCCCCGCGCTCCATCAGATCCACACTCGTCGTGACGTGGCACAGCACGCACGACTGCGTCGGGATCGCGTACCGCTGGATGACTCCGTCCAGCAGTTCCAGCAGGTCACGTACCGCCTTCGGGCTGTCCGTCGCCGGGTTGATGCCGATCACCGCGTCGCCCGAGCCCAGCAGGAGACCGTCCAGGAGCGCGGCTGCCACGCCCGCCGGGTCGTCCGTCGGGTGGTTCGGCTGGAGGCGCGTGGCCAGCCGCCCGGGCAGGCCGATCGTCGAGCGGAAGGACGTCACCACCCGCACCTTGCGCGCCACCGCGACCAGATCGGCGTTCCCCATCAGCTTGGACACCGCGGCCACCATCTCGGGCGTCAGCCCGGGCGACACCGCGGCCAGCGACTCCGCGTCCGCCGCCTCCGACAGCAGCCACTCCCGGAACCCGCCCACCGTCAGCCCGGACACCGGCGCGAAGGCGGCCAGGTCGTGCGTGTCGACGATGAGACGGGTCACGTCGTCGGTCTCGTACGGAATCACCTGCTCGGCGAGAAAACGAGCCAACGGCACCTCCGCCAGCGCCCAGCGCGCCGCGACCCGTTCCTGCGCGGAGTCCGCGGCGAGGCCGGCCAGCCGGTCGCCGGAGCGCTCGGGGCTCGCGGCGGCGAGCAGGCGCGCGAGGGAGGTGAAGCGGTAGCTGTGGCCGCCGAGGGTGGCTGTGTACGTGCCGGTACCGGTGTACGTGCTCATGGCGACGACCGTACGAGCCACGTGTTGCCGTCAGATTTCTAAAGGTCTGGTTGACAAGTATTTAACATCACGCCACCCTTGGCCGACTCATTCGGGCTACAGAGTTCCACCTCGTCGGCAGTACGCGGAGCAAACGCGGCAAGGCAGCACGGCAAGGCAACCAGGAAGGGGCCACCCGATGGCAGTGGACGAGGGCGTAGCCCCGGCGGAGAGTACGAGCACAGGCGACGACGGCACGGTTCACCGGCTGAAGCCGAACGCGATCGGTCTGCTCGGCGTGGTCTTCATGGCCGTCGCGACCGCCGCGCCGATCACCGCGATGACGGGCAACGTGCCCTTCATGGTGTCGTCCGGCAACGGCATCGGCGCCCCGGCGAGCTATCTCGTCGCAATGGTCGTCCTGGCAATCTTTGCCGTCGGATTCACCTCGATGGCGAAGCACATCACGTCCACGGGCGCCTTCTACGGCTTCATCTCGTACGGCCTCGGCCGCACGGTCGGACTGGCGTCGGGGCTGCTCGCCACCTTCGCGTACGTCGTCTTCGAGCCCGCCCTGATCGGCATCTTCTCGACCTTCGCCACCGAGACCATCAAGGACCAGACGGGCACCGACATCCCCTGGTGGCTGTTCGCGATCCTGATGCTCGCGATCAATGCCACGGGCACCTGGTTCGGCGTCTCGGTGGCCGAAAAGCTGCTGGTCGTCCTGCTCGCCACCGAGGTGACGATCCTCGCCGCGATGGCCATCTCGGTCGCCTTCCACGGCGGCGGCCCGAACGGCTTCACCTTCGGCCCGGTCAACCCGGTCAACGCCTTCCAGGGCACCAGCGCAGGCCTCGGCCTCTTCTTCGCCTTCTGGTCGTGGGTCGGCTTCGAGTCGACGGCGATGTACGGCGAGGAGTCCCGCGACCCGAAGAAGATCATCCCCAAGGCGACGATGATCAGCGTCCTGGGCGTCGGCGTCTTCTACGTCTTCGTCTCCTGGATGGCCATCATCGGCAACGGCGAGGCGGCGGCGGTCGAGGCGGCCTCCTCCTCGAACCCCCTCGCCCTGTTCTTCAACCCCACCGAGCAGTACGTCGGCCACTGGGCGGTCGTCGTCATGCAGTGGCTGATGATCACCGGCTCGCTGGCCTGCGGCATGGCCTTCCACAACTGCGCCGCCCGCTACATGTACGCCCTGGGCCGTGAGGGCGTACTCCCCTCCCTCAAGAACACCATCGGCCGCACCCACGCCGACCACGGCTCCCCGCACATCGCGGGCCTGGTCCAGACGATCATCAGCGGCATCCTGCTCGCCGCGTTCTGGCTCGCGGGCAAGGACCCGTACACGGGTACGTACGTCCTGCTGGCCATCCTCGGCACCATGGCGATCCTCGTCGTCCAGGCCGTCTGCTCCTTCGCGGTCCTGGCGTACTTCCGCAAGAACCACCCGGAGAGCCGCCACTGGTTCCGGACGTTCACGGCCCCGCTGGTCGGCGGCATCGCGATGCTCGCGGTGGTCGTGCTGCTGGTGTCCAACATGGGCGTCGCGGCGGGCTCGGAGTCGGACTCACTGGTCCTGAAGGCCACACCGTGGCTGGTCGCCCTGATCGCGGCGGGCGGTATCGGCTACGCCACGTACCTCAAGCGCCGCGCCCCCGAGCGGTACGCGCTGCTGGGCCGGACGGTCCTGGAAGAGACCCAAGAGCGGTAGCACTCCGCTGGAGGCGCCGTCGGGGAACTGTCGCTGGGGAACTGCGGGTCGGCTGTGGCCGGTCGCGCCCCAGCGGCAGAGCCGCACATCGACACAGCCCCGCGCCCCTTTGGGGCGCTACCCCTGCCCCTGGCCGAAAGTCCGGGCCCGCTCCTCCCGCCACCGATCCATCAGCTTGGTCAGCTCGCCCTCCAGATACTCGAAGAAGGCGAGCGTCTCGGCGATCCGCTGCCCGCCGGGAGTGTCGACGCCAAGGCTGTCGACGCCCACGCGCAGGGTCTGCCCCCAGCGTTTGAGCACGGCGTCGCGGTTGGTCAGCGCCTCGTACCACTGGTCGCTGTGCACCCGGTACCGCTCGCGCCGCGAACCGGGTTCGCGCTCCCGCGACACCATGTGCACCTGGGACAGATAGCGCACCGCGCCGGACACGGCGGCCGGACTGACCTGGAGCTGCTCGCCGAGTTCGGCCGAGGACATGGCGCCGGCGTCGGACGCGAGCAGCGCGGCGAAGACACGGGCGGCCATGCGCTGCATCCCGGCGTCGACGAGCTGGGCGGCGAAGCCCTCGACGAACCTCGACACCGCCTCGGGGTCCCGCCCCGCACCCGCTTCCGCGCTCTCTGCCGTACTCCCCGCCGCACTCGCTTCCGTCATACGCCGAGTGTAACCAGCATTCATACGCTTCCTTAACTTCACAAATTTCTGAACACAGCGTACGTTCGGAAACATGACGAAGGCCAGCCCCGCTGTCGAGGTATCCGGACTCCACAAGTCGTTCGGCAGGACACACGCCCTGGACGGTCTCGACCTCACCGTCGAGACCGGCGAGGTGCACGGCTTCCTCGGTCCCAACGGCGCCGGAAAGTCCACGGCCATCCGCGTCCTCCTCGGTCTGCTGCGCGCCGACTCGGGCACCGCGCGCATCCTGGGCCGGGACCCCTGGGCGGACGCGGTGGAGGTGCACCGCCGGATCGCGTACGTCCCTGGCGACGTCACTCTGTGGCGCAACCTCTCCGGCGGTGAGGTCATCGACCTGTACGGCAGGCTGCGCGGCGGCGGACTCGACAAGGGGCGCCGGGCGGAGCTGATCGACCGGTTCGAGCTGGACCCGACGAAGAAGGGCCGCACGTACTCGAAGGGCAACCGCCAGAAGGTGGCGCTGGTGGCGGCGTTGGCGTCGGACGTGGACCTGCTCATCCTCGACGAACCGACGTCGGGCCTGGACCCGTTGATGGAGGAGGTCTTCCAGCGCTGCGTGGAGGAGGAACGGGACAGGGGCCGTACGGTCCTGCTCTCCTCCCACATCCTCAGCGAGGTCGAGGAGTTGTGCGACCGGGTCAGCATCATCCGCAAGGGCCGCACGGTGGAGACCGGCTCGCTGGCCGACCTGCGCCACCTCACGAGGACGAGCATCACGGCGGAACTGGCAGGCACACCCAACGGGTTGGCCCGTCTCCCCGGCGTCCACGACCTCGACGTACAGGGGAATCGGGTCCAACTCCAGGTGGACACCGACAAGTTGGACGCCGTACTGCGCTCACTCACCGAGTCGGGCGTACGGTCCCTGAGGTCGACGCCGCCGACGCTGGAGGAGTTGTTCCTGCGCCACTACGAGGACGAGGCGGTGACCCGATGACCGCCGCCATCACGTCAGCCCCGGCAGTACGGAGGACCGCCGGCGCGCGCCAACTGGCGGGCACCGGGACCCTGTTGCGCTTCAACCTGCGCCGCGACCGGGTGATGATCCCGATCTGGGTGGCGGTGACGGCCCTCCTGGTCCTCTCCCTCCCCGGCTCCCTGGAGAGCGTGTACTCCACCCCCGCCGAACGCGCCGACATCGCCCGCCAGATGCTCACCAACAGCTCGCTCCGCGCCACGTACGGCCCGGTGTTCAGCGACTCGATCGGCGGTCTGACCGCATGGCGCGTCGGCGGCTACGCGGCGATCCTGGCCGGCGTCATGAGCCTGCTCGTCGTCGTACGGCACACCCGCGACGAGGAGGAGAGCGGACGCCAGGAACTGATCTCGTCGGCGATGGTGGGCCGCAGGGCCCCACTCACAGCGGCCCTGCTCACCGCTCTGGTCGCCAACGCCACACTGGCCCTGCTGATCGCGGCCGGCCTGGCGGGCCAGGGCACATCGGGCGCACTCGCCCTGGGCCTGGGCATCGGAGGTGTGGGAGCGGCGTTCGCGACGCTCACGGCGATCGTCGCGCAGTTCACGGAGAGCGCGCGGCTGGCGAAGGGGCTGACGGGCGGCCTGCTGGGCGTGGCGTTCGTCCTGCGTGCGGCGGGCGACTCCGCGACGAACGACGGCTCGTCAGCGCTGACCTGGCTCTCGCCGATCGGCTGGCTGGAGAACCTACGGCCCTTCGCGGACGAACGCTGGTGGGTACTGGGGCTGTTCGTCGCCGCGACGGTCGTCCAGGGCTTCCTGGTCTACGAGTTGGCGGGCCGCCGGGACGTCGGCATGAGCTTCGTCGCCGCCCGCCCTGGCCCGCCGACCGGCCGCCTGGGCACGGCGGGCGCACTGGCCTGGCGGCTGCAACGGGGCTCCGTACTCGGCTGGAGCGTCGGGTTCCTCGCGGCGGGGGTCGCCTTCGGCGGGCTGACGAAGGGCGCGGCGGACCTGGTCGGCGACAACGCCAAGACGCGGGAGATCATCGAGCGGATGGGCGGCCAGTCGGGCATCGAGGACGCGTTCCTGGCCACGATGGTCGGCATGTTCGGCATGGTGGCGGCGCTGTACGTCGTCTCGTCGGTCCTGCGGCTGCACGCGGAGGAGACCTCGCAGCGGGCGGAACCGATCCTGGCGAACGCGGTGGGCCGACTGCGCTGGGCCGGGGGCCACCTGGTGATCGCCTTCGGCGGCGCGGTACTGATCCTGCTGCTGAGCGGCCTGGGCCTGGCACTCGGGTACGGGGAGGAGCTGGGCCCTCTGCTGGAGGCGAGCCTGGTGCAGATCCCGGCGGTGTGGGTACTGGGCGGACTGGCGGTCCTGCTGCACGGGGGGTCACCCCAACTGTCGGTAGGGGCCTGGGGCGTGGCGGGGTTCGCGCTGCTGGTGGGCTGGATCGGACCGGCGCTGGACGTACCGCAGGGGGTGCTGGACCTGTCGCCGTTCGGGCATCTGCCCAAGTTGCCCGGCGGGACGATGAGTTGGCCGCCGGTGCTGATCCTCACGGGGGTAGCGGTGGGGCTGGTCTCGGCGGGGCTGGCCGGGCTGCGGCGCCGGGACCTGAGCGCGTAGGACGCGTAGGAGACGACCGGAGGGCAGCCCGAGGGTGAAAGGGCAGTTCCCGAAGGGCAGGAACGAGGAACTCCGGGGCACAACGAGCGGGGTTGGCGGTTCCGGCGACTCCCCGGCCGGACACAATTCCTGGTCGGCGCCCATGAGTTGGTCGGCGCGCCAATGAGTTGGAAGGAAAGGCGAAAGCCTGACCCGTCCGGCATACTTGCGACCCGCTGGCCACCCTGCTCACCACCGCGCAAGCCGAGGCACGGCGTGTGCTTCGAGCGCTGACGCGAACCGAACTTCCGGGGAACAGTCGTCATGAACAACCTTCAGCCTTCGGACCCGACATCCATAGGCGGCTATCCGCTGCTGAGCCGGCTCGGCGCGGGCGGTATGGGGCAGGTCTTCCTGTCCCGTACGGGGTCGGGCCGGCTGCTCGCGCTGAAGACGATCCGGGACGACCTCAGCTCCGAGCCGGGCTTCGAGGAACGGTTCGCCCGCGAGATACGCAACAGCGACCGCGTCCGTTCGCCGTGGACCGTGACCGTCGTGGACTACAGCGCCCCGGGCCAGCGCCCGCAGTGGCTGGCCACCGAGTACGTGCCCGCGCCGTCGCTCGCCGACTGGGTCTTGTCCCATGGTCCGCTGCCGCCGAACGCGCTCCTCTCCCTCGCCGCCGAACTGGGCGGTGCCCTCCAGGCCGTGCACCAGGCCGGCCTCGCGCACCGGGACGTCAAACCCGGAAACGTCCTGCTGGCACGCGACCGTCCACGGCTGATCGACTTCGGGGTCGCCCGGGCCGCCGACGACAGCCGGCACACCCGCCTCGGTGTCTCCGTGGGCTCCCCCGGCTTCCTCGCACCGGACCAGGCCATCGGCGCCGTCGCCGCCGAACCGGCCGACGTGTTCTCACTGGCCGCCGTGCTGGTGTACGCCGCCACCGGACGCGGCCCCTTCTCGCGCGCGGGGGAGCAGGTCCCCGCGGCCACCCTGCTGTACCGGGTGGTCCACGAGGAACCCGACCTCACGGGCGTACCCCCGGAGCTGCTGCCGCTGCTCACCGCGTGTCTGGCCAAGGATCCGGCCGCACGCCCGACAGCGGCCCGGCTGAGCGGATGGCTGGCGGAGAGGGGCGGCCGGACCGGGAGCTGGCAGCAGGAATACCCGGCGGCTCTCGCCGGAGAACTGACCCGGGCCGAGCATTCCGCGCGCACCGTGACCGACCTCGCACAGACCTCCGTAGCGACCACCGCCGGTCAGGAACCGGCCCCGGGGGCGACAAGATCCGACACGCTCCTCGCCGCCCCGGCCGCCGAGCCCGTCCGCCCCCGCCGGCCCGCCTGGCTGCTGCCCACGGCCATCGGGGCGGTCGCGGTCGCGGCGGCCGTGGCGGCCACCGTCCAATTCGGTGCGCAGCGTTCCTCGGCCGACTCCTCCCCGTCCACGCAGGGACAGCCGTCCGCGTCGGCGACCGCGAGCGGGACGCCGTCCCCGTCAACGACCCCGGTCACGACACCCTCCGCGTCGGCGACCCCGGAGTCCCCGGCGCCCGACCCGACACTCAAGGTCATCCAGGCCACGTTCGAGCTGGCCGCCGGAGAGTCCGTGGTGGCCGGGGCCAGGAGTCTGACCATGCAGGAGGACGGCAACCTGGTGATCTCCCACCAGGACGGCACGCCCCTCTGGGCCGCGGCGACCGCCGGCGAGGGCAACTCCGCCCGCTTCCAGCCGGACGGCAACCTGGTCGTCTACAGCGGTGCCGGGCAGGCCCTGTGGTCCACACAGACCAACGACAACCCGGGAGCGACCCTCGTCTTCCAGTCCGACGGAAACGTCGTGATCAAGTCCGGCGACACTGTCCTGTGGGCCGCGGGAACACAGAACTGACACTCAGAGGGCTCAGAGGGGCAACGGCGTAGAAGCCCGTCACCGGAACCCACGGCACCGCAGCTGCGTCCCTCGCAGACATGGGACAACGCGCGCAAGCCGCCGGAGGATGTCTGACCGCCGCCCTGGGCGCAGCCGCCGGACTGCTGGTGTGGACCATCAGGGCCCAAGGCCGGATCAACCGCTTCGAGCAGGGCCCCGACTGGAGCGTCCTCTACGCCGAACTGCCCCTGCTGACCCTCGCCGGAACCGCCGCCGGCCTGACCGCCTGGGCCGTCGTACGAGGCCTCGTCACCCGGCTCAGATCTCGACGCGCAGCCCCTCCAGCCCCCTGATCACGAAGTTGGGCTTCCGCACCGGCTCCTCCCCCAACGCCAGTGTCGGCGCCCCCCTCAGCAGCGCCCCCATCGACGCCGCCAGCTCGATCCGCGCCAGTGGAGCCCCGATGCAGTAGTGAATCCCCGCGCTGAAGGAAATGTGCGGGTTCTCCGCCCGCGTCAGGTCCAGTGACCCGGGACCGGCGAAGACCTCCGGGTCGTGGTTGGCCGCGCCGAAGAGCAGGGCCACCTCGCTGCCCCTCGGGATCACCGTCCCGTCGATCTCGATCTCGTCCAGTACCCAGCGTTCGAAGAGCTGGAGCGGGGTGTCGTACCGCATCAGCTCCTCCACGGCGGAGGGGATCAGGGAGTGGTCCGCCCGCAGCCGGTCCAGTTGGTCGGGGTTGCGGAACAACGCCCACCAGCCGTTCACCGTCGCGTTGACCGTCGCCTCGTGGCCCGCGTTCAGCAGGAGCACGCAGGTCGAGATCATCTCCTGTTCCGTCAGGCGGTCGCCCTCGTCGTACGCGGCGATCAGGCCCGAGATCAGGTCCTCGCCGGGCTCCTTGCGGCGGGTCGCGATCAGCTGCTGCAAGTACTCCGTGAATTCCTCCGACGCCCGTACCGCCCGCGCCGCCGTGTCCTGCGACGGGCTCAGCTCGTACATGCCGCAGATGTCCGCCGACCAGGGGCGCAGCGGGGCGCGGTCGGCCTCCGGGATGCCCAGCATCTCCGCGATCACCGCCACCGGGAGCGGCTCCGCCACGTCGGTGAGCAGGTCGCCGGCGCCCGCCTTCACCAGGTCGGCCACCAACTCCGCCGCGAGCCGCTCCACGTACGGCTTCAGGCCCTCCACCGTCCGGGGCGTGAACGCCTTCGACACCAGGCGGCGGATGCGGGTGTGGTCCGGCGGTTCCAGGTCCAGCATGCCGTGGTCGTTCAGGGTGTGGAACGGCTCGTGTTCCGGCGGGGGTGCCGTACGGCCGAAGTCCTCGTGGGTGAAGCGGTGTTGGTAGGTGCGGCCCAGGCGGCGGTCGCGCAGCAGCGTCGAGACGTCCGCGTGGTGCGGGACCAGCCACTGGTTCGTGGGTTCGTAGTACACGACCCTGCCGCGGGCGCGCAGCTCCGCGTACGCGGGGTACGGGTCCGCGACGAACGTCGGGTCCCACGGGTCGAAAGCAAGGTCGGAAGCAGCTGCCATGCACGGACGCTAGCCCGAGCCACCCCCACCTGACCAGGGACGTCTCACCGTACGACGCCACGGGCCACCGGAGGGCGGAGTTCGGGTTCCCGTCAGCGAACCTTCTCCCGTGCGCCCTTGACCCACCGGGTGATCCCCGGCTTAGGGTGGCCGCCCCCGAACAGGAGTACCCCACCCATGACCAGCCGCCTGTACGTGCGGGAGATCACGCGCGAGGAGCATCTGGCCCATCTGCGGCTGCGCCCCGACGCGAGCCATCTCCAGATCCCCGAGTGGGGCGGCGTGAAGCCCGACTGGCTGCCGGAGAGCATCGGCTGGTTCGAGTCCGAGGGTGAGGGCGAGGGCGAGGGCGATGTCATGGTCGCTGCCGCGCTCGTCCTCTACCGGCCGCTGCCCGGGACCCGGCGCTACCTCGCGTATCTCCCCGACGGGCCCGGCATCGACTGGCGGACCCCTCGGCTGGAGCGCTGGCTGGACCCGCTCGTCGCCCACCTGGAGCGCATCGGGGCGTTCTCGGTACGGATCGGGCCGCCCCTGGTCGTACGGCACTGGGACCCGGCCACCGTGGCGGCGGGCCTCGCCGACCCCGGCGTACACCACCTGCGGGAGCTGCCCGCTGCCGGCATCGACGGCTACGCGCTCGACGCCGCCGAGCGGCTGCGGCGGCTCGGGTGGCGGCCGTGCGACGAGGACGACGGCAACGGTTTCGGCCTCGGTCAACCGCGCTACGGCTGTCACATCCCGCTCGCCGGACGCTCGGTCGACGACCTCCGAGACGCCCTCGCACCGCACTGGGAACAGTCCCTGCGTACGGCCGAGACGGCGGGCGTCCAGGTCTCGTGGGTCTCGGACGACGACCTGCCCGAGTTCCACCGCCTGTACACCGCGACCGCCGCCCACGACGGCTTCAAGGCCCGCCCGCTGGACTACTTCCGGCGCATGTGGCGGGCCCTGAACAGCGAGGACGAGGACCGGCTGCGCCTGTACGTCGCCGAGTACGAGGGCGAGGTCCTCTCCGGGGCGCTCATGATCAACGTCGGCTCCCGGGTCTGGCACTCGTACGCCGCCTCCGGCTCCCGGGGTCGCCAACTGCGGCCCAGCAGCGCGCTGTTGTGGCGGATGCTGTGCGACGCGCAGGCGGCGGGCGCCGAGACGTACGACCTGCGCTCCATCACCCCCGCCCTCACCGAGGACCGGCTGCTCGGCCGGCTCCACTTCAAGACGGGCGCCGGCGGCCGGGCGGTGGAGTACCTCGGCGAGTGGGAACTCCCGGTGGGCAGCCAGGGCAAGGTGCTGCGAAGGGCGCTGGGGCTCTACCTCGCCCGCAGATGACCCACCCAGCCCCCGTCTACGAGTCCCCTCCAAGCAGGTCGGGCGAGTCCGCTGCCGTTCGGCAGCGCCCCAAAGGGGCGCGGGGCTGCATTGGAGATGCGGCTTCCGCCGCGCGGGCGCGACCAGCCACGATGGCGCCGCAGACGACCGACGACACATCGCGGCACTTCAAGCGGAGCGCCTAGCCGAACTCGGGGATCGTGACCGAGCCGTCCGCCGCCAGCGGGAAGCCCGGGTTGTGCGCGATCTCCCACGCGTGGCCGTCCGGATCGACGAAGGCACCGGAGTAGAAGCCGACCGCGTTGACGGCCGCCGGCCTGGTGACGGTCCCGCCGGCCCGTTCCGCCGCCGCGAGCAGCGCGTCGGCCTCGGCGTCGGAGCGGACGTTGTGGGCGAGAGCGATCCCGCCGAAGCCACCCGCCGCCGCCTTCTCTCCGGGCTCCAGTCCGCAGTCGACCGCGAGCTTGTCCCGGCCCCACAGGACGAACCCCAGCCCGCCCGCCTGGAAGAAGACGGTCTCCTCGACCTCCTGCCCCCGCCAGCCCAGAGCCTCGTAGAAGGCCTTGGCTCGGGGGAGATCGGAGACACCCAGCGTGATCAAGGTGATGCGCTGCTCCATAGCCATTCCCATCACCTCACCGTAGCCGGGCCACACCGAAGGCTCATCCCGGCGTCACCAGCCGCGCCTCGTACGCGAACACCGCCGCCTGCGTACGGTCCCGCAGCCCGAGTTTCACCAGGATGCGGCTGACGTGCGTCTTGATCGTCGACTCGGCGACCACCAGCTGCCCGGCGATCTCGACGTTCGACAGACCCTGCGCGATGAGCACCAGCACCTCGGTCTCCCGGTCGGTCAGATCGCCGTACGCCGCCTGTGCGCCCGGCATCAGCCGCGGTGCCTCGGAGAGCTTCGAGAACTCGGTGATCAGCCGCCGGGTGACCGAGGGGGCCAGCAGGGCTTCCCCGGTCGCCACCACCCGCACCCCGTCCGCCAGTTGACGGGCCGACGCGTCCTTCAGCAGGAAGCCCGACGCGCCCGCCCGCAGCGCCTGGTACACGTACTCGTCGAGGTCGAACGTCGTCAGCACCAGGACCTTCGCCGTGCCGTCCGCCGCGACGATCTCCCGGGTCGCCTCGATGCCGTTCATCTCGGGCATCCGGATGTCCATCAGGACGACGTCCGGGGCGAGTTCGCGTACCCGCTCCACCGCCTCGCGGCCGTTCACCGCCTCGCCGACGACCTCGATGTCCGGCATCGCGTTCAGCAGCACGGAGAAGCCCTCGCGGACCATCATCTGGTCGTCCGCGATCACCACACGGATCGTACGGGCGTCGCTCATGCCCCGTCTCCCCCGTCCTCGTTCGTGCTCGCGACCGGCAGGAAGACGGTGACCTCGTAGCCCCCGCCGTCCACCGGACCCGTCGTCATCTCGCCGCCGAGCATGGAGACCCGCTCCCGCATCCCCGTGAGCCCGTGCCCCGCACCCTCCGTGGACTTCACGAACGACACCTCCGCCGCAGGGCCGTTGACTATCCGCAGCCCCAACCCGCCCAGCACGTAACCGATTTCGACCCGCGCGCCCGCCCCCGGCGCATGCCGCAGCGTGTTGCTCAGCGCCTCCTGCACGATCCGGTACGCCGACAGCTCGACGCCCTGCGGGAGTTCACGTACCGCGCCGGTCACCACCTTCTCCACCCCGAGGCCCGCTTCCCGCACATTGGCGAGCAGCCCGTCGAGGTCGGCCAGAGTCGGCTGCGGGGCGTCGGGGGCTTCGTAGTCCTCCGCCCGGACCACACCCAGGACGCGGCGCAGTTCCGTGAGAGCCGCCACCGCGTTCTCGCGGATCGTCGCGAAGGCCTTCGTCAGTTCCTCGGGCGGGTTCTCCACCCGGTAGGGCGCCGCCTCCGCCTGGATGGCGACGACCGACATGTGATGCGCGACGACATCGTGCAGCTCGCGCGCGATGGTCGTGCGCTCCTCCAGCAGCGTGCGCTTGGACCGCTCGTGCGCGGTCACCGTCTGCTGGGCGGTCACCTGCTGCTCGGCGGCCCGGCGCACCAGCAGCATGCTCACCATGAGCAGCGCCAGCGCGGAGAGGAAGAGGAAGGGCACGGCGTTGCTGTTGAAGTACCGGTTGCCGAAGAGGCTCTCGGCGCCCATGGCGTACACCGCCGTCAGCGCCCACATCCAGGCGGCCGTACGCGGCCGGGTCCGGGCGGCGACGACCGTCAGCACCACCAGGTGGGCGACGAAACTCACGGGCTGCCAGGGCCAGTTGCCGCTGCCGTAGTCGCCGTTCCAGTTCTGGCCGATCAGGGCGACGACCGGGGTCGAGACCAGGGAGAACCAGAAGGCCCCGACCGGCCGGACCAGCGTCAGCAGGATCGGCCCCACCGAGAAGACGGTTATCGCCAGTGCTTGGATCAGGTCGCCCCTGCTGCCCTCGAAGGAAACCAGCAGCGCCAGCAGCCCGGCCGCACCCACCAAGGCGTGCCGTTCCCAGACCGCGTACGGGCGCAGCCGCTTCGGCAGCACCCGGGCGATCCCGCCAGGCCGGTTCCGCGGGGGCAGCGGGCGGTAGGCGAAGGCGTCGTGGAACAGGTCAGCGCGCAGCCCCGCCATCGCGTCCATGGCCACCCGGAACTCGGGGCTGCTGAACAGAGCGTCGTCCCCCCGCCTCGGCCTGGGGTTCGTCTGCTTGTGGGTCGTCTCAGTCACATACAACACGGTAGGCGGCGGGCGGGGCGCGGTCGTCAGCAGTGAGAGGGGTTCTCGGGCGTCCGTCTCAGGTACTACGGGACGGCTACGAGCACGGTAGGGGTACGACCAGGCCGTATCCCCTGTACTCCCTGCACCCCTTGTATCCCTCGCGCACCCGGCGCACCCAGCTCACCACGCGAGCTGGGCGATCTCCTCCGCGACGACCGCGCACGCGTCCGCCACCGGGTCGATCAGCGGGAAGTGGCCGACGTCCTCCAGCAGCGTCAGCCCGACCACCTCACCGGCCTTCGCCGCCGCGTCCGCGTACGACTCGGCGACCATCTGCGGTACGTCGACGTCGGCCCGCCCCTGTACGAGGGTGGTCGCGATGCCGGTGGGGAGCAGCAGCGCCGGGTCGGCGTAGGGCTGACGTTCGGCGAAGTGCCCTTCTCCGCCGAGGAGTTGACTGACGGCGTCGGAGCAGACGTCCAGCTTCTCGGCGACGGCGAAGTCCGCGATCGGGGCGAGGGCGACCACGCCGCGGAAGGGTGCGGGGCGTGCGGTGAACCAGGGCGCGTCGGCGGGCAGCAGATGCCGGGCGGCGACCCACAGGGCCAGGTGCCCGCCCGCCGAGTGCCCGGTGACGACCATGCGGCGCGGGTCGGCCTGCGGCAGGTGGGCCCGTACGAGAGCGGGCAGGGCGTCCAGCGCCGCCGCGACGTCGTCGAAGGTGTCGGGCCAGCGCCCGGCGACGGAGGGGCCGTCGCCGCCCCGCCGGTACTCCACGTTGGCCACGGCGAACCCGCGCCGGGCCAGGAACCCGGCGAACGGCGTGATGTGCCGACGGTCGTACGGCGCCCGCCAGGCACCCCCGTGCAGGACGACGACCAGCGGCACGGTCCCGTCACCGGGAAGCGCCTCGGGCCCGTGCGGGGCGTAGAAGTCGATCACCTGGTCGGGGTGGTCGCCGTACGGGGCGGTGGCGTCGGGGTCGACGGGCGGGTGCGAGAAGGCCGACTCCTCTTCCGCGGCGCGCGCGGCCTCGGCACCGGCCTCTGCGGCGCCGTGCTCCGGTGCTACGGCATCGTCCGGCATGCTCAACCTCTCAGCGACTTAAGACCGACCGGCAATTGGAGGGTGGGAGAGAATTCGGCCGTTGCCGGGACGCTATCAGGCCCGTGACGTGCGCCGACACGCACGGAAGTCACGCTGGGTGAGGTTGCTGGGCTTTGCGGGGGTTGGGTGACGGTCGGCGAATACGTCACACGCCGACCGTCACTGAAGAGGACTCAGCCGGCGACGACCTCGCCCAGCACCCGGGCCGCCCGCTCCACGTCCGCGAACCCGACGTACAAGGGTGTGAACCCGAACCGCAGCACATCCGGCCGCCGGAAGTCACCGACAACCCCCCGCTCGATGAGCCGCGCCATGACGTCCCCCGCGTCGGAGCACCGCAGCGCGACCTGACTCCCGCGCCGGGCGTGATCGGCAGGCGTCACTGACTCGACCCTCCCCTCGGGCACGTACTCATCGACGCACTCCAGGAAGAAGTCGGTCAGGGCAAGGGACTTGGCGCGTACGGCATCGATGCCGACCCCGTCCCAGACCTCGAGGGCCGCCTCCAGGGCGAGCATCGAGAGGATGTCCGGCGTACCGACCCGCCCGCGCGTCGCACCCGGGGCCGGGGCGTACTCGGGCCGCATGCCGAAGGGGTCGGCGTGCGAGGTCCAGCCGGGCAGGGGCGAGTCGAACCGCTCCTGATGCGCGTGATTCACATACAGGTAGGCGGGCGAACCGGGCCCGCCGTTCAGGTACTTGTAGGTGCAGCCGACGGCGAGGTCCACCCCGTGCTCGTCGAGCCCGACCGGCAGGGCGCCCGCGCTGTGGCACAGGTCCCAGACGGCCAGGGCGCCGGACGCGTGGATCGCGGCCGTGAGGGCGGGCAGGTCGTGGAGGCGGCCGGTGCGGTAGTCGACGTGGTTGAGCAGCACGGCGGCGGTACGGTCGCTCAACTCCCCGGGTACAGCGCCCGGTTCGAGCGCGCGCAGGGTGCAGCCGGTCATCCGGGCGGCGGACTCGGCGATGTAACCGTCGGTGGGAAAGGTGGTGGCGTCGACGAGAATCTCGTCGCGCCCGTCCCCGGCGAGCCGCACGGCCCCCACAAGTGCCTTGAAAACATTGACACTTGTCGAGTCACCCACAACCACCTGCCCGGCAGCCGCGCCCACCAGCGGAGCGATCCGGTCCCCGATCCGCTCGGGCGCGGTCCACCACCCGCTCTCGTCCCAGGACCGGATGCGCAGCTCGCCCCACTCCCGGCGCACGACGTCGTCGAGCCGCCCGGGGACGGCGGCGGGCAGCGCGCCGAGCGAGTTCCCGTCGAGGTAGGTGACGCCGTAGTCGAGCACGAACTTCGCCCGCACCTCGGCGAGTTCGTCACGCGAGTCCAGCTGCTCGGCGACCTCGGTCTTGGACGGCAGCAGCTTGGGGGAAGAGGACTCAGACATGGGACCTCGCCGTCCACAGCTCGGGGAACACGTTCTTCTGCGCCCGTTTCTCCAGCCAGGCCACCCCGGCGGAGCCGCCGGTGCCGGCCTTGGCGCCCATGGCCCGCCGGGTGGCGACGAGATGGTCGTTGCGCCAGCGCCACACCAGTTCGGCGACGTCGGTCAACGCCTCCCCGAGCCGGGCCAGTTCGGCGTCGGGATCACCGGAGTAGAGGGCCGTCCAGACGGCCTCGACCTCGGCGGAGGGCTCGTACCGCAAGGACACGTCACGCGACAGAACGGCGTCCGGAAGGGCGTACCCGCGCCGCGCGAGGAGCCTCAACACCTCGTCGTACAGGCTCGGTTCGTGCAGCGCCTTCTCCAGCTCGGCGTGCACGCGCGGGGCGGCGCGATGGGGCACGAGCATCGACGCGGACTTCTCACCGAGCAGGAACTCCATCCGCCGGTACATCGCGGACTGGAACCCGGAGCCCTCGCCGAGGGCGGCGCGGTAGGAGTTGAACTGGGCCGGGGTGAGCTGTGCGAGGGGCCGCCACGAGGCGTTGAGGGCGTCCAGCTCGCGCACGGAACGCTTGAGGGCGGCGACGGCGGTAGGCACGTCGTCGCCGCGCAAGGCTCCGGCGGCGGTCTCCCACTCATGCACGATGACGGTGAACCACAACTCCATGACCTGGGTCGTCACCAGGAAGACCATCTCTCCGGGGTCGTCGGAGAGGGTGTGCTGGAGGTGGGTGAGGACGTCGGCCTGGACATAGTCCTCGTACGGCGTCGTACCGGCGAAGTCGAGATGCGGGGTCTCGGGCTCCGAAGCCTCGGGGGGCTGAGCCTGGAGGGACATCGCTGTCTCCTGTTGTACTCCGGGTAGCGGTCCGCCCCTGCCGAATTCCGACACGGGGGCCCCGGTCCCCAGGGGCATCCAACACAATCGTGCCCCGAATCCGCAAGGCCCGCCTGATCAGGTCACAGGCGGGCCGAGTACGGACAGGGGATGACGGGATGCCGGGATGGCTAGCCGAGCGTCTGGGCGGCCGTCGGGGAGGAGTCCTGGAGGAACTGGGTGCAGCGCTCGTACTCCTCCTTCTCCCCGATCGAGCCGGCGGCCCGGGCGAGCGCGTGCAGCGCCCGCAGGAACCCGCGGTTCGGCTCGTGCTCCCACGGCACCGGACCGTGCCCCTTCCACCCGGCGCGGCGCAGGGAGTCCAGTCCGCGGTGGTAGCCGGTACGGGCATAGGCGTACGACTCCACGACACTGCCCCGCTCGAACGCGTCGTCGGCGAGCTGGGCCCAGGCGAGGGAGGAGGTGGGGTACTTCGCGGCGACGTCGGCGGGGGCGGTGCCGTTCGCGAGGAGGTCGCGGGGCTCGGGGTGGTCGGGGAGGTGGGTGGGAGGCGGGCCGCCGAGCAGGTTTTCGTGAAGGGTCATGGTTCCAGTCTGGGGTATCGGACGGGCTTTGTTTTCGCCCCCGCCGCCCCTACCCATTCCCATCCTCGGGGGCTCCGCCCCCGAACCCCCGGACGGGCTGGGATGTCAGCCCGTCCGGCGTTTGAGGACAAGGCCCGTTCAGGGCCGGAGGGGGGTCTGGGGGCGCAGCCC
>NZ_JBSFMT010000120.1:0-18730 GCF_053599695.1 Streptomyces sp. NPDC000878 | reverse complement strand
CCGCCGCCCTTACCCGTCCCATCCCTGGGGGCTGCGCCCCCAGACCCCCCTTTCGGCCTGAACGGCCTCGTCCTCAAACGCCGGACGGGCTGAAATGCCCTGGCCGGCGCTGAAGGAGTGCGGGATGGGTATGCCCAGGCCGGCAACGTCGCCGCTACTGCGCCGGCAGCTTGCGGAAGTCCCAGGAGACGATCTTTTCCGGGGTGAGGCGTATCCAGGCGTGTCTGCCGTCGTGGGGCATCTCGTCCAGGCGGAAGTTCTTGCGGGCGAACAGGGTCTCCGGGACGTCCAGTTCGGCGCGCAGCTCGCCCGTGCGCGGGGACTCGCCGACGAACTCGACGGCGCCGGACAGCTCGACGCCGCGCAGCTCGTCGTACTCCTCGCCCGTGTCGACGACGATCGCGACCCGCGGGTCCCGGCGCAGGTCGGTCCAGCGCTTGCTGCGGACCACCGAGTACAGCCACATCGAGGTGCCGTCCCAGGCGAACCACAACGTGCTCACATGCGGAGCCCCCTCCGCCGAGATGGTGGCGACCCGGCAGGTGCGCTGGGTCGTCAGGAACTCGTCCAGTTCGCCCGGCGTCATCATGATCTTCCGGCCTCGGCGCTGAGTGACGGTCATGCGATCCCCCCTCTTGTTCTCCCACGTCGTGTCAGAGGTGATCCTCTGACATCACGTCAGAAAAGAAAACGGGTCGTCTTCCAGTCGTCTTCCGCCTGTGCGCGACGAACGTTAGCCTCCAGCGCCATGCCGTCGTATGCACAGCTCAGCGAACTCCTCGACCCCGCTACCACGGTCCTGCTCACCGTCGAGTGCCAGCAGGGCGTCGTCGGACCGGACAGCGCCCTGCCCGAACTCGCCGAGGAGGCGCGGTCGTCGGGGGCCCTTGTCCGGGTCGCCCGGTTGGTCGCCGCCGCCCACGAGACCGGGATCCAGGTCATCCACGCGATCGCCGAGCGCCGGCCGGACGGGCGCGGTGCGAACCGCAACGCCCGGCTGTTCCGCGCCGCCGAACGGCTCCCCGTCCAGCAGCTCTCCGGTACGAGCGCGGTGCGCGTCGCGGCGCCCATCGAAGTCGCCGACGAGGACTTCGTCGTACGGCGGCTGCATGGTCTGTCGCCGATCCAGGGCACCGATGTCGACGCCCTGCTGCGCAACCTGGGCTGCCGCACGCTGATCGTGACCGGGGTCTCGGCCAACGTCGCGATTCCCAACGCCGTGTTCGACGCCGTGAACCGTGGATACACGGTCGTCGTGCCCGGGGACGCCATCGCGGGGGTGCCCTCCGACTACACCCCCGCGATGATCCGCAACACCCTCGCGCTGGTCGCCACGGTCGCTACCACCGACGAGGTGCTGGCCTGCCTCGGGGCGAAGTTCAGGCGAGCGTGATCGAGTCTCCGGACACCGTGATCTGCTCGGCGGCCAGGGCCTCGGTCGCGGGGCCCTTCTTCACACTGCCGTCGGTGACCGAGAACTCGCTGTTGTGGCACGGACAGGTGATCACACCGTTGGTGACCCCCGTCACCGCACAGCCCGCGTGTGTGCACTTCGACGAGAACGCCTTGTAGGTGCCCGCCGTCGGCTGGGTGACCACCACACCCTGGTCCGCGAAGATTTTGCCACCGCCCTCCGGGATGTCGGTGGTTTTCGCGAGGGCGGTGCCGGCGGCGGCACCCTGTTCCGTGGCGGAGTCGGACGAGTCGTCCTCCGACCCGCACGCGGTCAGCGCGACGGTGAGCCCCGCCGCGCCGGCCGCCGCCATGACCGTACGACGGGCCGGTCCCGATACGGGCTGAAGCGAGGCGCTGCTCATGCTGGCGTTTCCTTCCGAAGGCGTTTTCTGGATCTGTCCGGAGATACGAACCCCGTGCGCGCGCCGTTCAGGCGGCGCGGGCATCCGGCCGTGAACGCCCCAGTAACCTGGGGCGATGCTCAAGGAAGTCATCGCGACCCGCTACATCACGCCCCTGCGTGAGGGCGGTTCGCTGCCGGGACTCGTCGAGGCCGACGATCTCGGGACGTATGTGCTGAAGTTCAGCGGTGCGGGACAGGGGCGCAAGACGCTCGTCGCCGAGGTTGTCTGTGGCGAGCTGGCTCGGCGGTTGGGGCTGCGGGTGCCCGGGCTGGTGACCGTCGAGCTTGATCCGGTGCTGGGGCTCGGCGAGCCCGACGAGGAGGTGCAGGGGCTGCTCAGGGCGAGCGGTGGCACCAACCTCGGGATGGACTTTCTGTCGGGGGCCCTCGGGTTCGATCCGCTCGCCTTCGGAGTGGGCGCCGAGGAGGCCGGGCGGGTGGTGTGGTTCGACGCGCTCGTCAACAACGTCGACCGGTCCTGGCGCAACCCCAACCTGCTGATGTGGCGCGGTGAGTTGTGGCTCATCGACCATGGCGCCACCATGATCTGGCATCACAACTGGCCCGGCGCTCATGCCTCTGCAGCCAAGCCGTACGACGTTTCCGAGCACGCGCTCGCCCGGTTCGGCCCCGACATCACCTCGGCCGCCGCCGAACTGGCGCCGCTGGTCACCGAGGAACTGCTCGCCGAGGTCACCGCCGAGATCCCCGACGCGTGGCTCGCGGACGAACCCGGGTTCGACTCGCCGGACGCGCTCCGACGGGCCTACGCGGAGCCGCTCCTCGCGCGCGCGGCCGTCATCCATGAGCGGATCACCAATGGGGGGACCGCATGAGCGGGCGGGACGTCTTCGAGTACGCGCTGCTGCGGGTCGTACCGCGGATCGAGCGCGGCGAGTGTTTCAACGCGGGTGTGCTGGTGTACTGCCGTGCCGAGTCCTTCGTCGCCGCGCGGACGCATTTGGACGAGGGCAAGCTGCGGGCCCTGGATCCGGCGGCCGACGCCGACGGTGTACGGGCCGCGCTGCGTGCCGTCGAAGGCGTCTGCGCGGGTGGGGAAGCCGCCGGTCAGGCGGCGCGGGACGATGCCGGGCGGCGCTTTCGCTGGCTGATCGCGCCGCGCTCCACGGTCGTACAGCCGGGGCCCGTGCACACCGGGCTCACCGCCGATCCACGGGCCGAGGTGGAGCGACTGCTCGACCTGCTGGTCAGGTGAGACTGCCGGGTAACGACAGGTGGTGACAGGTAATGGCTCACACCGGCGTTGCATGCCGTTGACACCGGGTGTCAGGACTTCTAGCGTCACATGCACCGAAGGTACTAAGCGGTCGCTCACCTGAGGGCGTACCGTGGGCCGCAGGCTTTTCAAGGGCGAGGAGAACCAGCAATGTCCACCACTGAGCAGCGGGTCGCCGTGGTCACGGGCGGTGCGCGTGGCATCGGCGCCGCGACCGCCGTACGACTGGCGGCGGAGGGCCGCGCCGTCGCGGTGATCGACCTCGACGAGGCCGCCTGCAAGGACACCGTGGAGAAGATCACCGCCGCCGGTGGCAGGGCGATCGGCGTCGGCTGCGACGTCTCCGACGAGGCCCAGGTCGAGGCCGCGGTCACGCGCATCGCCGAGGAACTGGGCGGACCCACGATCCTCGTCAACAACGCGGGCGTCCTGCGTGACAACCTGCTCTTCAAGATGAGCGTGTCCGACTGGGACACGGTCATGAACGTGCACCTGCGCGGCGCCTTCCTGATGTCGAGGGCCTGTCAGAAGTACATGGTGGACGCCAAGTTCGGGCGGATCGTCAACCTGTCCTCGTCCTCCGCCCAGGGCAACCGCGGCCAGGTCAACTACTCCGCCGCCAAGGCCGGTCTCCAGGGCTTCACCAAGACCCTCGCCCTTGAACTCGGCAAGTTCGGCGTCACCGCGAACGCCGTCGCCCCCGGCTTCATCGCCACCGACATGACCGCCGCCACCGCCGAGCGCGTCGGCATGGGCTTCGAGGACTTCAAGGCCGCCGCCGCGACCCAGATCCCCGTCCAGCGCGTGGGCAACCCGGACGACATCTCCAACGCCATCGCTTTCTTCACCGGCGAGGCCGCCGGATTCGTCTCCGGCCAGGTGCTGTACGTCGCCGGCGGACCGCTCGACTAGGGCCGGGGGAAACGGACATGAGCACTGTGGAACTCTCGGGCAAGGTCGCCCTCATCACCGGCGCCAGCCGGGGCATCGGCTACGGCATCGCCGAGGCACTCCTCGCGCGCGGTGACCGGGTCTGCATCACCGGACGCAACGAGGACGCTCTCAAGGAGGCCGTCGAGGCACTCGGTGCCGACCGGGTCATCGGCGTGGCGGGCAAGGCCCACGACGAGGCCCACCAGGCCGTCGCCGTCGAACGCACCCTGGAGGCGTTCGGGCGCGTCGACCACCTCGTCAACAACGCCGGTACGAACCCGGTGTTCGGGCCGATCGCCGACCTCGACCTCAACGTGGCGCGCAAGGTCTTCGAGACCAACGTCGTCTCGGCGCTCGGCTTCGCCCAGAAGACCTGGCACGCCTGGCAGAAGGACAACGGCGGCTCGATCGTCAACATCACGTCCGTCGCCGGCCTCTCGGCCTCGCCGTTCATCGGCGCGTACGGCATCAGCAAGGCAGCGATGGACAACCTGACGCGCCAACTGGCGCACGAGTACGCGCCGCGGGTGCGGGTCAACTCGATCGCTCCGGCCGTCGTGAAGACGAAGTTCGCGCAGGCGCTCTACGAGGGCCGCGAGGAGGAGGCCGCCGCCGCCTACCCGCTCGGCCGGCTCGGCGTACCCTCGGACATCGGCGGCGCCGCCGCGTTCCTGACCTCGTCGCAGGCCGACTGGATCACCGGCCAGACGCTCGTGGTCGACGGCGGCATCTTCCTCAAGGCCGGCAACAGCTGACGTGAACAGCCGGCGTAAACGGCCGATGTAATCGGATCGGTACGAAGTGGGGCGGGCGTTCGTCGGGAGACGGTCGCCCGCTTCGGTTCTGTTCCCGGCTGACGCGGGCCCGGTGCCGGTGTTCGCCCCGGCGTCGATTTTTACGTCTGCTTTGCCATTTACCGGAAGATGGGCGGCCAAAAGCTGCTATGTCGGCTGACGCAAACATATGCGCCCCGGCTGACAGAAAAAGCTTCTGTGTCGACGTGCGAGGTCACGCGGTCCGAGGACCGCACTGTCCGATACGTGCTGATCAAGTGGCCTACCAGGAAGCTGGACCACCTACTGGGGCACTGCGGTATGGTCTGCCGACCGTTGGCTTGGTATGGCAGATCGAGGAGCGTGCACGTGTTCAACCGGAACCGGGGCCTGCGGCAGGTTGCGGCAGCCGCGTCCATATCCATGGTCGCCGGATGCGGAGTCTTCTCCTCCGACTCTTCCGGCGACGGGAAGCCGATCGTAGTGGGGACGACGAGTGAGCCCAGCACACTGGATCCGGCGGCGTCCTGGGACAACTCGTGGGAGCTGTTCCGCAACGTCCACCAGACGCTGCTCAACTTCGACACCGGCGGGTCCGAGCCCAAGCCCGACGCGGCCAAGAGCTGCGAGTTCACCGACAGTTCGAGCACGGTGTACAGCTGCGAGCTGCGCGAGGGCCTGACGTTCTCGGACGGGCACAAGCTGGACGCGAAGGCGGTCAAGTACTCGATCGACCGGATCAAGGCGATCAACGTCAACGGTGGCCCGGCCGGACTGCTGACCAGCCTCGACCGGATCGAGGTGAAGGGCGACCGCGGGCTCATCTTCCATCTGAACCAGGCCGACGCGACGTTCCCCTTCGTGCTCTCCACGCCCGCCATGTCGATCGTGGATCCCGAGGACTACCCCGCGAAGTCGCTCCGCGAGGACGGCAAGGTCAGCGGCTCCGGGCCGTACACCCTGGAGTCCTACGACGAGGGCGACAAGGCCGTACTCGTCCGGAACGACAGCTACAAGGGCATCGCGGACCTCAAGAACGACGCCGTCACCATCCGGTACTTCCAGCAGTCGGCCGAGGAGGCCGACGCTCTCCGGGAGAAGGAGATCGACGTCATCTACCGCGGTCTCGCCGCCGCCGACGTCGTGGACATCCAGGACAACGAGAAGGAGCAGGGGCTCCAGCTCGTCGAGAACGCCACCACCGAGATCAGCTACCTGGTGTTCAACCCCAAGGACCCGTGGTCCAACAAGCTCTCGGTGCGCAGGGCCATCGCCCAGGTCGTCGACCGCCCGGCGCTCGCCCACAACATCTACAAGGACACCGTCGAGCCGCTGTACTCCATGATCCCCAAGGGTCTGGTCGGCCACACCACGGGCTTCTTCGACGACTTCGGCAACCCCAGTGCCGCCAAGGCCAAGCAGATCCTCGTCGACGACGGCATCACCGAGCGGGTCCCGCTCACCCTCTGGTACACGAGCGACCGCTACGGCTCCCAGACCAAGCCGGCCTTCGAGGAGCTGAAGCGGCAGCTGGAGGCCTCCGGCCTGTTCAGCGTCACCCTCCAGAGCCGCCCCTGGAAGACCTACGTGGACGGCTACCAGAAGGGCGAGTACCCGGTGTTCGGGCGCGGCTGGTTCCCCGACTTCCCCGACGCCGACAACTTCATCGCCCCCTTCGTGGGCGAGCAGAACGCGCTCGGTACGCCGTACACGTCCCCCGAGATCACCGGTGAGCTGCTGCCCGCGTCACGCAAGGAGAGCGACCGCGGGGCCGTGGGCGAGGAGTTCGAGGAAGCTCAGCAGATCCTCCTGGACGACGCCCGGCTGCTGCCGCTGTGGCAGGGCAAGCAGCATGTGGCGGCCAACGAGGAGATCGGCGGCGCCGAGGTGTCCATCGACCCGGCGACGATGATGGTGATGTGGGAGCTGTACTGGAAGACCAGCTGGTAGCGCAGCGGCAACGGGGCCCGCGGTCGGCGTACGGCCGACTTCGTGACCCGTTGTCAGTGGGCGCCGGTAGGTTCTTCGGTGAGTGGAACACACCGCACATCGGAGGAAGTTCACGTGACCGACATCGCCATGCTGCCCGAGTCCTGGCGCGGCGTCCTGGGTGACGAGCTGCAGCAGCCCTACTTCAAGGAGCTGACCGAGTTCGTCGAGGAGGAGCGGGCACGCGGTCCTGTCTTTCCTCCGCGCGACGAGGTGTTCGCCGCGCTCGACGCGACACCGTACGACAAGGTGAAGGTCCTGATCCTCGGTCAGGACCCCTACCACGGCGAGGGGCAGGGCCACGGCCTGTGCTTCTCGGTCCGTCCCGGGGTGAAGACCCCGCCCTCCCTCCGCAACATCTACAAGGAGATGAAGGAGGAGCTGGGCACGCCCGTCCCCGACAACGGCTATCTGATGCCGTGGGCCGAGCAGGGCGTGCTGCTGCTCAACGCGGTGCTCACGGTCCGCTCCGGCGAGGCCAACTCGCACAAGGGGAAGGGCTGGGAGAAGTTCACGGACGCGGTGATCCGCTCCGTGGCCGACCGTCCCGACCCGGCGGTCTTCGTCCTGTGGGGCAACTACGCGCAGAAGAAGCTTCCGCTGATCGACGAGGAGCGGCACGTGGTGGTGAAGGGGGCGCACCCGTCGCCGCTGTCGGCGAAGAAGTTCTTCGGCTCGCGTCCGTTCACCCAGATCAACGAGGCCGTGGCCGGCCAGGGGCACGAGCCCATCGACTGGACGATTCCCGACCTGGGCTGATCCGGAAGAGGTGAGGCGGGTCGCCGGTCCTGTGCCGTACCGGCCCGCCTGACCGGGATTGTCAGTGCCTGCCGTTAGCGTCGCCAGGGACAGCGGGCAGTGGGTAGCGGACAGGGTGGAGGGTGCCGTGACGGAGCGGCAGGAACAGGTGGCGCCGGACGCCATGATGACCCGGATCGGACAGGCCGTCATGTTGCACCACGGCGGTGACCGTGAGGAGGCCAGGGGGCGCTTCCTGGGGCTGTGGGCGGAGATCGGCGAGGACGGCGACCCGATGCACCGCTGCACGCTGGCGCACTACATGGCCGACACGCAGGACGACCCCTCGGACGAACTGGCGTGGGACCTGCGGGCGTTGTCGGCGGCGGAGGAACTGTCGGACGAGCGGGTCGCGAAGGTCGTCCGCCACGAGGGGGCGCTCGCGGTGCGTGCCCTGTACCCCTCGCTGCATCTGAACCTCGCCGCCGACTACGTGAAGCTGGACCGCCCCGAGGCCGCCCGCACCCACCTCCGCCGGGCCCGCGGCGCGGCCGACGCCCTGGGCGACGACAGCTACGGCGACGGGGTCAGGGCGGCCATCGGTCGGCTGGAGCTGAGGCTGGGGGAGGGGGACTCCTTCGGAGGGGCGGATGGCGATTCCTGGGGGCCGCCGAGACAGCGGCCCTAGGCGACACCCGCGCCCCTGGCCCCGGACGCCTCAACGGCCGTACGCCTCCTTGCAGATGACCGTCTGGGGGCTGTCCTTGCCCCAGCCGCCGTACTTCTTGCCGAGGGCGCACACGTCCGTGTTCTCGCGTACCGGGCGGGACACGTCGGGGAGTTCGACGCGGGGCTGGGCGCGGCGGCGCTCCGGCTTCGGTGGGCGCTGCTTCGGCTTGGCCCGGCGGGGCGGGGGCGCCGGAGCGGCGGCCGGTGCGGGCGGCGGCGTCGCGGCGGCCGGGCGGTGCGGCTCCTCCGGGGCCCGCGGTGCCCGTACGGCCTGCGTGGGTTCGCGGTCGGGGCCGATCAGCTCCAGTGCCTCCCGGGCGGGTGCCTGCACGATCTGGGGTTCGGCCAGGTTGTCCGGGCGGGGCACCGACGGCTGGGACGGCGCCGGGGGCGGGCCGGGAGCGATCGGGTGCTGGACCGTGACGCAGCCGGAGAGAGCCGTGACAGCCACGGTGACAAGAAGCGTTGCGGTGGTCGTCGTTCGATGCACCCGCGCAACTCTGCTGTGTCCGGCCCGTTCCGGAACGCGTGGACAAGCGGAGGATGCCCCACACGGGTGATCTCCGGCCCCTTACGGAGGGTGCGGAGCGGCCCCGGCTGACGTCCGTCACCGTCCCGAGGCGCACCCGCCGGCCGTCGGCTGGGTTCAGTCGCCGGTCGCTCCGTCGAGCCGCTCGCGGATCAGGTCGGCGTGGCCGTTGTGGCGGGCGTACTCCTCGATCATGTGGGTGTAGATCCAGCGCAGGTTGAACGGTTCGTCGGTGTGCCGGCTCCGGCCACGGGAGAGTTCGTCCAGGCCGAAGTCCGCGGCGTTGCGCCGGGCGATCTCGATCTCGGCCTGCCAGGTGTCGTACGCCTCCTGCCAGCTGTCCGCCTCGGTGAGATGGAACTCGCCGTCCCGGTCCTCCTCGGTGTAGTAGATCGGCCCCGGATCGTCGCTCACCAGCACCTTGCGGAACCAGCCCCGCTCCACTTCCGCCATGTGCCGCACCAGACCCATGAGGGACAGTTCGGAAGGCTCCACCGAGGCGGTTCTGAGCTGGGCGTCGGTCAGGCCCTCGCACTTCCACGCCAGGGTCTGCCGGTGGTACTCCAGCCAGCCCTCCAGCATGGTGCGTTCGTCTGCGGTCAGGGCGGGTTCACTGCGCTGCGTCTGTGGCTCTGTCATGCAGGCATGGTGCCCTGCCTCGACCGCCCCCACCATGCGTTTTCCGGCGGCCCGGCCGGCCGGCGGATTACCCGGCGGCCGTATGCTTCCGGCAGAACCCCGGCAGGCAACCGCTGAAGGAGACCCCGTGAAGGTCGGCTGCATCGGACTCGGTGACATCGCGCAGAAGGCGTATCTGCCGGTGCTCGGCAGCCGCCCCGACGTCGAACTGCACCTCCAGACCCGCACACCCGCGACGCTCGCCCGGGTCGCCGACGACCTCCACCTTCCCCAGGAGCGGCGCCACACCGACCTGGACTCCCTCCTCGCCGAGGGCCTCGACGCCGCCTTCGTGCACGCGCCCACCGTCGTGCACCCGGAGATCGTGACGAGGCTGCTGAAGGCGGGCGTACCGACCTACGTCGACAAGCCGCTCGCGTACGAACTGGCCGAGTCGGAACGGCTGGTGAGGCTGGCGGAGGAGCGTGGGGTCTCGCTCGCCGTCGGGTTCAACCGGCGCTTCGCGCCCGGGTACACGCAGTGCGCCGACCATCCGCGCGAGCTGATCCTGATGCAGAAGAACCGCATCGGGCTGCCCGAGGAACCCCGCGCGATGATCCTCGACGACTTCATCCATGTCGTGGACACCCTGCGGTTCCTGGTGCCGGGCCCGGTCGACGACGTGACCGTGCGCGCCCGCACCGAGGGCGGGCTGCTGCACCACGTGGTGCTCCAGCTCGCCGGGGACGGGTTCACCGCGCTCGGGGTGATGAACCGGCTCAGCGGCTCGGCCGAGGAGATCCTCGAAGTCTCCGGGCAGGACACCAAGCGTCAGGTGGTCAACCTCGCCGAGGTGATCGACCACAAGGGCCAGCCGACGATACGGCGGCGCGGCGACTGGGTGCCGGTGGCGCGGCAGCGCGGCATCGAACAGGCCGTGCTCACGTTCCTCGACGCCGTGCGCGCCGGCAAGGTGCTCAGCGCCCGGGACGCACTGGCGACTCATGAACTGTGCGAGCGGGTGGTACGAGCGGTGCGGGAACGGATCGACGCCGCCTGAGCCCGCGTACGCCCTCGACGCCGCCCAGGACCAGGAGCACGAGCACGGCTCCGTACACCGGCCAGGCACCGAAGCGGACGTACGGCGTCTCACCCCGGGCCAGCGGTACGTCGTACACCGCCGAGGCGCTCTTGTCGGTGCCGAGCCAGGAGCCGACGCGTTCGCCGCTCGGGCCGTAGACGGCGGAGACGCCGGTCAGCGTGGCGTGCACCATGGGGCGGCCGGTCTCGGCGGCGCGCAGGGCGGCGATCGAGGCGTGCTGCTCGGGGGCCCAGGTGTGCTGGAACGACGAGGTCGACGACTGGGCGACGAGCACCTGGGCGCCGTCCTGGGCGAGATGGCGGCTCATGTCCGGGAACGCGGACTCGAAACAGATCATGGGCCCGATGCGCAGCCCGCCCCCGACGTTCATGATCACCTGCTCGCTGCCGCGCCTGCGGTCCTCGCCCGCCGCCTTGCCGACGGAGGTGGCCCAGCCCAGCAGCGAACGCGCCGGGACGTACTCACCGAAGGGCACGAGCCGCATCTTGTCGTACCGGTCACCGGTGGGGCCGTCCGGACCGACGAGCACCGAACTCTTGTAGATACCGGGCCGGTCGGAGCGTCTGGCGTCCACGTTGACGAGGATGTCGGTCCCGGTCGCACGGGAGAGCGCGGCGAGCCGCTGGGCGTAGTCGGGCCGGTCGGCGAGGTCGAAACCGACGCTGCTCTCGCCCCAGACGATCAGATCCACGTCCTGGCCGGCCAGCTGTCGGGTGAGCGCCTCCTCGCGTGCGAACCGCTTCTCGGCGCTGCCGGAACCGTCGACGATCCCCGGCTGCACGACCGCGATCCGCACTTGGCCGTCCGCCTCCGGACGCGGTGACCACACCCAGGCCGCGGAGGCCAGGGCGGCGGTGGCGACGAGCCCGGCCACCGCCGGAACCCGGGACGCGCGCACCGCGACCAGGACGGCGACCGCGACGTTCACGGCCACCACCAGGAAGCTGAGCAGCCACACCCCGCCGACCGAGGCCAGCCGCAGCGCGGGTGCCACCTGCCACTGGCTGGATCCGATCATGCCCCAGGGTCCGCCCAGCCCCTGCCACGAGCGGACCAGCTCGACCATGAGCCATCCCGAGGGCAGTACGAGGAGCGCGGCGGCGATCCGCCCGGCCGGGGGCCGGCCCGCCAGGAACCGGCGTACGAGCACGCCCCAGGGTGCCCACAGCACGCCCAGCAGCGCCGCGATGACGAGCGTGAACACATGCAGGCTCGGCAGCAGCCAGTGATGCACGGCCAGCATGAACCCGAATCCGCCGAACCAGCCGTCGTACGCGGCCCGTTTGGCGGTCGGCGCGGACCGGACGAGCAGGATCCACGGCACGAGGGCGACGTACGCGAACCACCACAGGGCCGGCGCGGGGAAGGCGAACACCGGCAGTGCACCGGCCAGCGCGGCGGCGACGGACCGGCGCCACGGGGAGGCGATCCAGTGGCCGGGCAGTTTCATACGGCGCCTCCTACCAGTTGGTTCCCCGGACAACTACCCAGTCGGTTACCCAGCCGGTGGCTCCAGTGTGCGCGGTAGGACCGATCCCGGGCCAGCAGGACTCCGGCCAGGGCGGGGGATTCCTCGTATTGGCGTACGGCGGATCGCCCGGGGGAGGCAAAGAGGCCAGTCGGGTCAGCCGGCCGGTCGGTTGCCGGTTCCCGGCACGGGCGCGGTCTTCGGCGTGCGGCGCCACTTCTCCTGGACGACCACCTCGCGCAACCGCCAGCCGTCCCGCGTACGGATCAGCCCGAAGGCGTACCGGCCGCCGCAGACGAAGTCGGGTGCGGTGGAGCCGGTTTCGCCGTCGCGGTCCGCGAGGCGCATGGGGTTGATGTAGTCGGCCTGGACACGGGCCGTGTCGTAGGTGCCCTGTTCCTCGATGCCGAAGCGGATCCGGCGGTTGACGATCAGATGCTGCCGCATCGGGAACAGTTCCATGCTCTGCGCGAGCCACTCGGCGACCTGCCGGGCCTCTCCCTCGATACCGCCGGCCGAACGGTAGTCCGCCCGTCCGTCCGGCGCGAACAGTCCCACGTACGCCTCCCAGTCGCCGTCGTCCACCGCCACCGCGTACTCGGTGACGAGTCCGTCCAGGGAGAGCCGGTCCATCACGGTCGCTAGCTCCACACGCTGCGTCATCGGCTCAGTGTTGGGTACGGGGCGGGCGGAACCAAGAGCATCGCGGATATTCGGTGGCCGACGGGCGTGTCCGGCTCCGAAGCTGGTCAGATGAACGATCAGACCGTCGATTCTTCCGACGAACGGGAATCCGCCGCCTCCGACGAACAGGAACCCAAGTTCCGCGTACGCGCCCGACATACGGCGTCCACTGTGACCGTCTATCAGGCCTACCGCCCGGAGATCGGGCTCGCCGCGGCACGCGACGGCCGGTTTCCGGCGGCGTGGAAGCGGGATCGGATGACATGGATCAAGCCGTCCTTCACCTGGATGATGTACCGCTGCGGCTGGGGCACGAAGGAGGGGCAGGAGACCGTGCTGGGCGTCGAGATCAGCCGGGACGGGTTCGCCTGGGCGCTGCGGAACGCGTGCCTTTCTCACTACGTCCCTGGCCTGCACGAGGACCAGGCCGCCTGGAAGCGGCAGCTGAGGCGGGCCTCGGCGCGGGTGCAGTGGGATCCCGAGCGGGGTCTCCGGCTCGAACCGTTGCCGTACCGGTCCTTGCAGTTGGGGCTTTCGGGGGAGGCGGCGGCGCGGTACGCCGACGAGTGGATCGTCGGGGTCGAGGATGTGACGGCGCTCGCCGCCGAGATTCATGGGCTCGTACGAGCGGGGCAACTGGACCGCGCGGCCGGGCTGTTGCCGGTGGAGCGGCCCTACCCGCTCGACGCGGACACGCTCGCACACCTGCGACCGTAGACCCATTGCCCGTCACCCATTGCGGAAGTAGGAGGTACGTCCATGAGCGGGTCGTCCGTCACGGTGGTCACCGGTGGCAGTCGGGGCATCGGTGCCGCGACCTGTCTGCGGCTCGCGGCGGACGGGCACGACGTCGCCGTGGGGTACGTGCGGGACGCCCGGGCCGCCGAGTCGGTCGCGGCGGGGGTGCGGGCGGCTGGGGCGCGCTGTGTGACCGTGCCGGTGGACACCTCGGTCGAGGCGGACGTGGAGCAGCTGTTCGACACCGTCGAGGAGCGGCTCGGACCCGTCACCGGGTTGGTGAACAACGCCGGGGTCACCGGCCCGTTGGGCAGGCTCGTCGACGCGGACCCCGCCGATCTGCGGCGCGTGATGGAGGTCAACCTGCTGGGTACGCTGCTGTGTTCGCGTCGGGCCGCGCGGTCCATGACGGCGCGGGGGACCGGCGTGATCGTGAACGTGTCTTCGGCGGCGGCCACTCTCGGCGCCCCCGGCGAGTACGTCCACTACGCGGCGACCAAGGCTGCCGTCGACGCGCTGACCGTGGGTCTGGCGAAGGAACTCGGCCCGGACGGCATCCGCGTCAACGCCGTGGCCCCGGGCGTCATCGACACCGAGATCCACGCGACGATGGGCGATCCTGACCGGGCGAAACGCGCGGCCTCGGTGATTCCGCTCCGCCGGGCGGGGCAGGCCGAGGAAGTCGCGGCTGCCATCGCCTGGTTGATGTCCCCGGAGGCCTCGTACGCGACGGGGGCGGTGCTGCGGGTGTCGGGCGGGCGGTGACGCTGGGTAGCCGGAGTCGGCGGATGTTCCGCGTGTTCCGCCCGGCGGAGCAAACTGGCGGAGCGGAATCGCCGTGCGCTTCGGTGTCAGGCCGCCTCGATGACCTCGCCGCGTATCGCCGCGGCCCACCTGACCACCAACAGCTCGTACTCCTCCCGCTCTTGGGTCGAGAGGGAACCGCCCGCGCGGAGCCAGAGTGCGCGGATCTGCTCGTTCAACACGGCAGCGGACCGCACGGAACCAGGGGTCAGGGAGTCGGGGGACATGCGCACCAGCGTAGGGGCAAGGACTGACACTGCGCTACCGGGTGGCTACTCGATCGCTATGTGGTTGGTCACGGTCGCCGGAGTCGTACGGACTCAGCCCGACGACTCCGCCGCGTGCGGGCTCAGCGCACCCGTCGCCACCAGGGCGATGATCACGATGCCGAGCACGATGCGGTAGTACACGAACGGCATGAACGACTTCGTGCTGATGAACTTCATGAACCAGGCGATGACCGCGTATCCGACCGCGAAGGCGATCACCGTCGCGAACGCCGTCGGGCCCCAGGAGACATGGCCGCCCTCCGACGCGTCCTTGAGTTCGAACACGCCCGAGGCGAGCACGGCCGGCATGGCCAGCAGGAAGGAGTAACGGGCCGCCGCCTCGCGGGAGTAGCCCATGAACAGGCCGCCGCTGATGGTCGCGCCGGACCGGGAGACACCGGGGACCAGGGCCATCGCCTGGCACAGGCCGTAGATCAGACCGTCCCGGGCGTTCAGGTCCTGCAGCCCCTTGCGCTCCTTGGCCGCCCGGTGCTTCCCGCCGGTTTCGTCGCGCGCCGCGAGCCGGTCGGCGACGCCGATGACGATGCCCATCACGATCAGCATCGTCGCCGTGATCCGGAGGTCGCGGAAGGGCCCCTCGATCTGGTCCTTGAGGGTGACCCCGAGCACGCCGATCGGGATCGAGCCGACGATCACCAGCCAGCCCATCTGCGCGTCGTGGTCGCTGCGCATCGCCTTGCTGGTGAGCGAGCGGAACCACGCCGAAAGGATCCGCCCCACGTCCTTGCGGAAGTAGATCAGCACCGCCGCCTCCGTACCCAGCTGGGTGATCGCGGTGAAGGCGGCACCCGGGTCCTCCCAGCCGGAGAACGCGGCCGTCAGGCGCAGATGCGCGCTGGAGGAGACGGGGAGGAACTCGGTCAGCCCCTGGACGAGTCCGAGGATGAGGGATTCAAACCAAGACATGAAGTTACGTGGTCCAAGCGCTGATCGTGGAGGGGCCGACGGACACACCGGGCCGCCGTGCGCCAAGTGAAGGCAGGCGGAGATCACGTGTGTTGAGGGGCAGCCTAGCGGCCTCCGGTGACAGCCCGAGCACAGGGGCCGGGGTCAAGGGGTGGTAAAGGGCCGGGTTCCCCCGCCGGACCGCCCGCGCCATCCACCCCGTGGACACCCCTGCCGCGGTGTTGACCGACCGCTCGGACGGAACATACGTTGCCAACGATGGGAAAGCGCTTGCTGCCCCCGGCGGGTGCCGGAGTCGTCACGCGTTGGCCCGCGTCAGTCACCGCGTCCGATGGAGTGCTGAACACGCCCATGGCCACACCCGCAACCAGCCCCGACACCACACCCACCCCCCACGCTTCACCCGCCCCGCTCCCGCCCCTCACCGGCCGTCGTATCCGGGCCGCGATCGTCGGGGTGGGCGCCATCGGACGTGGGTCCCATCTGACGGCGCTCACCGAGCTGGCCGACGAGGGCGAGACCGAGGTCGTCGCGGCGGTCGACATCAACGCCGACGCGGTGAAGGCGTTCTGCGCGGAGAGCGGGATTCCACACGCGTACACCGACCTGGAGCAGATGCTCCGGGAGCAGCGCCCCGACCTGGTGACCATCTGTACGCCGCCCACCCTGCACCGCGAGCAGACCGTGGCCGCGCTGCGTGCCGGAGCCTGGGTGTGGTGCGAGAAGCCGCCGGTGCCGACGCTCGCCGACTTCGACGCCATCGAGGCGGAGGAGGGGCTCGGGGGTGGCCCGTACGCCTCGATCGTCTTCCAGCACCGCTTCGGCTCCGCCTCCACCCATGTGCGGCGGCTGCTCGCCGAGGGCGCCCTGGGCCGGCCGCTCGTGGCGCACTGCCAGACCACCTGGTACCGCGACACCGCCTACTACGCCGTGCCCTGGCGCGGGCGTTGGGCGACGGAGGGCGGCGGGCCAGCGATGGGACACGGCATCCACCAGATGGACCTGCTCCTCGACCTGCTCGGGCCCTGGAGCGAGGTGCGGGGCATGGCCGGGCGGCTCGTGCACGACGTCGAGACCGAGGACGTCTCCACCGCGCTCGTCCGGTTCGCCGACGGCGCGCTGGCGACCGTCGTCAACAGCGTGCTCAGCCCCGACGAGGTCAGCCGTATCCGCATCGACTGCGAGCGCGCCACCGTCGAACTCACCCATCTGTACGGGCACTCCAACGCCAACTGGACCATCACCCCGGCGCCGGACGTGCCCGAGGCGGAGGTGGCCGCCTGGCGTGACTTCGGGCCGGACGTGCCGAGTTCGCACGTCGCGCAGTTGCGCGAACTGGTCGCGAGTATGCGCGCCGGCGAACGGCCGCGCAGCAGCGGCGCGGACGGGCGGACCAGCCTGGAGCTGATCACCGCGCTGTACAAGTCCGCCTTCACGGACACGACCGTCAAGGCCGGTGACATCGGCCCGGGCGACCCCTATTACGCGGCGCTGCACGGCGGTGCGCCCGGCTGGGCGCCCGCGATCGACGACGATGTTTCCGGATCCGCTACCGAGGAGGCGTCCGCGTGACCACGTCCACCGACCTGCGCATCGTCCACGCGCACGGCGACCGCATCACCGTGACCGAGCCTGTCACCGGGGTCGAGCTGTTCAGCTACGTGTACGGGGCCGAGGCGGCCTGGGAGGCGCCGAAGCCGTATCTGCACCCGATCCGGACGCTCGCCGGAAACGTTGTCACCGACTACCGGCCCAACGACCACCGCTGGCACAAGGGCCTCCAGCTGACGGCCTCGCACCTGTCGGGGTCGAACCTGTGGGGCGGCAACACCTATGTGCACGGCGAGGGTTACCTCGCCCTCCCCGAGCGCGTCGGCTCGATGGCGCACGTCGGCTTCGACGAGGTCGCCTCGGACGCGGGCCGGGTCGTCATCGCGGAACGGCTCACCTGGCACCCGTACAGCGGGGAGCTGTGGGCGGACGAGGAGCGGCGGGTCGAGGTGCACGACGTCGATCCGGCGGCGGGTTCCTGGGCCCTGACCTGGACGAGCGCGATCACCAACCGGCGTGCCGAGCCGCTGCTCTTCGGCAGCCCGACCACCGCCGGGCGCGAGGCCGCGGGCTACACCGGCCTGTTCTGGCGCGGCCCGCGCGCCTTCCGGGACGGGCGGATCGTCGGCCCCGACTCCGAGGGGCCCGAACTGATGGGCGAGCAGACGCCCTGGCTGGCGTACTCCGGCGAGTTCGACGGCGCCGACGGGCACGCCACGCTGGTCTTCGCGCACGCGCCCGAGAACGACCACCTGGGGGCGGAGGGTGCCCACCCGGCCCACTGGTTCGTGCGCAACGAGCCGTTCGCCGCCGTAGCACCCTCCTGGGCCTTCTACGACGAACTGGAGCTGGCGCCCGGCGACACGCTCACCCGCCGCTACCGGGTCGTCGTCGCCGACGGGGAGTGGGAGCGCGAGGGCGTCGCCAAGTACCTGGAGGAGCACCCGTGGTGAGCCCGGGACCCAACGAGGCGGCCTTCGCCGGTCTGCCGGGCGGTGTCGCCGTCTCGCATCTCTCCGTCTACGACTGGCCGGCCGTCGACGGTGTCTGCGGCGGAACTCCCCATATGCATCTGACCTGTTCGGAGGCGTACGTCGTCACGGGCGGGCGGGGCGCGGTGCAGACGCTCACGACCTCCGGGTACGAGGTGACACCGCTCGCGCCCGGTACGGTCGCCTGGTTCACGCCGGGCACCATCCACCGGCTGGTCAACGAGGACGACCTGCGCATCACCGTCCTCATGCAGAACAGCGGGCTCCCGGAGGCCGGGGATGCGGTGCTCACGCTGCCGCCGAAGTACCTGACCGACCCGGAGACGTACGCCGCCGCGACCGTGATCCCGGCCGACGCCCCCGTGGCCGAGCAGGAGCGGGTGGCCCGGGCCCGGCGCGACCTCGCCCTCGATGGATACCGGGCGCTGCGGGACGCGGAGGGGCCGGAGGCGCTGGCCGCCTTCCACGAGGCCGCAGCCGCCCTCGTACGGCCCCGGCTCGCCGACTGGCGCGAACGCTGGCGGCGCGGCGCCGAGGCGGCGGCCGGTGCGACGGGCGACCAGCTGGACCGTCTCGAACGGGGCGACACGTCCCACCTCGCCGATGCCGTCGTACGGGCCGAACAGCCTTCGGCGCACGGCAAGTTCGGGATGTGCGGCCGGCTGGACGTGTACGACGTCTACAAGGGCGCCTCTTAGGGGTGCTTTCAGAAAGCGGGGTGTTTGCGGGCGAGGGTCATGCAGTGGGCGAGTTGGAGGAAGGCGTCGTGCATGTCGTCGCGTGCTTCCCAC
>NZ_JBSFMT010000119.1:0-19342 GCF_053599695.1 Streptomyces sp. NPDC000878 | reverse complement strand
CCGAAGGACGTCGAGCTCGCCGCATAACCTCAGCAACCCCGAACCACCCCAAACCCGACAGGAGTGCCTTGACGAAAGACATAGAGGCACCCCCCTCTGCAGCGAGCACGAGAAGCGCCCATGACCCAAACCCCCTCCGCCCTGCTCCTGACCTGCGACGCACAACTCGTCGAAATCAACCTGCCGTTCGGTCACGACACCGAATCCAGCGCCGAGCGCCGTGCAGTGCTGCGCGCAGCACTGCGATGCCGCCGCTTCGACGTCGTCGCCCTGACCCGCCAGTGGGACATGTGGATCGACGACGAAGGTCTGTACAACCACCCGGTGAATCCCGCCGCGACGGCTCTCGCCCGGCGGTTCGGCTTCACACACCAGCCCTACCACGGCCCCGTCCTGCTCACCGGAGGGCCCGACGCGGAGGGCAACATCCTCCCGCTGCTTAGGCAGCAGTTCATCGGCCTGCGGCTCACCTTGGAAGACCTGTGACGGCACCGGGCCCCAACCGCCGGACGCTCCACCAGGACCTTGCAGGAGTCGACCCGCACAGTTCTCTCCCCGGCCGCGCGACGGCTCCTGAGGGCCGGGTCTTCCACCCACCGGCTCACCAAGGGGTCCGGCTCGACGCCGCGCCCTACCGCCGGCGGACTCCGAGCAGCCCCAGCCCTCACCCCCCCGGCCCTTCAGTCTCCGGAGTACCTGCCATGCCCGACCCCACCACCCTGCCCGATCCGTTCGAGACCGCAGCCCAGGCATTCGGGGCGCTGCTGGATGCACTCGGACCGGGACTCCATCACCTCGTGTGCAGCGCTCGCACCTCCCTCGGGAGCTTCGCCTCCGCCTCGGCGACCGTCGAATGCGCTCCCGACGACGAAGACCTGGCGAACGCCGACTACGAAGGCTGGTTGATGTTCTGTCACCTGCTGGCGCAGACCTCCATCGCCTTCCGGGACGCGATCATCTTCACGCGCACGCACACCACCGACAGCACATCCGTACTACGCGGCTGGTCCGTCATCAACGGGTGGCCCCAGCCCATGGCGGCGGCCGACGTGTTCGCGGCGTACTGCACCGACCTCGCCACCGGCGAACCGATCCCGCCCGAGCCGGGCACGGACTACCAGGCGGGCACCCCCCTGGCGACCGCTTCAGGCGACAGCGGCCACTGAGCGCCGCGAGCACGCCCGCGCCGCCGACGCCACCGGCCCTCCAACACCACCACGAAATGGAGGTGACCACTTGCATTCAGAGCATTTATTATCTAGTATCGAATAAGGCGCTGACAGTCCCCCGGCCACCGCACCGACGGCCCAGGCCTGCGTAGCTCAGCGGTAGAGCGGTCCCACTTGTGGGTGGTCAGGGGTTCAAATCCCCTCGCAGGCACCAGCGCAGCTCCACACACGCTGACCAACATCCCTGTCCGAGAGGAACGCACCGCCATGTCGCGTGCCGAAGATCCCGCCGCCTTTCCCACCGGCTGGCCCCAGGCCCGCTATCTCTCCACCCGCCGCGCGATGAAAGCGCTCCGGCTCGCAGATCACCTGCTGCGCCATGGGCTTGCCTACACGCCCGGCGACGCCACCGACGAGCTGATCCGCACCGCTGCCGACCAGACCGGTCACCACCAGCCGTCCGAGACCACGTGCTTGCTCGTGCGCACCATCCTTGGGCTGCTGCTCTCCGCTGCCGTCACCATCTCCCCGGTCGAGGGCGACGGCAGCGGACGCGTCATCCGCATGGTCGTCACAGTCGACGACCGCCCCACGGCCTGACCGGCCGACCGGGACACGCCCGGCCCGCCAAGCACCACCAGCACAGGAGTACCACTCATGTCCACCGCCCCCCAGGCGAAGAAGACCACGAAACCCCCCACCAAAGCCGCCCCCGCCACGCCCCCGAAGACCGCGCAGCCCGAGCCGCCAGCCGTCGAAGAAGCCCACGACCAGATCGTCCGCCTCGACCCGGCCCTGATCGTGCGCGACGACTACAACGCCCGGACCACCGGCACCGAACCGGACGACGACCTCAAGGCGTCGGTGGCCGAACTCGGCGTACAGGACCCCATCCACGTCCGGCCCCAGGAAAACGGAACGTACGGCGCGTTCAAGGGATGGCGACGTGCACAGGCCCAGCAGGCCGCCAATGCCACGGCCGAGGCCGAGGGCAGGCCCGACCGCAAAATCCCAACGATCATCCGGGCCGACCTCGTGGGCAACGACGCGATGACGCACCTGCTGTCGCTGATCGAGAACGATCACCGCGAGCAGATGCACGACCGCGACCGAGTCAAGGCCATCGAGACGCTGGCGCTCATCGATATGAGCGAGGAGCAACGCGAGACGATGGCCCGCGCCCTGAAGATCAAGCGGGCCGAGCTGCGCGCGGCGCGCGAGGCTGCCCGCCTGGACGACGCCCAGCTCCGCCGGGCAAGCGTCCAGGGTTTCGACCTGATGCAGATGGCCGAAATGGCCGAAGTCAGCGACGTCTCCCGGGCGGTTCAGGTGCTGGAGGACGCTCACGCCAAGGACGCTGCCGAGGAAGGCGGCGGGCACGGTCACTGGGACCAGGCCCTGGCCCGGCTCCGGCAGTCCAAGGCCGACGCCGAAGCCCGGCAGACGGCACTGGACGCACTGGAGAAGGCCGATGTCCCGCTGCTGCCCGACCACTTCCCGTGGGGGACGAAGGACACCTCCCGGCCGCTGACCGAGCTGCGCACGCCCCTGGGCGCGCCGCTCACGCTGGACAAGCACGCCTACTGCTCCGGCCATGCCGCCCGTCTGGATGAGGAGTTCCAGCCCGTCTGGTACTGCTCCGACCCCGCCAAGTACGGGCACAAGCTCCGCCCCGGAGCCAAGCAGGCCAAGCAGTCCATGAGCGAGGAGGAGAAGGAGGCGCGGGCGCGGACCATCGCGGGCAACAAGGCGTGGAAGTCCGCGCGGACCGTCCGCGAGGACTTCGTGAGGCGGCTGTGCAAGGGAAAGTCCCTGCCAGAGCCCGTGCGGCAGTTCGCCCTGCGCACGGTGATGAGCCCGCCCTACCTGTACGCGAAGTGGTGCGAGAAGGGCGAGACCGAGGCCGTCGCCCAGCTCCTCGGGGTCCCGGACCCCAACGCCGACACATCCCGGTACAGCCGTGAGGGAGATCCGTTCGACGACCTGGTCACCCGTCACGGCAAGACCAAGGGATGGCACCAGGTGTTCGCGCAGGTGGCCGCCGCGTTCGAGTACAGCATGCGCGAGCCGAAGGCGTGGCAGGGCCTCAGCCGCCACCAGGCCGCCTACCTGCTGTGCCTCAAGGCGGAGGGCTACCGGCTGTCCGACGTCGAGGAACTCGCCGTCACCAAGTACCTGCCCCAGCCCGACGACGAGGACCAGGCCGCCGACCAGGCCGCCTGAGCCCTGCCGGGCGCAGCACTCCGAGCAGCGGTGCTGCGCCCGGCCCTCTCGCCTCCCCCACAGCCAAGGAGTACGTCGTGTCCGACACCTGCCCGTCGGGACGACCGCGCTACCCCGACCGCGCCACCGCCCGCGCAGCCTTCGGAGCCACCCGTGCCCGCGGCAAGTCGACGCGCGGCTACCGCAAATGCGATGTCTGCGACGGCTGGCATCTCACGACTGAGCGCAACCACCGCCCACGCCGACGCAGACGCGCGCGGTCGCCAGGACGGCGGCCGCAGCGCGATTCGGGGGACAGTGCCCGTCCCTGAGCGCCGGTCACAGACGATCCCAGCGCCCGACCGGCCCCCCAACCCCTCTCGCCCTGTTATCCGGCCGGGCCTGCCCCGTGCCCGGCCGGGTCCGATCAGCCTGTGAAGAATCGACCTCTGCATGAACCCGGCGATGCCCCAGCGGTGTGCGCACCGCCCGCTGGCCGGCGGGCTCGTAGTGCCCTGGGTCTCCCTGATCCACAACGGCCATGCCGCTTTCGGCAGCCTCGACGCCGAGCGCGCGTTCCGGGCCTACCGCGACCGCCTCTGCCAGATCTGCGGCCAGGAGTTGGACGAGCGGTGTTTCCTCATCGTCCGTCCGGCCGACCAGGCCCGCGACTACTCGCCCGAACCCGCCCTGCACCCGGAGTGCCTGCCCTACGCGGCCGCGCACTGCCCGATGCTCAACGGCACTGCGACGCACTACCGCCGAGCCCCAGTACTGGCCAGCCACCCCGCTGGACGACCCTGCACCGATCCGTCATGCCCCTGTCCGTCACGCGACCCTGACCCAGGCCATGCCTCCCGCAGCGGCAGTCCCGCCGACCGGTACGAGGCCTGGATGATCTCCACCGCCGACTATCGCCTCGTCGCGCAACCGGACGCACCTGGCGTGCCAGCCGGCATCAGCCTCGGTGTCCCGATCCGGCGCAAGCGCCTGCTGCGCGAGGCCGCCCTGCCCGAGGACGCAGCGCACTTGCTTGAGCTGCTGCGCAGTGCGCTCGACCTGGAGGGCGACGAATGAACCCGCCCCGCCGCCAGCCGGCACACCGCGCCTCGGCCTCGCCCGACAAGCAGTAGCCCAACTCGACATGTTCGCCCCCGATGAGCCGCCCGATCCCGATCCCAGCCAACCGCGGATCCACCGGCCCTCAGCCGACACCGCTCCCCCGAACCCCGAACGTGCGGCAGCCACTCCGACGCTCACCCCGGCCCGCGCGGCTCCGGCCAAGGAAAGGCATCCTGACCATGCCCTCACTCCCATTCGATCAGTGCACACGAGAAGGTGCCGCGATCGCCGATCTCTTCAACCGGATCAAGGACATCGAGGAGAGCACCGGCGACTGGAACGGCGGCGAGGTTATCGACGTGCTGTCCCAGTGGTTTTCCGAACTGCATATCGACGTCGACGGCGGCGCAGATCAGGTGCGGTACCCGCAGCCCGGCATGAACCTCCACCCGCTGGCGGGCCCGCAAGTCCACTGAGCCGTACAGCAGTTCACAGGCATCCCGGAGGGTACGGGGCGAGCCGACAGACACCGCCAATAAGGCCCTGACCTGCACGGATCGCAACCGCGGTAAGGGATTCGGCCGCGAAAAACGCTTGCAATGTCGACTGTTTTTATCTAGTATCGATTCTATAGCTCGGTGAAGTGCCCCGCCCGCGGGGCAGCGTCGGCGTGCCCAACGACGGCCACGTACCGGCGGCCCACCGCCGAGCCGTTACGCCAACACGCATCCCGTCCGGCAGTGCCCTCAGCAGGCGCGGCTCTCACCCACCTCTCCTCGGGGAGGGCCGCGCCCTCGGGGCGCCCCGGGATCACTCGCTCAGCCTGAGGAATTCGTCATGCCCACCCCTGCATGCGCGCCCGCCGCCGCCCGACAGCAGACCACTGTTCAGCCTCGTCCCGAGCAGGTCAGCGAACTGCCCTACCCCATCGCCGAGGACTATGTGAAGGACTGGACGTCCGAGCGCGCCCTCGTGGAACTGATCGCCAACGCACTGGACGAAGACCCGCACACCCAAGTGGACTGGAGCCACGGCGTTCTGACCATCCACGACCAGGGTCCCGGCATCCCCCGCACCGGACTGCTCCTGGGGGCCTCCCGCAAGAACAGCCAGCAGATCGGCCAGTTCGGGGAAGGCAAGAAGCTCGCAGCGCTCGTCCTCGCCCGCGACCCGAAGATCGGAACGGTCCAGTTCGACACGGTCGGCTACAGCTTCACGCCGGTCCTGAAACCGAGCACGTACCTCATCAGCGTCCCTGGCCTTGACGAGAGCCATCGGAGCCTGGTGCTGCACTACCAGTACTGGTCCACCAAACGGCGCCACGGCACCCTCATCAGCGTCCCCTGCCCGCGGAAGGTTGCCGAAGACGCCATCAGCCGGGTCCGCTACCTCAGCAACCCCGCCTACCGGCCTCCGCAGGACCACGCAGAGATCATTCTGGACGGTCGCCCAGGACGCATCTTCGTCGGCGGCATCCTCGTCTCCACCGACACCCGGCTGGCGGCCAGCTACGACCTCCCCCTGGCCACGGCCAAGGGCCAACAAAACCGTGACCGCACGATCGTCGACGGAACCGCGCTGGAGGCCCACATCCGCAGTGCTCTTGCGGCCAGCGCCGACCCCGCCGTCATCGCACGGTTCGTCGACCGCGCGTTGAACGGGCCGCGCCTGTCGGCCGCCGAGACCTACTTCGACTCCGTCGGTGACTTCGCCGTCCGCCGTGCCTTCCGCGATCGCGCCCAGACTCTGTGGAACGACGACGAGGTCTACCACAATGCTGCGGGCACCGTTGTCGAGGACGAACTTCATCTGCAAGGCCGAGGCGTCACGTGCGTCACGAGCAGGCTGAACCGTCACATGCACGGCGCTCTGATGCGCCTGCTCGGCATCAGGCCCGTACGGCAGGCTGTGGCGCACCATCAGCGCCAGTACCCCAAGACGCAGTGGGTGAAGCACCGGGACGTCAGCGTCGAGCGGCGCCGCACGCTGGACCTGGCCTGTGCGGTCTTCCGCAGCGCCTTCGGCCTGGATTCACTCGGAAAGGTCAGGGTCTACCGGGAGGACGAGACTTCGGCGCTCTACTGCTCCAGCGGCATCTACGAGGCCGCCACCGATGTGCTGGGCATCAAGGAGAGCACCCTGGATGACCTGGATACGACGTTGCGCGTGGTGTTCCACGAAGGCGGCCACCGGCGGGCGGCCAGGGAGGGCAGCCTCAGTTCATCCGACCGCAGCGAGGGGTTCGAGCTGGCCATGGACGCCATGGGCGGCAGCCTCCTGCGGCTGCTCATGGCCCCCGAGCCGCGCCGCTTCCCGCTCCTCGACGCCGAGGCGTGGCAGCACGTCTCGCTGCCGTCCGGCGCCTACCTGGCCGACGGTTCGGATCTGCATGGTCTTCGCCAAGCCCAGCCGACCATCACGCAGATCCGCAAGGCCAAGCGCCTGGAAGCAGCCCCCGAACCCCGCCGTCTGCTGGCCGAACTCTCCGAGCCGTGCATGGCCGCCGTCATAGCGGAAGGCGGTATACGCACGACCGAGAAGGCCTTGGCCACGGTCGCCTGGACCATGGCGCAATGGCGGGTGATCGCGAACCCGCACCCCACCGGCTACCGCCGATCCGGCGGGTTCACCTGCGTCCCCGACTACCGCAGGGCCTGCGCACTCGCCGAACTCCTCGGCATTCACGCTCCAGTGCTCTACCTCGGGCACATCGCCGTCGAAGGCCCCCTCTACAACGCCCGGCAGGGCACCAGTCCGGCCAACCGTCCCTGGAGGAAACCCCTGAGCACTCACATGCCGAAGGTCATTTCCGACCTGCGGGCTCTCGGCGGTCCGTACGCGGCGCAGGCCGACGCCATCGAGGCCATGTCCCAGGGGCGTACGCCCTACGACGCGGAGGGTTCTTGGCTCCGTCCGGTGATCGAACTCCTGAACGCGGAGAAGCATCGGCTCAACTGCTGAGAGGACAGACCCGGCTGCCGCCGGTCCGGGATGTGCGGTCCTTCAAGGGCGGCCCGGCCGGCGGCACGGGCAAGCAGCCGGCGCCGGTGCGCGCCGAGCGGCCTCCGGGCCAGCACGGCAGGCTCGACGCTTTGACCTGTAGAAATCCTCACCGGGGCGGGAGGTGATCCGCTTGCATCCCACCCGTGCAGTATCTAGTATCGAATCCAACAGGAGGTTGGCACCCTCCCTGCGCCGAACCACACGAGACAGGAGTGACCCCGTGCCCACACCCGACCCCGTCCCCTCCGCCATCGGATCCCCACAGGACGGCGCCCGCCGCCGCTCCCGGAACTGACGGCCGTCATGACCAGCGAGACCATCGTCACCGTCACCGGAAACCTGGTCGCCGACCCCGAAATCCGGTTCACCGAAAAGGGCACGCCCGTCGCCCGCTTCCGGGTCGCATCAACGCCACGGATCTACGACCGCAGCACCGGCCAGTGGACCGACGGCGAATCCCTGTTCATCACCTGCACCGTGTGGCGCCACGTTGCCGAGCACGTCTGCGAGTGCCTGCAGCGCGGCATGCACGTCATCGTCCAGGGCCGCCTGCGCCAGCGCACCTACACCGACCGCGAAGGCATCAAGCGCACCGTGTTCGATCTCGACGCCGATGACGTCGGACTGAGCCTGCGTCACCGCATCGCCTACACCGACAACACCCTCCCGCCCGCGCTGGCCCGACCCCCCGCGCCCACACCACCCCAAGCAGCACCTGCCGCAGCCCAGGGCGCGCCCGGACACGATCGACGGTCCCGCCCACAGCGACACGGCGGCTGGGCCCGCATCCGCTGACGTCCCTGGAGATCCCCCGTGTCCAGTGGCAGCTCCCTGACCCCGATGCCCGAATTCCGGCCCGCAGTCAAGGAATCCCGACCGGTCCGCCCGGCCTTCGAAGGCCCTTCCGGATCCGGCCGCACCGTCACATCCCTCCTGGGCGCCGCCGAACTCGTCTAGAACCGCGGCAAGCAGCTGCGCGCCTTCGACCCCGCACCCCAGCCGGATCCGCCGGCCCCACCCGTCTGAACGCCCCGGAAAACGACATGAACAACACCCTCACCACCGCCCAGCAGCAGACCACCATCCCCAGCAGCCTCGGCCACGACTTCGCCGACACCTGGTGCGGCACCCTCACCGCCGACATCGCCCCCCTCCTGAACTGCGAGGAAGTAGACGTACTCGCCAGCCTGCTGCGCACGCTCGGCGCCGAACAGGCCGCCGACGAATGGATCGACGCCCACGCCGTAGCCGACAACGAGCCCCAAGACAGCCACTACCGGGACCCGAACGACCCCGAGGCGCTCTCGGCCGACGCATTCCGCTGGCACCCCGGTCTCGAAGAGACCTGACGCCGTGGCCCACGAACACCCCGTCGCGATGAGCCCCTGCATCAGCTGCGGACGACCGTTCATGTACGACCCGGAGCGTGTGGTGTCGGTCCTGATCGACGCCGAGACCGGCTGGTACCCCGAGCCCGGCCGACGGCATCACGCGTTCCGAGAACCGGCCTGCCACTTCTGTGTCAGGGCAGCGAACGTCGAGCGGCGCAAACGAGACCTTCCCCCGGGCTACGAGGGCGACACCTACGCCGACCTGGTGAGGCGCCTTGCCCGAGACGAGTGGTGGAGCTGACCCCTCGTGCACCGTTCCCCGCACTCCCCCGGCGCCCCGGACCTGGTCACCGTCCCACAACGAACCACCCTCACGGCCCTGTTGGAGGGCATCTCATGAGAAGCCGTGTCCGCACACCGGATACCGTCTCCGCACTCGCGGACGAGCGCATTCCTTTTCCCCACACCGACCGCCCCAGCCCCTGCCAGGACGACCCGGCGCTGTTCGCCTTCGAAGAGGCCGCCGACCGACTTCAGCGGACGAAGACCATCGCCAGGGCCAAGCTCGCCTGCTCCGGCTGTCCCGTCGTCCAGGGCTGTCTGAAATGGGCGCTGGCCAACCCGTCACTGACCCGCAGAGGTGTGTGGGCGGCAACCACCCCCGGCAAAGGCGGCGCGCTGCGCAACGGGCTCGTGCGGCGCCTCGGTGGCGACTGGGTCGGGGTCGTGGCCGACCAGGACCGCCGACGTGAGCAGCAGACGGCACGTACCGTGCCGCCCACGATCCGGGAGCAGTTGCTCGCCCGCCTGGAGCTGGAACTCATCCCCACCCGGCCGCAGCCGTACGAGCCGTGGCGTGAACCGCTCACCCCCCCAGCGCCGCGCTCGCAACCGGCGCCTCCTCGAACTCGCCCTCGCTGGCAAGGCCCCCAGGAGTGGCCGCCGTCGGCCACCGAAACCGCGCAGCGCCCCTTGACTGCCGCTTCCCGCAGGAGACTTCGATGCCTACGCCCGCCTTCCCGTCCAACGTCGCCCCGGTCCACGCCCGGCACGGCTCCTACTCCCCCCGCTACGGCTGGCTCCTCAAGACGCACCTGGCCGTGCTGGACAACCCGCGCGTGTTCGCAACGGCCCGCGCGATCGTCGAACTCGGTGCCGGCAAGAGCGCGGTGGCCTCCATGCGGTTCTGGTCGTCGGCGTTCAAACTCACCAGCGAGGTCCGCCATGGGCCCGGCACGGCCAGCGACGTGACTCCCTCCGCACGGGGCCGGTGGCTGCTCGACGAAGACGGGGCCGACCCCTACCTGGAGCAGGACGGCAGCCTGTTCCTGCTGCACTGGTGGCTACTGGCTCCGCCCTGCCTGGTGCCCGCCTGGTTCTACACCTTCTGCCTGTCGCCGTTCGCCCGGCTGGAGCCGGGCTCTCTGCGGGAGGGGATGCTGCGCGCGGCCGCCGCGGCGGACTGGAGTCGGCTTCCCACCGCCGCCACGCTCCACCGCGACATCAGTTGCATGATCCGCATGTACACCGCAGGCAGCGCCCATGAGCAGCCGCGCACCACGCTGGAGGACCTGGTCGACCGCCCGTTCAGTGCCCTGGGCATGATGAGCGTCGCCCCCGACGGCGTGGTCCGCCTGAGCCCTTCGGCCGGCGTCAGGGCACCGGCCTCGGTGGTCGCGTACGCCTGTCTGGAGTACGCCTCACGGTCAACGCCCGGCCCGGGAAGTATCTCGCTCGGCCGTCTCCTGCACGACGACGCCGGTCCGGGGCGCGTGCTGCGGCTCCAGCCGCGCAGCCTCCGGCGCGCGCTGCAGGCCGCCGCGACGCGGCACCCGCAGCTGAGCGTGGCGGACGACGGTGACGGCACCGAGGTGCTCATGTTCAACCGCCCCCCGCTAGCCCTGGCCTGGGATGTCCTCGACGAGCGCTACGGGCGCGTTCGGGAGCGCCTCGGTGTCCACCCCGAGCAGGACGCCCACGGATCCCGGCCAGGAGACGCCCGTCCAGTCGAACAGCTGGCATTCGGCGAACCGACAACAAAGGACAACCGCTGACCTGGCCTGCCACTCCACCGGCAGCGCGCCGGACATCACGGTTCCCCACCACAGCATCTTTATCTCGGATCGACTCTGCGCGGTCGCTTCTCGCGGCCGCGCCTCACGGAGCACCACCATGATCAACCTCCCAGCGCCCGGCCCGACGCGCTGGAAGCCCTCGACGGCGGCACCGTGTTCTACCCAGACCTGATCATCGGCAGGCATCCCGTCCACGGCGTCCTGGCCGACGGCAACGTCGACGACGTCACCGTCCTCCTGCTGGAACAGGCCGGGTTCGTCTACGACGAGGACCTCGGGGTGCACCGGGTGCCCTCCGGTACGTCCTCCGACGCCGAACAGGACTGCGTCCAGCGTGCGATGACCTTGTTGTCCGGCCGCTTGTCCGTCGTCTACCTCTCCGACGACCTGGCCGCCGAGGCCGCCGGATTCTCGCACCAGCAGTCCCCGCCGGCCTGAGCGCAGGCGGGCATCACCACCGGCCCTCTCACCGCGCGCCGCTTCCCTCTCAGACCCTGTTCCTTCTGCACGTCTTTCGGAGGCGCCACATGCCCACCTTTCTTGAACAGCCCACCTATGGTCCGAAAGGCCCGGACGGGCAGGGCTGGAGCCGGCTCAGCCTCAATGCCCACTTCGACCAGCTTCATCAGTGCGGGTGGCAGCCGAGGCGGTTTGCAGCGCTGTTCGAGGCGTTGACCGGCCGTCAGCAGTGGGGAGGGTTCGGGCGCTGCTTCGTCGGCCATCCCAGCTCCTGCGGGACATGCCCTGTACAGCTCCGCCGCCTCGCCCGCGAGGGCGGAATCGACGATGCCGCTGCTCCTGGCCCGCGTACGGCCGTGGCCGCTGACTCCCGGAGCCCTTTTTGCCGATCCGGCGTCCGGGCGCAGCTCGCTGGAGTTGTCCCCCTGGCGGGGCGGTCGGCCGGTGCTCAAGGCCGGATGGGTGGAGATTCTCAACACCCCGGGCCGCACGATCAGCTGGTGCTGGCAGGACGGGCAGGGCGACGCGTTCTGGCTCGTGCGCGACCACCCCGCCGCGAACGCCGCGGTGGTGCTCAGCAGGAAGCTCGGCACCGGCATGCGGCACGAGTTGTATGGCGGGCCCCGCACGCCGCGTCTGGCCGTGCTGACCTGCCACGGGCCCTGCGCCCACGAGGCGTACCACCTGCAGCACCTGGCCGCCGACCTCGCCGACCGCCCTGACCGCGCCGACGCGCCCGGACCGGATGCCGAGATCCCCAAGCAGCTGCCCGGCGTTCCCGTCATCAGACTCGCGCACGACGGCGGCAGCAGCCTGATCCACCGCGACTCCAGCTCGTCCACCGTCCAGCTCAGCTGGGACGTGCCGTTCGACGAGACCACCGCAACCGCACTCGTGGCCCACACCGTGCGCCTCATCTCCATCTGAGTCAAAGCGCGCCCCTCACCTGTGGCCGCGCGTCGGTCCCCACCCCCAGGTCCCACCGCTACACGCCGCCGTTCCCGTGCCCATGCCCGGGCACGGCCCTTGGAGAAGATCCCCATGGAACACCCTGCCGGCTTCCTCGCGTCGGCCCTCCCCGTCAGCCTCGACCACGCCAATATCGCCGAGGTACTGGGGGATCCGGCGACCGGCCACTGTGCGCGAGACGGCGGCAACCACGTCCCCGACGCGTCCGCCGCCCGCTCTTGGTCCTGGACCCCGCCCCCCGCTCACGGCAGGGTGCTCGTCGCGGCCACGGCCCGTCCGGGCGAGAAGTGAGCCGCGCCGTGCCCACTGCTGCCGCGTACACGCCGTCGCTGCCCGGTCTCACCGCCGACGACGGCCTCGACACCGTCATCAACTGGGGTGCCGGCGCCGACTCCTCGGCCTACCTGGCCAAGATGCTCACCGCCCCGGAGACGTACGGGATCGACCTCGACCGCACCGCCGTCCTCTACATGGCCACCGGCAGCGAGTGGCCCGAAACTCGGCTCCTGGCCGACGAGTTCATGATCCCGCTGCTGCGCGAGAACGGCGTGCGCTTCGTCCAGCTGGCGCGCAACGGGCACCTCCAGTCCGACGGGTTCACGATCCTGGACGACTCCCGCCACCCCGAGCAGCTCATCGCGCGTGGGCCGTGGACGCTGTGGGACGACCAGGAGTCCGTCGGCACGGTCCCCCAGGTGGCGGGCACTCGCAAATGCTCGTTGTGGGCGAAGGGCGACGTCGGCGACTGGTGGCTCAAGCAGGTCTTCGGCGGTCGGCCGTTCAGGCAGATCATGGGCTTCAACGCCGACGAGGAGGGCCGCCGTTTCGGCGACCAGGTCACCTCGAAGATGCCCGGACGTACCGGGGAGTTCCCGCTCATCGACTGGGGCTGGGGCCGGCAGCAGTGCGAGTCCTACCTGCTGAAGCGGTTCGGCGTGCACTGGCCGAAGTCGTACTGCACGTTCTGCTGCTTCTCCGCCTCCATGGGCTCGCTGCCCGCCCACATGGAGCGCATGCGCTCCCACCCGGACATCGCCGGCGAGGTGCTGCGCCTGGAGTACACGGCGATGAGCCTCAACCCGAACGCGAAGCTCTACGGCCGCAAGACCCTCCTGGAGCTCTTCGACCCGGCCCAGCCGCGGGACCGGACGTGCCTGGAGGCGTTCGAGCGCGAGCTCGACATGCCGTGGGCGCTCTACCACGTGCGCCGCCTGTTCCTGCTGTCCGATGACGGCAGACGCCGCCCGGTCAAGCGCTCCACCGAGCGTGTCGACCTCGGCCGCCCGCACCAGCTCGCCCGGCGGCTGATCTCCATCTCCGAGCGGCACGGCATCGACGCCGAGCACGACCCGGTGTACGGGCGCGCCCGGGCCTGGGTCCGCCCCCGCGCGCAGGGCTGGCCGATGGCGGAGGAACTCTTCGCCACCGCCCCCGCCCGCGTGATCAACAAGCAGGACAGGAACTTCGAGCAGCACTGGGCCGCCCTCGTCTCGGGCTCCGCCGCCCAACTCCCCCTCGTCTGAACGGCCCCTCACCGCCGCCTCCGGAAGGACTTCCCGTGCGCGCATCCATGGCCTCAGCCCCTGTTCCTCCTCCGCTTCTCCGCCGTGCTGTACCTGGCCACGCCGTCCGGAGCTGAGGTACGGGCCGCCATGCAGGCCGGGCTTCTGGCCTGCATGACGACCCCGGCCCAGGGCAACGTCATCCCGCCCGGCGCCCGGTACGCGTGCGACAACGGCAAGTTCGGCAAGGGCTGGCCCGGCGAGCAGGCCTGGTTCGCCTGGCTGAAGGCGACCGTCGACCGCTACCGCCCCGGCCGCTGTCTGTGGGCCGTCGCCCCCGACGTCCCGATGGACGCCGCGGCCACCCTCGCCGAGTCGCTGCCCTGGCTGGAGCCCATCTGCGCCCTGGGCATCCCGGCCGCGTTCGCCGCCCAGGACGGCAGTGAACACGGCCTCGTGCCCTGGGACTTGGTCGACGTGCTGTTCCTCGCGGGCTCGACGAACTGGAAGACCTCACCGGCCGCCCACCGCCTCGCCCTCGAGGCCCGCGAGCGCGGCCTGGCCGTCCACATGGGCCGCGTCAACTCCCGCCGGCGACTGCGCATCGCGCACGCCTTCGGCTGCACCAGCTGCGACGGCACCTACCTCACCTTCGGGCCCGACACCAACCTCCCCCGCCTCCTGGCCTGGCTAAACGAACTCCGCGCTACGCCGACGTTGTTCGGAGACGACTCTTGACACCTGCCGGTGCTGTCGCAGTACGGACGGGCCATCAGGCCACTGGCGGCTTCGTTTCAGCTCTCGGGCTGCCCAGATTGACGAAGAGCCTCCCGACGTCGACCCTCAGCGCGCGGGCAAGGGCGAACACCTTGTCCAACGACACATTCCGCCGACCGCCCTCTACACCCACATAGAAGACCCGGTTGATGCCTGCAGCCTCCGCAAGCTGCCCCTGAGTCAGTTCCGCCTCGTTGCGCAGCTCCTTGAGCCGCTGACCGAACGCCCGGCGCAGCGCGAGAACTTCAGGGTCGGCGTTGTCTGTCTCATCAGGCGCTGTCGGCATGAGGAAACCGTACCCACCCAACGGGCGTTGCTTATAAGCGACACGCTATGTAGCTTATAAGCAACCAAGGAAGGTTGCCCCCTGCTGGTCGCTCTCGCTTGTTCCGCAGTTCGCCGCCGCAGGACTCGACTCCCCCCCCCTCGGCCAGCCCAACTCCCGCAACTGCGGCATCGCGTGTGCCGCTCCGTACGAGCTGCGCCGGCCCTACACCTCCCCCGGGCACACCCACTACAAGTCTCAGGAGCAGCACCGTGATCACGATGACTGATCTGTTCTGCGGCGCCGGCGGTTCCACCAGCGGCGCCATCCAGGTCCCCGGTGTCCGCGTCGTGATGGCCGCCAACCACTCCCGACATGCCATCAACACCCATCAGCACAACCATCCGGACACCGACCACGACTGCGCCGACATCTCCCAGGTCGTCCCGACCAAGTACCCTCGCACAGACATCCTGTGGGCATCCCCCGAGTGCACACACCACACCCGGGCCCGGGGCAAGAAGCGCGGCCACGGAGAGTTCGCCAACGGCCTCCTGGCCACCGACGGCACCGACGAGGCCGCAATCCGATCGCGCGCCACAATGCACGACGTCGCCCGGTTCGCTGAACACCACCGCTATCGGTTGATCATCGTGGAGAACGTGCCGGACGCTCGCTGGTGGGGTCCTGAGGAGGCCCCCGGTTTCGCCTTCGACACCTGGCTGCGCAGCGTCGCCCTGTGGGGCCCGTATGAGTACCGGATCGTCTATATCGACTCCGCACATGCCCAGGCTGCCGGCCCCGGCTCCCGCTCCCGCCGGCCGCGGATGTACGTCATCTTCTGGCGCAAGGGAGACCGCGCCCCCAACTTCGACAAATGGCTGCGTCCGTACGGCATTTGTCCGCGCCACGGCCGGGTGCAGCTCCTGCAGTCCTTCAAGACCACGAAGACGTGCAGCCCGGACCGGCCATGGGGTGTGTACGGCATCAAGAACGGCCAGTACGTCTACCGCTGCCCGCGCATCGAATGCCGCAACATCATCGTCGAGCCCCGGGTGCGGGGCGCGGCGGAGGCCATCGATTTCACCCTGCCCGCCCAGATGATCGGGGAGCGGCGCACCCCTCTGGTGCCCAACACCATGCGAAAGGTCCGCGACGGCTGGACCAAGTACCGGCGCACACACGGCGACGGCGCCCTGCTCTCGCCCTACATGATCGAGCTGCACGGCGGCGGATCCGCCCACCGGCCGGCAGACCAGCCGATGTCGACGCTGACCGCGGGCGGCCTCAACCACGGCGTCGTCTACGCCGACCCCACCAGGCACGAGTTGCTGCCGTACTACGGCAACAGCACCGCGCAGCCGGTCACCGCGCCCATGCCGACCCTCACCACCCGCGACCGGCACGGGCTGATCGGCTACGCGGCCAGCGTCTTTGAATGCCGATACCGCATGATCCGGCCGCGCGAAGCCGCTAACGCCATGGAGTTCCCCGACAACTTCGTCTTCCTCGGCGACCGCGACGAGACCATCGAGATGATCGGCAACGCAGTTACTTCGAACATCGGCCGGGACCTGGTCGGGATGGGCGTCGAAGCGCTCACCGGCGAGGAAAGGGAACTCTCCGGTCCCGGCGCGGTGACGGCCGCGTGATGGCCTACCACGTGGGGATCGAATTTGGTCTCCCTGTGCTGCGTCCCGATGCCGAGAGGGCATCTGCCTGCGTGAGCGAGCAGAAGTCCACGGACGGTCAGACACCATGACGGTGCGGTACCAGAAGACCCTGCCGTTCGAGGAACTGCCGGAGATTGCGACCGCGTCGCCCTGGTGCCAGCGGTGGCGGGGGCGGACGCACTCCTGGGCGCACGTCCGGGACGGAGGCTTCGACGCCCGCCGCTACACCGTGGAGGTCATCCCCGACGAGGAGCCCGCCAAGGGGTTCGTGCTCGCACACCATTACTCCGGCTCGTACCCGGTTATCTTCATGGTGATCTTGTAAGCAGCCATGTCAGAGACATCCCGTCCGCATGGCCTGGCCATCGGTATCCAAGGGGTGTTCGGCATTTCAGGCACGTTTGTCACGTCGTACCGTGCTGAGCGGGCGACACTGGGGCAAGACTGCACGGCGTGGGTGATAGTTGGGGCGGACGACTACGTCCTCCACGACGAGGGCTCGCTCTTCCTCGCAGCGCTACGCAACGCCGGGAAGGCGTACAACACCGAGCGCACGTACGCGGGTCGGACGGCGCTCTATCTCTCGTACTGCACGTTCCACCGGCTCCAGTGGGCTCAGGTGACCGTGTGGCAGCTGGCCCGGTTCCTGCGCTGGCTCGTCGAAGAGCCGCTGCCGTCGAGGAGCCGGGCGGGCGGCGGGCCGGAACGCTTCCGCGACACGAACACCGCGAACGCGATCGTCGGCACGGTCTGCGAGTTCCTGACCTTCGGCAGCCGGATGGGCTGGGTCGATCACGAGCTGACCGACCAGCTCACCGAGCCACGGTACCTGCGCTACCTGCCGCCCAACTTCAACCCGGGTGAGAACAACGAGCACCGCACGGTCCGCTCGCGACAGCTCAAGTTCGCGTCGGTGGACTCCGGGATCGAATGGCTGACGGTTGACCAGATCGCCCGCCTGGTCGAGGCTACGCGCCACGCTCGGGACCGCTTCCTGGTCCTGCTGCTGTGGTGCACGGGCATGCGGATCGGCGAGGCACTCGGGCTACGACGGGAGGACATGCACCTGTTGCCCGACGCTCAGGCCTTCGGATGCCAGGAGAAGGGCCCGCACGTCCACGTACGGCGCCGTCTGAACAGCAACGGAGCATGGGCGAAGTCCCGGCGGCCACGCGCCATCCCGGTGACCAGCGACCTGGTCGGCTGCTACACCGACTACCTGTACGAGCGAGCGGCCGTACTGGAGGCGGAGTTCACCGAGCAGGTTCTGGTCAACCTGTTCCGCGCCCCGCTGGGCCGGGCGATGACCTACTCGAACGCCAAAGACCTGTTCGACCGGCTCGCTCACCGAGCCGATCTGATCGCCCGGCCGCACATGGTGCGCCACGGGGCCGCCACCGAGTGGATCCGCCAGGGGCACGACCGCGCGGTGGTGAAGGACCTGCTCGGCCACGAGTCGGACTCCTCGATGGGCGTGTACGTCCACACCTCCGACGAGGAACGCCGGGCGGCGGTCGAGCGGGCCGACGCGCGCCGCCGGGAGCTGGCCCGATGAGCGTCCTCACCACTGCTCACGCACCCGAGAGCGACGTCATCCCACTGCCGTTCGACCGCGTGAAGTGGCAGGAATGGCTGATCGAGCACACGAACGACGCGAACTGGCGCCCGGCCGAATGGGGCGGCAGGCACTGGCTGTTCACGGGTGACCCGGCCAAGGAGTCGACCGCGATCTGGCGCTGCAACAGCGCTGGATGCCATGTCGCGGTCCGCGCGACCCGGCACCTGTGCCGGTCTTGCTACGAGCAGTTCCTCGAGAGCGGGCTGAGCCGGGAGGAGTTCGCGACGGTCGGCCGACGTGCCTTGGTGCGCTCGCTGCCCGGGTCACGGCCGCCGTGCTCGGTCGAGCGCGACGGGCTGCGGTGCGCCCTGGAAGCCGCGACACTTGGCGCCTGCACCCCGCACTACGCGCAGTGGCGCCACCACGTGCGCAGCGGGCAGACGCAGTTGGAGCTCGACGACTGGCTAAGGATCCATGCCAAGCCGCGTCCGCCTGGCGATCCGTGCCGAGTCGCCGCCTGCGCCGGCACCGCTCACGCGCGGGTACCGCTGTGCACGTACCACCGGGAACGCTGGCGGCGCCACCGCAAGAAGACGGGTCTGAGGGCCGCGACTAATGAGGACCTGGGGGCTTGGGCGGCGGTGCAACACCCGTGCCTGACCGGCTTCCAGTTCTCCCTGATCGCCCTGCCCGACCTGCTGCGCCACGAGCTCCTCTATGCCCTGGTCGAGCGCGACAAGCAGCGTCCCACGATCAGCCCAGTCGCCATGCGGCTGATGGTCCGCGGCCTGGCCGGAGCCGACAGCATCGCCGCCCTGACGGACAAGAAGCTCGCCGATCTCGGATATCTCGACCGCAACTGCGAGGCGCACTGGAACGACGTGGTGCGCCTGGTGCGCGGAGCCTTCGACCGGTTCTGCGGCATCGACCCGCTCGACAAGCCTGTATGGGAGTTGAGCGACCTGGGCCTTCGCTCACGCACCCGCTCCGGCGTGCGCACCACCGCGCGCCGGCTGGACGTCACGAACATCCGGCAGGACTGGCTGCGCCAACTCCTCGCGAACTGGATCAAGGAGGCCACGCCCGAGAACACTGCCTTCCGAATTGCCTACGAAAGCTGCGTGGTCGCTTCCCGCGCTCTGTCCAGGCGGCCCGGCGGCGGGGACAACCCGTCCGCGCTCAAGGTCACCGACATGGACGCATGGCTTCGTAGGTGACGGTGGACTCCACTTGTAGGTCAGTTCTGACTCCACCCGGCGCCTGGGGGACCTGATTTTGTAGGTGAGAAATGACTCCA
>NZ_JBSFMT010000118.1:0-19726 GCF_053599695.1 Streptomyces sp. NPDC000878 | reverse complement strand
GCGCCGCCCCCCGGGGCGCCGGGGGGGGGGGGGGGGGGCCGGGCCCCCCCCCCCCCCCGGGATGGGACGGGTAGGGGCGGCGGGGGCGAGGACAATCCCCCGTTCACCCACCCCGAACATCCCGCCAAGCCCTCCCCACCCCCTCCGCAACCCCCTGCGCCCCCACCGGCGCCCCCTCCGCCGCCAACCTCCCCGCCAGCCCGTGCAGATACGCCCCCACACTCCCCGCGTCCACCGCCGAAAGCCCCGCCGCGAGCAACGACCCGCACAACCCCGACAGCACGTCCCCACTACCGGCGGTGGCAAGCCAGGCCGTGCCCGTCGGATTGACCCGTACGGGGCCGTCCCCCGGACCGGCGACGAGGGTGGTCGAGCCCTTGAGGAGGACGGTCGCGCCGTATCGGGCGGCGAGTTCGCGGACGGAGGCCAGCCGCGCCCCCTCCACCTCCGCACGGGCCACACCCAGCAGCGCGGCGGCCTCTCCCGCATGCGGGGTCATCAGCGTCGGCGCGGTACGGGCCCGTACGGCGTCCCGGTCCACCAGCCGCAACCCGTCCGCGTCGATCAGCACAGGCACGTCCGCCTCCAGCACCTCGGCGACCGTGCCGGCGTCGTCCCCGGCCCCGGGCCCGACCACCCACGCCTGCACCCGCCCCGCCGCCCGCGGCCCCTGGTCGGACACCAGCGCTTCCGGGAAACGGGCGATCACGGCATCCGCCGCCGGCCCCACGTACCGCACGGCCCCCGCCCCACCCCGCAGCGCCCCCGCGACGGCCAGCACAGCGGCCCCCGGATACCGCGCCGACCCGGCCGCGATCCCGACGACGCCCCGCCGGTACTTGTCGCTCTCGGCCCCAGGCACCGGCAACAGCCGGGCGACGTCCGCGTGTTGCAGCGCCTCCAGCTCGGCCCGCCCGGGCAGCACCTCGCCGAGCCCGATGTCGACGAGCCGTACCGTCCCGGCGTACTCGCGCGCGGGGTCGATGAGCAGCCCCGGCTTGTGGGTCCCGAAGGTGACGGTCAGGTCGGCCCGGATCGCCACGCCACGCACCTCGCCGCTGTCGGCGTCGACCCCGCTGGGCAGATCGACGGCGACCACGGCGGCCCGCGACTCCCGTACCGCCTCCGCCAGCGGCACGGCGTCGGCCCGCAGCCCGCCCTGCCCGCCGATCCCGACGATGCCGTCGACGACGAGATCGGCCCGGAGAATCACTCCCCCCAGAGCCTCGGCACCGGCGCCCATCACCGTCCCGCCCGCCCCCCGCAGCGCCGCAAGCCCCCCGGCGTGCGTGTGCTCCGGCGCGAGCAGTACCGCCGTGACGCCCGCTCCGCGCCGGGCGAGCCGGGCGCCGGCGTACAGGGCGTCGCCGCCGTTGTCACCGCTGCCGACGAGCAGCACGACCCGGGTTCCGTACACCCGCCCCATCAACTGGCCGCAGGCGACGGCCAGTCCGGCCGCCGCGCGCTGCATGAGCGCTCCCTCCGGCAACCGTGCCATCAGCTCGCGCTCGGCCGCCCGTACCGTCTCCACGCTGTACGCAGTTCGCATGGGGTCGAGTCTCTCGTACGGCCCGAGCCCTACCCCTCCGCCACCACCACCGCCGAAGCCACCCCCGCGTCATGGCTGAGCGACACATGCCACGACCGCACCCCGAGTTCCTCCGCGCGCGCGGCCACCGTCCCCGTCACCCGCAGCCAGGGGCGCCCACTGTCCTCGACGCAGACCTCCGCGTCCGTCCAGAGCATCCCGCCCGGCGCGCCCAGCGCCTTGGCGAGCGCCTCCTTGGCGGCGAACCGGGCAGCAAGCGAGGCGACACCACGCCGCTCACCGCTGGGCAACAGCAGCTCGCTCTCCAGGAAAAGCCGTTGGGCCAACCCGGGCGTCCGCTCCAGCGAGGCCCGAAACCGCTCGATCTCGGCGACGTCGATCCCGACTCCGATGATGCTCATCCGGGCACTCTACGATCCGTCAGCCCTGTTCAGGAGCGTTCGGCACAGCATCCGGGTCCCCGGCGAACAGATCCTCAGCACGCTCCACCGTGCCGACGCGGTCGAGCCAGTCATCGAGGCGAGCAAGGTCGGCGCAGGTGGTGACGCATTCGCGGATGTCGTCGGAGACGGGGAGCCCCCGTACTTCCAGCACGGTCAGAATCGCCTCGGCTTTCCCGTTCGCCAGGCCGGCGGCGTAGCCAGTGGCCCACCGCTCGGCGTAGCCCGGCGGCCATTTCTCGATCTTTCCCCGCAGATACGCGATCTCTCCGGGCGACAGACCCTCCCGTTTGCTGATCTCCCTGAGCCTGCCGTGGAGTTCGGCCATGGCCTTCTCGGGCGAGAGGCCCACCAGAGCCATGGCCGCCACTAGCCCCGTGGCAATGCCGGAGACTTCCTCTTCCAGTTCCGGGCGCAGACGCAGCTCTCGGTTCGGGTGCATCACGCGGCGGCCCGCAGCTCGCACCACACGAATTTGCCTCGGTTCCCGAACCGGCTCAACGGCTGCCACCCCCACAGATCGGCGCAGGCCACCACCATCCCCAGCCCACGCCCGTCCTCCGACTCCAGCTCGACGAACTGCCCCAACTCCTGGGGCGGCTGAGGCGGTCGGGGGTCCGCGTCCCAGGCCCCGATTCGCAGGACGCCGGCGGACCAGCGGACGCGCAGGGCGGCGGGCCCCTCGGTGTGCCGTACCGCGTTGGACACCAGCTCACTGGCGAGGAGTTCGGCGACGTCGACGAGGCCGATGAGCCCGTGCATGGTCAGGATCAGGCGGAGGGTGCGGCGGCTGACGGTGACGGCTCGGAGGTCGCTGGGGATGTACAGGGAGTACTCCCAGGACTCGGGCTCGGCCTCTTTCTCGGTTTCGGGCATGCGTCAACTCCCGTTCGGTGGTGGGGTCCAGGCGTGTCGCAGAGTGCGCGTCGCGTCACCGACGGTAGGGGTAACCTGTTACCCACGGCAAGCCGATCGCGTGATCCGCCCCCGAAAGAAGGAACAACACCCCATGGTCCAAAGGCGTGAGCCAACAGCACGACAGATCCGGCTGGGGGCCGAACTGCGCAAGCTCCGCGAGGCGGCAGGCCTCACCGCCGTCCAGGCAGCAACGCTCCTCGGGGCAAACAGGGTTCAGATCAGCCACATCGAATCCGGACTCACGGGCGTGAGTGAGGAGCGGCTGCGACGACTCGCCTCCCATTACGCCTGCACAGACGCCGAGTTCGTCGACGCCCTGGTCGCGATGGCCACGGACCGAACACGCGGCTGGTGGGAGGCCTACCGGGGTCTGCTGCCCACGCCGTTCCTGGACCTCGCCGAACTGGACCACCACGCCACCTTCCTGCACGAGGTAGCGATCCTCTACGTGCCGGGCCTCCTACAAACGGAGGACTACGCGCGTGCCGTCTTCTCGTCCAGGCTGCCCGAACTCACCCACGACGAGCTTGAGTTGCGCATTAGGCACCGGATGACGCGCCAGGAGGCGACCACCCCCTACGAAGCCGTGGTCCATGAGTCGGCGCTTCGGATTCGAGTCAGCGACCGGGCCGCTTCAAAGGCTCAACTCGTCCGGCTCCTCAAGCTCTCCGAAGAGGACCACATCACCTTGCGCGTCATCCCCTTCGACCTGGACGGCTTCACCAGAGCCTCCAGCACGATGACGTACGTGGGCGGCTCGCTGGCCAGACTCGACACGGTGGTGCGCGACGCTCCCCACGGAACGGTCCTGATCGATTCCGAGGCTCAGCTCAACACCTATCGAACGCGCTTCCGTAAAGTGGAGGCTGTATCACTCGCTCCCGAGCGGTCGCGGGATTTCATCCACAAGCTGGCGCAAGAGCTGTGAGGTCTCCATGGACAACTGGCGGAAGTCGTCCTACTCAGGCGAGGGAGACGGCAACAACTGTGTGGAGATCGCCAACTCCCCCATCCACATAGCCATCCGCGACTCCAAGGCGCCGGCCACCCGCACCCTCACCTTCCAGACGGAAGCCTTCGCCTCCTTCCTGGACACCCTGAAGTCGATTCACTCCACCGTCACCGACTTCGCCAGGTTCCGAGGCTGATCCACCTCGTTGCCCCGAGCCGTCGCCAGCTCACAGGCGAACACCTGCAACGGCACCGTGGCCACCAGCGGCTGAAGCAACGTCGGTGTCGCCGGAATGCGAATCAGGTGGTCCGCGTACGGCACCACCGCCTCGTCGCCCTCCTCCGCGATGACGATCGTGCGCGCACCCCGGGCCCGGATCTCCTGGATGTTGGACACGATCTTGTCGTGGAGGACGGACCGCCCCCGAGCCGAGGGCACCACGACAACCACCGGCACGTCGTCCTCGATCAGCGCGATCGGCCCGTGCTTCAGCTCGCCCGCCGCGAAGCCCTCGGCGTGCATGTACGCCAACTCCTTCAGCTTGAGCGCGCCTTCGAGAGCCACCGGGTATCCCACGTGCCGCCCCAGGAACAGCACCGTGTTCTTGTCGGCGAGCGAACGTGCCAGCTCGCGCACGGGCTCCATGGTCTCCAGTACGCGCTCGACCGCACCGGAAATCGCCGCCAAGTCACGTACGACGGCCCGGATCTCGTCGCCCCACTTGGTACCGCGCACCTGGCCCAGGTACAGGGCGACCAGATAGCAAGCCACCAACTGCGTGAGGAACGCCTTGGTCGACGCGACGGCGACCTCGGGCCCCGCATGCGTGTACAGCACCGCGTCCGACTCGCGCGGAATCGTCGAGCCGTTGGTGTTGCAGATGGCCAGCACCTTGGCACCCTGCTCGCGGGCGTGCCGCAGTGCCATCAGGGTGTCCATGGTCTCGCCGGATTGAGAGATGGCGATGACGAGGGTCCGCGCGTCGAGAATCGGATCCCGGTACCGGAACTCGCTCGCCAACTCCACCTCGCACGGAATGCGCGTCCAGTGCTCGATGGCGTACTTGGCGATGAGTCCGGCGTGAAAAGCCGTACCGCACGCCACCACCACGACCTTCTCGACCTCCCGCAACGCACTCGCGGGAATCCGCACCTCGTCCAGCGTCAGTGAGCCGGCCGCGTCGATACGCCCGAGCAAGGTATCGGCGACAGCCTTGGGCTGCTCGGCGATCTCCTTGAGCATGAAGTAGTCATAGCCCCCCTTTTCCGCGGCCGACACATCCCAGTCGACGTGATACGACCGCGCGTCCCCCGGACTGCCGTCGAAGCCGGTCACCGTGACCCCGTCCCGGCGCAGCTCCACCACCTGGTCCTGCCCCAGCTCGATCGCCGACCGCGTGTGGGCGATGAACGCGGCGACGTCCGAGGCGAGAAAGGCCTCGCCCTCTCCAACGCCCACCACGAGCGGCGAGTTCCGCCGCGCCCCGACGACTACGTCCGGCTCGTCGGCATGCACGGCGACCAGCGTGAACGCACCTTCGAGCCGCCGGCAGACGAGCCGCATGGCCTCAGCGAGATCGGCACACGCGGAGAACTCCTCGGCGAGCAGATGCGCGACGACCTCGGTGTCGGTCTCGGAGGCGAGTTCGTGCCCGCGCTCGGCCAACTCGCCCCGCAGCGCGGCGAAGTTCTCGATGATCCCGTTGTGGACGACGGCGACGCGTCCGGCGTTGTCGAGATGCGGATGGGCGTTGGCGTCGGTGGGCCCGCCGTGGGTGGCCCACCGGGTGTGCCCGATGCCCGTGCCCCCGCTCGGCAACGGCCGCTCGACGAGCTGCTTCTCCAGATTGACGAGCTTCCCGGCCTTCTTGGCGCCGGCCAGCCCACCATCCGCGAGCACAGCCACACCGGCCGAGTCGTACCCCCGGTACTCCAGCCGCTTCAGCCCGGCCATCACGACGTCGAGAGCCGACTGCGACCCCACGTAACCCACGATTCCGCACATGTCCCGCAGCCTACGATCGAACAAGCGCCGCACCCGTGCACCGCGTGCCCGATATCGGAAATTCCCGCCGGGGTACGAGGGCCCTCGGCGGGAACCGGATCAGAGCAGGGCAGAGCAGAGCGAATCGAAGCGGATCAGCTGAGCTTGGCCAGCTGCGCGTCGACGATCTCCGTGGGGAAGTCGTAGTCCTTGCCGGTGGCCGCCGCGGCGAAGTTGACGGCAGGGATGTAGACGACGGTGGCGCCCTTGCGGAGGATCACGGCCTTCATCGGCGCCTTCACGCCATCGGCGTTCACGCTCACGGTCAGGGCAAGCGCCTCGTCCGCTCCCTCGGGCGCCGTGGTCGTGACCACCTTCGCGGCCTTGGTCGCCGTACCGGCCACCGTGTAGGAGAAACCGGCAGCGCACTTCTCGGCGGCCGTACTCAGGTCCTTCATCGCCTGCTCGGCTCCGCCGTCCTCGTAGGAAGCCAGCGTGATGATGGCCTGCTCCAGGTCGAGAGCGGCGAGGAACTGGTCCTCGTCACTCGCCCCCGCGGCAGGCTTCACGGCCTCGCCCTTCCAGGCCCGCTTCACCGTGGCCGCCGGCTCACCGACATAGCTGCCGGCCTGGAGGTACGCGAGCGGCGCGCAGGCCGCGTCCTCCGACGTCACCTTGGCCGGCGCGATGTCGTCCTTCGCCGGCACCTTCTCGGCGAGCGTCCCGCTCTTGACGTCGACCTGCACGAGGGCGACCTTCGTCAACTCGGCGGCGGTGAGCGCCTTGGCGGTGGCGGTCTTTCCGGCCTGGGTGCTCTCGCCGTCACTGCCGACCTTGTCGCTGCCACTGTCGCCGTCGGACGAACCACCACAGGCGGTGACGAGGAGCGCCAGGGCAGCGGCGGAGGCGGCGAGGGCGGTACGGCGAACAACGGTGGATCTCACGTCGAAAACTCTCACTTTCAAAGAAGCACCGATGACACCTCACGGCCACCCTTGCGGTATCCAGCGAAGCGCCATCGCTTTATCCGCACTTTACGCAGCAGAAAACAGCGGGAGTTCACAGGGGTGCCAGCCGATATCCGATCGCAATGACACTGTGATCGGTCGTCTGAAATCGAGCCTTGGTTGACCCGACCCGGGAAATCCACATACCGCCCAGAATAGAGAGAAGTTGGGCAATAGCTACACCTCCCACCCAAGTCAACTTCGGCATAAAGTACCCGAAAAGCCACATCGAACTCCATGACCGAAACCACCCGCGCGACACAAAAAAACCCGCAATCACGCAACCAAAACGAGGCCGACATCGTCGCACTGCCATTTGGAGGGTTCGATTCCGGCTGTGAACCGTCAGCCCAGTTTCGCTTCCTGCGCCTCGATCAGTGCGGTCGGAAAGTCGAAGTCGTCGGTGGGTCCGGTGGCGGAAGGGTCTTCGGTGCCGAACTGGGCAATGGTGCTGCCATGCCGGAAGACCACGGCCTTCGTCGGGCCCACCTGAACGTCGTCCTGACCGGGTGTCACGGTGAACGCGACGGCCTCATCCCCCGCTTTCGGCGCGGTGTCCACACTCACCTTGTCGACGCCCAGCGACGAGAACCCGCCGTCACACGCGGCGAGTCCGCTCCTGAGCGCCTCGAGTACCGCTTGGGCCTGGTCCGGGCTGTCGCACGAAGCAAGGGTCACCATGGTGCTGGTGATCGCGAATGCCGCCTCCAACTCCTCCTCGGAGCCCGCAGCAGCAATCACGTCGTCATCGAATTCGGACGTCACCCGGCGCTGCTCGGTGGCCACCGGGTCCCCCATGGCCACCCCGAACTCGGCCTGGCTGAGCGGAGCGCAGTCCTCCTCGGCCGTACGCACGTCATGCTGCGTGTGCACCTCGACCGCTGCGAGCTTCCTGACGGCAAACCCCCTTAGGTCACTCTCCGCCAGGGCCAGCTTGTCCAACTCAGCGGCGGCCCGCGCCTCGGACGCACTCGGAGAACTCGGGGTACTCGCAGCGGAGTCGGCAGTCTCGGCCCCCTGCGCTTGCGCCGCTCTCGCCGCCGGAACCGCTGGAGTTCCCACATCCGGCGACCAGCGCGAAGGGAAGAACCAGGGTTACGAAGGCGCCGCTACGAGTGCGGCGACCTATACCAGAACTCTTAATTATGTACTGCGTCCACTTTCTCCGTTGCGCCATCAGCGACTGACCCGTCAACGCACGATCAATGAACTTTGCAATCGCCTTGCCCATCCACCACCAACGAGTCCAATCATCATCACGTCACGTGAACGATCGGATGCAGCACTAAGGGGACGGAATCGTCGCGACCGTCACCTGCCCATCCATCAGGCATTCAATGAGCACCGAACCACCAAGCGGGTGGATCCAGAAGTGTGGCCCGGCGTCCAGGATGTCCTGCGCGTGTCGCACTGCGACATCTGCAGGCATGGTCACGGTCGGCATCAGATAATTTCCCCAGATGATGGCGATCCGCTCCCCCCGCTGTACGTACGAGGAAAGCAGTTCTGTCGCCATCCTCGTCCAATGCTCCTCGTCGTCCCACCAGACACGGTCTTCGTACGAAATGGATTCGAAGTCGATTACGTCGCCCCTGGCGGCCGGAAACCTGCTCAGGCTCGCTGCCGTCAGTTCACGGTTCTCAGCGAGATCCAACTTCACAACCTGGCGACCATCATCGTCGCGGGGGTCGTTCATGAAGTCCGGAAGGTATTCCGGGTGGCTCGCATAGGAACTACTGTCGGTCATACGGATTGTTCGGCCAGGTCGAGGCCACAATGCCACCTCGGTTGCCGACTGGCTCGCTTCCTGGCATGAGCAGGTCCGCTAGGTCCTGCGCCCCAGCATCTGGCATTCCGTCGAGCATGATGGAGAGATTCATACCCTCGTCCGCAACGCCCACTAGTCCTCCTGATACGCGTCGTTATCTGCGTAGTAGATGATCGCCTCACACGCCTCGTCTATAGACGGGGCTCTATCGCCTCGCCAGGACGACCAAACCTCTAGGACATCTCGGGCGATAAACACCTCAAGCAGGTATCGCCAACCAGTCGCTGGCGCCGCCTCGGGCGACACAACCAAGGCAAGTGTGCTTCCGTCGAAAATCACATCGTCCTGGGGGATATAGATCGTCCCTTCTCTTGGAGAGCTGGTCCAGATCGCGAACAACATCTTGGAGGTTCATCGCACCTCATCATCCCCAAATCTTGAATCCGCCTCTACGGCCGGGATGGAATATCCCTCGGAAGAGACCGGTGAATTCAAGCACAGGCGCCGGGGCGCAACACCGTGACGACTCCCTCTCCTTGCAATAGCTCGGAGAGGAAATGTGTCTCCACATACGTGCCTTCATACCCAGATTTCTTCAACTTGCTCGCCGATTCCTGGGCCTGCCGAATGGCCAGGTCGAATGCGTCGCGAAACGCCTTCAGGATTACCCCACCACGAGACTCTCTATCCGCCAATTGCAGGCAGTAGTAGCCATGCTGCGCCAAAATTACATTGCGTACCTCTGGCGGAGCTGAACCCCATTCCCCGTCATGCGAAATGGTTCCGCAAGCATCGCACTCCCACTCGACCTCCCACCGAAGCCGCCCCTCCCTGGTCAACTGCACCGCCCATCCTGTACAGAGGACACCGCAGCCTTGACACGCATCTGAGAGTTGCGCGGCCTGTTCGCTCACCGCCAACCCCTCATTCATCCCCAAATCTTGAAGCCGCCCCTACTACCTCCGGCCGCCGAGCCGGGCTTCCGCCTGTTCCCTCACAATGTCGTCGCCCGAGTCGAGCAGCCGAGTTAGTGCTTCCCTCGCCCCAGGTCCCGGAGTGGGGCCAGGCCCCAGATCGCCTTCGTCGCCAATGCTCGGCTGTCGTCGTAATCGAGGTACTCGGGGACCCATTGCGTCGCCTGGTAGAGGGCCTCAATGCCACGGGGCGTACGCAGCTTGGCCAAGGCTGACACGATGTCCTCGTGACTTTGATGCCAGTTGGCGGCGGACAACTGCACCAGCAGATCGACATAGTCCTCCGTCACACCGAATGTGGCGCCCACGATGAGTGCCAACTCGACGTCGATCCCGTCCCGCCGATCCAGGGAATCGCGCAGGAGGCGGAGACCCAGAGCACTTCCATCGTCGGTACCGAAGTGACGAAGCACCACTTCCGGGGATCCCTCGCGTCCAGACCCGGGATAGGTGACCAACAACAGGATCAGCTTCCGTTCCTCGGAGGTCATATTTTGACCACTTCCCGACTCCAGGCGCCGCCGAGCCGATTAGTCCGCCATTCTCTGGATCAGGCCCTACCGAAAGGCGATAACTTCAAGGCAGCGCGTGTTCTGTCACTCAGCCTCAATGCTCCGTACCGGAACGTCCTCACGTGACCGCGAGAGCCAGCCACTGTGTGGGTCACAGCTAAACCGTCTCTTGCCAGATCGCGAAATCACGGGGAGTTTTCGCGGCCAGACGATTCAAAATTTCAGCTCGATCCACGGAATCCAACCAACTATCGAACGAGACTTCACCGCCAGGGAACCACCACTCCGAATGGTTTCCTACAGAATCGAGGTCGCTATCCAAAGGGTACCTGAATTCGAATTGCACTTGAACATAAGACTCATGCTCGCCAGCCGCGTCAACAACTTCAAGCTGTCGAACAATGCCGAGAGCGAAGGTGGGCTCCGGGAACCAGTTGACCTCGCCGTACTGGAAGAGGTATCCGTCCGCGTCGGGAAGTTCTGGCACCTCAAACTCGATCGCCGAAAATCGCTTCACCAGCCGAGTCAACCCCGAGAGTGACGGGTCGAAGCCACCCATCTCCTCGACGAGTCGGCGTGCGACGCCTTCCGCCGAATCTACCTGCTGCTTCCTAGACATGATTACCTTTCGAGTCCAGCGGAACGCACCCTGCCCAGTACCCGCCTCCCTACCCCTCAGCGGACGGGCACTTTCGACCTACGGCCAGTGGCCGCCTTGCAGCTGCCGCTTGACGTGGCCTATGACGTCAAGCGCTTCACTCCTATTCCTGGCTCCACTCATCAAGTTATTCACGTAGGCATAGTAGTCATTTGTGTGAACCTTCGAGTGCACCGACAGCCCATTCGGGTTGGGAGATGAACTGCTCCTCGGCAGCCAGACACCATTCTCGGCGTCGTTCACGCCGATTCCGAATCTATCCAGCTGCGCCCTTGCAGGAGCGGCTTTCGGCGAATTTCCTGCCACAATATGGTGCGGGGAGTGAGGCGTTGCCGGTTCCAAGTCACCAGCAGCATTGAGGGCATTCCTGAGCTTGTTGGCGCAACCCGCGTCAGCATTGTGCACCAAAACCGGTGTTGCCCCCGCCAGCACGTAGTACGTGTGGAGGTCGCTGACAGTGAGGTTGTGGACGGTGGCCTGCTGGGCGGTCCAGCGCTCGATTGCCGTGATCTGGACATGGGTGCCGGCACTGGTCTGGAGCCACTGGCCGGAGTACAGGTCGGTGGCGTCGATCCAGTCGCCGAATTCCGGAACCCAAATGGGGTGACCGTCGGTCGCGGTCAGCGAGGCAATGGCGTCGCCCTTGTCACCGTCGGTGTCAAGGGTCACCTTGACAAGATTCTTGATGCCCTCGCCCTTGATCTCGGCGGTGACCGTCTCCACGGCCGTCTCGCCGGTTTCGGGGTCGGTGGCGACGACCTTGTCACCGTTCTTGACGTCCTCGATCGGTTTGGCCTTGCCGTCGGCCATCAGCACCGGCGTGCCGGGGAAGAAGCTGTTGCACTCGCCCTTGCGGCCGATGCTGTCCCGGATCTTCTGGGCCCCGGTTCTGACCGTCTCCTTGACCTTCGCCACGGCCTTCTGGGTCTTCTGGACCGCGTTGCCCGTCTTCTTCGACGCCGCCTTCGTGGCTCTGGTAACCGCCTCCTGCGCCCTCTTCTTCGCCGCCTGCGCCGCCTTCAGCGCCGCCGCCTTCGCCTGTTTCTCCGCCTTGCGAGCCAGTTCCGCGGCCTTCTCCGCCGCCGCGATGACCATGCGGGCCTTGGCCTTCGCGGCGCGCAGTCCGATGATCGCCTTGGTGATCTTGTCGACCATCCTCACTACCGAGGGGATCTTCCCCAACTTGCCGTACGGGATGGCCGAGATGATCACCTCGCCGCAGGACCAGAGATCACCCCGCGTGAAGCAGCTCTTGATCTCCTTCCAGCCCACGAACTCCTTCAGCATCTCGCCGCCCATCGACACGACGACCTGCGACACCGTCGTGTCGACCGTCTCGCGTGCCTCCGCGACCTCCGAGGCGGTCGGACCGTAATACCCTCCGGTGCCGCCACCCCCGCCCCCGTCCGCCCGAGACATCAGCCCCGAGGGGTCGGCGTAGGTAACCGGATTGTTCTCGCAATACACGTACCCGTTCATCTGCACCGGATCAGCCAGATCCAGCACCGGGTCCGCCGACAGGAACCGACCCGTCGACGGGTCGTACTCCCGTGCGCCCAGATGCACCAGCCCGCTCGACGCGTCGTCGTCGCCGCCGATGTAACCCTGGTGCGAGCGCCACCCGTTGGACTCCGCACCCCGCTGCACCCCGAACGGATCCGTGCGCGAGAAGACCACCGCGTTGCCCGCCGCCAGGGCGACATCCGCGTACGCCGTGCCGTTCTGGTCGGTGATCTGTGCGTGCAACGTAGACGTCGTGGCGCTGCCCTGCGCGTGTCGCATCACCGCCGGAGCGCCTGGCTGGGCGTAATAGCGCTCCGTGTAGGCGGCCGTCCCGCTCGCCGTCCGCGCCACCGTCGTGTCGCCCAGGTAGAGGACACTCTCCGCGGCGCTCAGCGCCATCAGCCGCTCGCCGCCGGGGCCGTAGACGTACGTCGTCTCGTTGGCCGGTGCCCAGGTCTGGGCCTGGCCGTCCGTGTCGCAGGTGTACAGCTGGAGGTCCGTGCCCGACGCCGAGTTGGAGGACGGGACGTCCAGGCACTTCCCCGACGAGACGTGCTTGAGCTTGTCGCCCGCCGACAGCGTCGTCCACTGCTGGCCGGCGCTGCCGTCGCAGGTCGCGAGCACCGCCGCCGTGCCGTTCGCCGTCCCGCCCCCGGACGGGATCACGCACTTGCCCAGCACCTTCAGCGCACCCGTCGACGCGTCCGACGAACCCGCCGCCGCGTCGATGCGGAACTTCTGCGCCTTCGTGCCGTTGCAGTCGTACAACTGGACCGGCGTGCCCGTCGCCGTCGCGCCCGACTGCACGTCCAGGCACTTGCCCGCCAGCCCCACCCACGCCCCGGACCCGTTCTCGCCGAAGCCGGTGACCTTCTCGACCTGCCCGTCCCACGTCCAGGACAGGGCCTGTTCGTCGCCTCCGTACGTACGGGTCTCCGTGTTGCCCGTCGCGTCGTACGTCAGCGTCGCCGCCTCGGTGACCTGCGGAGCCGAGCCCACCGTGTGCGACATACCGGTCAGCGTGTGCGGCTGGGAGCCGTCCGCCTTGCCGTACGTGTACGTCGTCGTCGCGTTCTTCGTCACGTCCCCGGCCGGGTCGTACTCCACCAGCTTCTCGCGGTTGCCGGCCTCGTCGTACTTGTACGACTTGTGGTACCCGTCGCCCCGCGCGCCCGCCGTGACCCCCGTCGGCGTGCCGTCCGTCGCCGTGGCGCACCCCGTGTCGCTCGCCGTCCATGCCCGCGTGAGCTGGCCGATCACGTCGTACGTGAAGCACTGACGGTCCGTCACCGAGTCGACCGTGTCCTCGGTCTTCGTGACGTTGCCCGCGTTGTCGTAGGCGTACGTGCGGTTGTTGACGCGGTGGCCCGCCACACCCGTCGTGTCCGTGATGGACTCGCGGTCGACTATCGAGCGGGTGAGTTCGCCCGTGCTCTCGTCGTACAGATTCGTGGTCCACACCCTGGTCGGCATCTCGCCGGTGACCGTGCGCAGGACCTCGCCGTAGGGGCTGTAGTCGGTCTCCGCCGTGTACCAGTCCAGGCCGGACGTGGAGACCGGCAGGCCGTCCGCGTTGTAGCGGGTGACGACCTGCTCCGAGTCCAGCGTGCCCGCCTTCGGCAGGGTCACCGAGGTGAGCTGGCCCATGCGCGAGTACTCGTACGTGTACGCGTACACATCGAGCAAGCCGTGCTCCTGCGCCACCAGCGGCGGCAGCGTGAGCCGGGTGCCCTTGGGCTGGTAGTCGTCGGTGTAGCCCAACACCTCCGTGGTGTAGGGGAGGCCGTCGGTGTAGCGGGTCGACTTCGAGGGGAGGCCGGCGGCGCCGATCAGTCCGTCGTAGGTCGTCTCGGTCAGCTTCGCGCCGGTGGACGAGTTCAGGTGCTGCGCGGTCGGGCGCGACAGTTCGTCGTAGCCCGTCCAGACCTTCACGCCGCGCGCGTCGGTCGTCGTCACCGGGCGGTCCAGGACGTCGTACGTGGTCGAGGTCGTGCCGGTGTCCGGGTCCGTCGCCGTGAGTTGGCGGCCCCGGGCGTCGTACGTCCACGACCAGGTGTTGCCCTGGCTGTCGGTCGCGCCGACCTGGTCGCCGCGCTCGTCGAACGCGTACTCCGTGGCGCGGTAGGCCGAGCGCAGGCCGTCGGTGAAGGTGTCCACGCGGACCGTGCGGCCGAGGGCGTCGCTGTAACTGCGCTGCGCGGCGGCGCCGGTCGGTTCGATGACCGTGGAGTAGTCGTAGCCGTACTCGTAGCGGGTCGACTTCTCGGGCCTGGTGGTTCCCGCCTCGTAGGGGGTCTCGGACAGGGTCCGGCCCAGGCCGTCGTACGCGTACAGCGTGGCGTTGGGGATGCGGAAGTCGGAGTCGACGTCGAACATCACCGTCCTCGGGTCGCCCGGCGCGTAGTAGGCGTTGTCCGTGCGCTCGATCGTGCCGTTCGCGCTGTAGTGGGTGTCGGTGATCAGGCGGCCCTTGCCGACCGCGGGCTCCTGCCGCTGCCGCTCGCGGCCCAGGCCGTCGTAGAGGACCACTGAATCCTCGTACACACCACGGTCGTTGAGCGCGGAGGTGACCACGGACACCGGATCACCGGCCGTGGTGTTGTAGGCGAACTTCACCAGGGGCTTGGTGGACGTGGTCTGTGTGGCGTCGCTCCAGCCGGCCGTCGTGCGGCCCAGCGCGTCGTAGGCGAACGCGCTGTAGTGGCCGTTGGTGTCGGTCTCCTTCAGGGAGGTGCCACGGGCCGGGTCGACGACCGTCGTCTCCTCGTGGCCGAGTTCGTTGGCCGTGGTGACCGAGTACACCTGGCCCGTCCCGGGCGTGTACGTGGTCGTGTCGGTGTAGCCCAGGGCGTCGGTGGTGGACTCCACGCGGCCGAAGTCGTCGTAGGTGAGCGTGCCGCGCCGGCTCCAGGCGCCGTTCCCGTCGATGTCCCAGGTGGTGGTCGCGAGGCCGCCGGTCGGGGTGGCTTCGTAGTCGCCGTCGTCGTAGGCGACGCGTGAGCCGGCGATCAGGTCGGCGTCGGTCGCCGTGGCCGCGGCGGCGCAGGTGCCCGGGGTGGTCCGCGACTGAAGGGGCAGGCCGATCAGCCAGTCGGTGGTGTTGTGGACGTACGACGAGACGGTGCACGACTCGTCGCCCGTCCGGCCCGTGTCGCCCTCGGACTCCACCCGCACGGGCAGGCCGTACTCGTCGTACGTCGAGGAGGTCCTGACGGTCCGCCACTCACGGAGGTCGTCACCGGTCCTGGACGACCGCGTCACCGAGAAGCTGCGGTCGTCCAGGACCCGGTACGCCCTGAGCGGAGGGATGCCGCCGTCGCGGGTACGGGTGGCCAGCACCGTGTACGTCGGACGGTCCACGGAGCGGGTCAACAGGTCGCCGCCGTACTTCGTGTACGTCATCGTCTCCGCGACGCGGCCGGCGTAGGGCAGCTTGTCCGCGGCGATCAACGCGCCGGCGTAGTCCTTGACTTCGACCGAACGGGTCGTACCGTCCGGCAGCGGGTCGCCGTCCATGCCGCGGAAGTAGCGGGTCTCGGTCATCGAGCGCTCGGTGCCGACGTACTGCTCGGTGTTGTCCGCGCCGCCGGTCGTGCGGACGACGGAGAAGCCGCGCCACTGGTCGTAGGTGCGGGTCTTCTTCTTGGAGAACTCCGCCTGGTTCAGGCCCCAGGCGCCGTCGCCCGGGTACTCGTAGGAGGTCGTCATCGTCGGGACACCCGTCATGGCGGGCAGTTCCTGGACGTTGGTGACGACGTACTTGTTGAACCAGTCGATGTTCTCGTCGGCCTTGTCCGGGTCAGGGTGCCAGTACGCGGGGAAGCACAGCCCGGTGTTCTCCTCGGGCTTGGGGAAGCCGCTGCCGGAGGCGCACTCGTCAACGGGTTCGGAGTAGTCGACAAGGGTCTCGCCGCCGTACTCGCTCACGATCCGTTCGATGCGCAGCCGGTCGAAGGTCGGCGCCGGGTCGTTCGCGCCCTCCTTGACCCGGTTGGGCATGGACTCGGTGTTGGCGACGAACGTCACCGGGTTCAGCGGCAGTGCTGTGCCGTCGGCGCCGAAGCCCGTGCGGGTGATGGACTCCAGCCACAGGGCGGTGCCCTCGTCGGTGCGCTCGGCGGGCAGCGACTGCTGGAGGGACCAGGAGTCGACCTTCGAGAGTTCGGTCGAGCCCTGGGTGCGCTGCGCGAAGGTAGTGACCTGCGCCAGGCGCTTGCGCGACCAGAACGTCGGCACCGGTACGAAGCACTCCTTGCCGCTCGCTCCCGAGCAGTACAGGTCGGTCGGGGTGTCGTACCAGATGTGGGTCTTCGACCACTGGCCCGAGGTGAAGTTGCCCTCGGTGCAGAGGATGGCGTCCTCTTTGTAGCAGCGCTCGTCGACCGCGAAGGTCACGCGGGCGATCGGCTCGGCGGTGAAGAGGGAGTTGGAGCGCTGGCCGTAGTCGATGCGGGTGAGGTGGGCGTCGCGGTCGTAGGCGACCGGCTTCCCGAACTTCAGCCTGATCTTGCGAGGAACCCCGGGCGTTCATGCCCGGGAGGAATCGCATCCCGTGGCTGTGGCGCGGACCGTCGCAGCAGCTTCGTCTTCGGGGTACGGAGCGCCCGTATCGGTGTCCGGCGGAGCCGGAAAGAAGAGCGTGAGGTGTACATGTGTGCGACCGGTCGCTTGATCGTGTTGAGGATGTTCGCGGTGGGGCGGATGGTATTCCCGGAGGATTAGGGTCGGCGTCATGAAGCTGGTGGTGCGGGTCAGGCTGCTGCCGACGCCCAGGCAGGCAGCGGCACTTGAGGCGACGCTGACGGCCTGCAACGAGGCCGCCACGTGGGCCGCGTCTGTCGCCTTCGAGGAGGGCGCGCGCAAGAACCTGGCCCTGCGAAAGCTGGCCTACCAGGGCATCAAGACCCGGTGGGGGCTGGGGGCGCAGGCCGCCCAGCACTCGATCAAGAAGACCTGCGACGCCTACACCACCCTGACCGCGAATCTGCGGGCCGGCCGGTACGGCAAGCCGGGATCGAAACGCCACACCCACGCCTCGGGGAAACCGGTCGCCTTTCGCCCGCAGGCCGCCCAGCCCTACGACGACCGGATGCTGTCCTGGCAGCACGAGGCCCGCACCGTGTCGATCTGGACCACGACGGGCCGGATGAAAAACCTCGCCTTCACCGGACAGGCTGAACAGCTGGAGGTCCTGGCCCGGCACCGCCAGGGCGAGTCCGACCTAGTGCACCAGGGCGGGAAGTGGTACCTGATCGCGACTTGCGAGATCCCCGAGGCCGCGCTGAACACCCACCCGGTCGCCTTCCTCGGCGTGGACCTCGGCATCGTGAACATCGCAGCCACGAGCGACGGCGAACGCCACTGCGGGCGCCGGATCAACCGGAAACGGGAGAACGACCGCAAGCTACGACGCAAGCTCCAGCAGAAGCAGACCAAGTCGGCCAAGCGGCGGGCAAGGAAGTACGCGGGTAAAGAGGCCCGCCGTAACAAGGACATCAACCACAAGATTTCGAAACGGATCGTGGCGGAGGCTCAACGCACCGGTCGCGGAGTAGCCCTGGAAGACCTGAAGGGCATTCGCGAGCGGGCCCGGCTGAGAAAGCCCCAACGCACCACGCTCCACTCCTGGACCTTCGCGCAACTCGGCGCCTTCATCGCCTACAAGGCGAAGAAGGCCGGGGTGCCGGTGGTGTACGTCGATCCGGCCTACACCAGCCAGGAATGCTCCCAATGTCATCACACCGAACGCGGCAACCGGCCCTCACAAGCCTGGTTCGCCTGCCGGTCCTGCGGATTCGTTGATCACGCGGACCACAACTCGTCCCACAACATCGCCCACCGCGGGTGGATGGCGTGGGTCTGCGGGGCCCAGTCAGCGGCCCCTGAACTCACGCCCATCGCGTGAGTCCTGGACGCGGCCGGACCCATCACCGCCAGTGGTGATCACGAGCCGCAAGCCCGGGAATTCATTCCCGGGTCGTTGACGTTCTTGGCGTAGTAGTTGGTGTCCTTGTCCCACCACAGGGTCATAGCGTTGCCTTGGGGGTCCACGACGTAGTCGCGGTTCCAGCGCCAGGCCTGTGCGCACGGAGTCGGCGAACGCCGTGGCGTGGCAGGGCTCGCCGGACTGGTTACCGGCCACCGGCACCGTCAGTACGGAGTCGGTCGTCTTGGTCTCGGTGGACGTCAGCTTGTGCTTGCCGAAGTAATACACCGCGCCGTCGCGAGTGGTGACCTTCCAGTACTCGCCGTCCGCGTCACCGTTGCCCAGGTGATGCAGCCGAGGGCGAGGGTGACGTTGTCCGAACCCCAGCACAGGTCACCGGTCTTGCGGTTGGCCACGGCCACGCTGACCCCGCCCTCCGCCGGGCCCAACGTGCTGTACGTACGGGCCGTGGACGCCGCCTCCAACGTCTCTGAGGCCTTCAAGTACGTGTTCTACGTCAAGCCGCGCGACACCGCCGACGCGCCCGGCGATGTCACCGGCGACGCCAAGCCCGACCTGTTCGTCATCGACCAGTTCGACGACCTGCGCCTCTACCCGGCCCCCAGCAACGGCGACATCCACGCCTCGCTCCCGGCCGCGCACGACGAGGGCGCGGTCCTCGCGGAGGACGACGCGTACGACAGCTACTGGACCGGCGCGCTCATCACCCACAACGGCGACTTCCTGCCCGGGGACGGCATCCAGGACCTCGTCGCCCGGATGCCCGACGGCAAGCTCTACGTCTACCCGGGCGACGGCTACGGCAGCGTCGACATCACCCGGCAGACGGAGATCGTTCTCCCCTCCGGCGCACCCGACCCGGCCGACCTCGACCAGATCCTCGCCGTCGGCGACATCGACAACGACAAGCGGCCGGACCTGTTCGCCCTCGCCGGGAACCAGTACTGGGCCCTCCTCGGCTACACGGGCGGTACGTTCTCCCGCGCCGTCCTCCAGAACGAGGGCACCGCCTGGGCCGACCGCGACCTGGTCTCCCTCGGCGACCACAACGGGGACGAGGAGGTCGACCTGCTCTACCGCAGCCTGCCCTCGGGCCGTCTCCTGCTCCGCTACGGCACGTCCGACGGCGCCGGCGGCACCTCCCTCGCCTCCCTCGCCGTCTCCACCAGCTCGCTGAACGGCTCGGACACCGAGTACGCGGCCTCCGGCTGGACGACATCGAGCATCCGCCTCCTCATGGGCGGTCCGGACGTCAACCTGGACGGCATCCCGGACATGTGGGCGGTCATGAACGACGACGCGGGCACGGTCCGCTTCTATCGCGGCGGGGCGAGCGCGGTGGGCGCGTACACCACCGTGGTGAGCAGCGGCTGGAACGAGAAGGGGGCCGTCGGCTGACCGGCCGGGGTGGGGTGCGTGACGCACCCGCTGTCTCCGCCGTCCGGGATCAAACCGGAGAGCTCGGTCGACACCATCGGGGAACAGATCGACGATGCCCTGCGATCCGAGGGTGTG